>JBBDNZ010000066.1:0-5667 GCA_040877285.1 Xanthobacteraceae bacterium
TTGGTCATTGCCACCGCGCTCGTTCCCGGCGCCGCCGCGCCGAAGCTGATCTCGGCCGCGACGGTCAAGGCCATGCGGCCCGGCGCCGTTATCGTGGACGTGTCGATCGATCAGGGCGGCTGCGCCGAAACCTCGCGGCCAACCACGCATTCGGAGCCGACCTTCGTCGTTGACGGCGTGGTGCATTACTGCGTTACCAATATGCCGGGCGCGGTGCCGCGCACCTCCGCCTTCGCGCTCAACAATGCGACGCGGACCTTCGTCTTGGCGCTGGCCGATAAAGGCTGGCGCCGCGCGCTCGCCGAGGACGCGCATCTGCGCGACGGCCTCAACGTGCATGACGGAAGCCTCACATGCCAGGCGGCGGCGGACGCCCTGAAGCTGCCTTGCCGGCCGGCAGCCGAAATCGTGCAAAGCGTCGATTGACGCAACTGTGCACATGTCCGCCGTGGCGCCGCCGCCGCGCTTCTCCCCGCCCGCCGGCCGTGTCACAGTGGCGAATCCATCGAGAGGAGAGAGTTGGATGCGCGCGCGCTTCCCTCTGATCCTGCTGCTTGCGGCGCTGGCCGCGGCCTGGACGCTGCGCGCCGGAGACGGCTCCGGCATCGCCGCACCGAGATTCGTGGACCGTTTCACTCAGCAATCCTCCGGTGCGGTCGAGGTCGATGTGGAGCTGGTGCTCGCGGTCGATATCTCCTTTTCCATGGACCCGGACGAGCAGGCGCTGCAACGCGAGGGCTATATCCACGCGATCACGTCAAGGGAATTTCTGAGCGCATTGCGCGACGGCGTTCACGGCAAGATCGCCATGACCTATTTCGAATGGGCCAACGCCAACGAGCAAAGGATCATCGTGCCCTGGCGGCTGATCGACGGCCCGGAAGCCGCCGACGCTTTCGCCGACGAGATCGCGCGGGCGTATTACCGCCGCGCCTCGCGCACTTCGATTTCCGGCGCGCTCGAATTCGGCGCCGCGCTGTTCGACAACAGCGGTTACAAGGGCCTGCGCCGCGTGATCGACATATCCGGCGACGGGGCCAACAACAACGGCGCCCTTTTGGCGCCCATGCGCGACGAGGTCGTCGCCAAAGGCATCGTCATCAACGGGCTGCCCATCATGGTGAAAGTGCCGCTCGGCTCGGGCATGGATATCGGCGAGCTCGACGTCTATTACGAGGATTGCGTCATCGGCGGCCCCGGCGCCTTCCTGATCCCGATCAAAAACCGCGGCGAATTCAAGGAAGCCACCCGCCGCAAGCTGGTGCAGGAAATCGCTTCCCGCCCGCCGCCGCCGCGCCTGATGCAGGCCTCCGCCGCCGCCCCGCGCATCCGCTGCACCATCGGTGAGGAAATCTGGCAGCAGCGCTGGGGGAATTGACGCCAAGCGTCATCACCGGGCGCCGCGAAGCGGCAGACCCGGCGATCTCGATCGGCAAACCGTGTCCTCCTAAGCGGGATGGCCGGGACAAGCCCGGCCATGACGGAGAGAATACGCACGTCTGTTACCGCTCAAACCTCGCCACCAGCTCCACATGCGCCGAATAGCGGAACTGATCCACCGGCGTCACGCGCATGAGCCGGTAGCCGCCGTCAATGAGAATCCTCGCGTCGCGGGCAAAGGTCGCCGGATTGCACGACACCGCGACGGCGACCGGCACCTTGCTCGCCGCAAGTTCGCGCGCCTGCGCCTGCGCGCCCTGGCGCGGCGGGTCGAACACCACGGCGTCGAAGCGCGCCAGCTCCTTCGCCACCAACGGACGGCGGAAAAGATCGCGCGCCTGCGCTTCCACCGGCTTGAGGCCGGACGTCGAGGATGCCGCCTTGTTCAACGCGGCGACGGCCTCGGCATCGTTGTCGGCGGCGCTGATGCGGGTGCGTTCGGCCAGGCGCAGCGCGAAGGGACCGAGGCCGCAGAACAGATCGGCGATTGTTTTTGCGCCGGCGGTTTCCGCAGCGACCAGCCGCGCCAGCGCGGCCTCTCCTTCGGCGGTCGCTTGCAGGAAAGCGCCAGGCGGCAGCGTCACGCTCGCGCGCCCGATCTTGACCGTCGGCGCCGCGCGCTGCACCACCAGTTCGCCATGCCGGGTCAGGCGGGCCAGCCGGTGTTTTTCGGCCACGGCGGCAAGCAGCGTCGTTCGTTTCGCGGCGACGGGGCCGGAGCCGCGCACGTCGATATCCATGCCGGCCTCGGTCGCCGTCGCCTGAATGTCGAGCGGCTTGCTTGCGTCCTTGAGCACCTCGGCGATGTCCCAGGCCGCCGCGATGGCGCCTCCAAGTGCGGGAGCGAGAATAGGGCAGCGGTCGATGGGCACGATTTGATGCGCGCGCAGCGCGGCGAAGCCGACTTGCAGCACGTCGTGCGTTCCGCGCCGCGCATGCAGCACCGCGCGGCGGCGGCCTTCGCCGTGGGCGTCGATCAATTCGCCCACCGGCGCCTCGATGCGCGCCTGCGCCAGCGCCTCGACCGCAAGCTCGCGTTTCCATGCGCGATAGCGCGCCGTCGCCCAATGCTGCATGGCGCAGCCGCCGCAGGTGCCGAAATGCGGGCAGACCGGCGCGATGCGCTCGGGGCTTTCGCTGTCCACGCGCAGCAAATGCCGGCGGTCGGGATGGCCCGCCACCGGCTCGACTTCGACCGTTTCGCCCGGCAGCGTATAGGGCACGTAGATAGGCCCTTCCGGCGCGTCGGCCACGCCGTCGCCACGATGGCCGATGCGGTCGATGACGAGCCGTTCAGTCACGCCGCGCTCCGATCAGGAATTCGCGGTTGCCGTCGCCGCCCGCGATCGGAGACGGGATAATGCCGAGCACCGTCCAGCCCAGCCCGGCGACAAAAGCGGAAATGTCGTCGCATACCGCCTGATGTATGGCTGGATCGCGCACGATGCCTTTTTTCACGTGCGCGCGGCCCGCTTCGAATTGCGGCTTGATCAGCGCCAGCAAGTGCGCCGGGCTCCTCGCCAATCCGAGCGCCGCCGGCAGCACGCGCTTGAGCGAGATGAAGCTGACGTCCGCCACGATCAAATCGGGGGACTCGGAAAGCCGGGCGGGGGTGAGCGCGCGGATGTCGGTCTCCTCGAACGAAACGACGCCCGCCCGCCCGCGCAGGCTGGGATGCAACTGGCCGCGACCCACGTCGATGGCATAGACGCGCTTGGCCCCGCGCTCCAGCAGCACATGGGTGAAGCCGCCGGTGGAGGCGCCCACGTCGAGACAGACGCGGCCTTTCGGATCGATGCCGAAATGATCAAGCGCCGCCGCGAGCTTCATCCCGCCGCGCGACACCCAAGGGTGCTCTGGCGCGGCCTTCAGCTCGGCGCTGACGGAAATCTCATCGGAAGATTTTCGCACCGGCACGCCGCCGGCCGTCACCAGGCCCGCTTCGATGGCGGCCTGCGCCTTGGCGCGGCTTTCGAACAGGCCGCGCTCCACCAGCAAACGGTCGGCGCGTTGGCGAGGGGGCATGAATTTACTTTCTTTGTCATCCCGGCCGAGCGAAGCGGTCCATTTTCCCGCTCGTCCGCGCGAAAGCGGGGACCCAGTCTGCCGTTGGCAATATGCGCGTTTGAGTAAGCTGGATTCCCGCGTACGCCGGAATGAGCGGAGTGCAGAGCAGCTAGGCCAGCTTCACCGTCTCAGCCGCGACATCCTTGCCCAGCGCCTCGAACACCTTGGCGACGATGCCCTTGGCGTCGAGTCCGGCCTTGGCGTATTGCGCCGCCGGCGAGTCGTGGTCGATGAAAATGTCGGGCAGCACCATCGTGCGCACTTTCAGCCCGCGGTCGAGCACCTCGTTTTCCGCGAGCGTTTGCAGCACATAAGAGCCGAAGCCGCCGATGGCGCCTTCCTCGACGGTCACCAGCACCTCGTGCTCGCGCGCCAGCCGCAAAATGAGATCGACATCGAGCGGCTTGGCAAAGCGCGCGTCCGCCACCGTGGTCGAAAGCCCGTAGGCCGCCAGTTCGTCCGCCGCCTTGAGGCATTCCGCCAGCCGCGCGCCGAAGGACAACAGCGCCACTTTCGTGCCCTCGCGCAGCACGCGGCCCTTGCCGATCTCCAGCGGCTTGCCTTCGGCGGGCATCGCCACGCCCATGCCTTCGCCGCGCGGGTAGCGGAAGGCGGAAGGCCGGTCGTCGATCGCCGCCGCCGTCGCCACCATATGCGCCAGTTCCGCCTCGTCGGCCGCCGCCATCACCACGAAGCCGGGCAGGCAGCCGAGATAGGCCACGTCGAAGGCGCCCGTGTGGGTCGCGCCGTCGGCGCCGACCAGGCCGGCGCGGTCGATGGCGAAGCGCACCGGCAGCGACTGGATCGCCACGTCATGCACCACCTGGTCGTAGGCGCGTTGCAGGAAGGTGGAATAGATCGCCGCGAACGGCTTGAAGCCTTCGGTGGCGAGCCCCGCGGCAAACGTCACCGCGTGCTGCTCGGCGATGCCGACGTCGAACATGCGCGTGGGGAATTTTTCCGCGAAAAGATCGAGCCCGGTGCCCGACGGCATGGCCGCCGTCACCGCGACGATCTTCTCGTCCTTCTCCGCTTCCTTGATCAGGCTCTCGGCAAAGACCTTGGTATAGACCGGCGCGCGCGGCTTCGATTTGGCCTGCGCGCCGGTGGCGACGTCGAATTTCATCACGCCATGAAATTTATCGGCGGAGGTTTCCGCCGGCGGATAGCCCTTGCCCTTCTGCGTCACCACGTGCACGAGAATCGGCCCGGTCTCGCTGTCGCGCACGTTTTTGAGCACCGGCAAAAGATGATCGAGGTTGTGGCCGTCGATCGGCCCCACGTAGAAGAAGCCGAGCTCCTCGAACAGCGTGCCGCCGGTCCAAAATCCGCGGGCGAATTCCTCGGCGCGCGCCGCGCGCTCCTCGAAGAATTTCGGCAACTTGTGCGCCAGATGCTTGCCGAATTCGCGCAAGGAACGATAGGCGCGCCCGGAGATGAGCCGCGCCAGATAAGCCGACATGGCGCCCACCGGCGGGGCGATCGACATGTCGTTGTCGTTGAGAATGACGATCAGCCGCGAATTCATCGCGCCCGCGTTGTTCATCGCCTCATAGGCCATGCCCGCCGACATGGCGCCGTCGCCGATCACGCAGACCACGTTGTGCGGCTTGCCTTCGAGGTCGCGCGCCACCGCCATGCCCAAGCCCGCCGAGATCGAGGTGGACGCGTGCGCCGCGCCAAAGGGGTCGTATTCGCTCTCGGCCCGCCGGGTGAAGCCGGAGAGGCCGCCGCCCTGGCGCAAAGTGCGGATGCGCTCGCGCCGTCCGGTCAAAATCTTGTGCGGATAGGCCTGGTGGCCGACATCCCACACCAGCCGGTCGCGCGGGGTGTCGAAGATATAATGCAGCGCCACGGTCAGCTCGACCACGCCGAGCCCCGCGCCGAGATGGCCGCCGGTCGCCGCCACCGCGTCGATGGTCTCCTGCCGCAGTTCCGCCGCCACCTGCGGCAATTGCTCGACGGCGAGCTGCCGCAAATCTTCGGGCTTATGCACCTGATCGAGGAGAGGGGTTTTCGACTCCGGCACCGGATTTCCTTGCGCTTTTGCAGCCGCCGCGCCGCCCCAACGGCCGGAAACAAGCCAGTTTCCCGAGGCTTACACCTATTATGACGGGTGTGCAACGAAGCTCGGGAGTGGGCGATATCTCAGTTTCGTGA
>JBBDNZ010000067.1:0-30152 GCA_040877285.1 Xanthobacteraceae bacterium
GGCAACAGGCCAAGGAAGCGCGACCGCTTGATCGCTTGCGCCAGCTCCCGCTGTTTCTTGGCCGAAACCGCGGTGATGCGGCTCGGCACGATCTTGCCGCGTTCGGACACATAACGCTGGAGCAAGCGCGCGTCCTTGTAATCGATTTTCGGCGCGCCGGAGCCCGAGAAGGGGCAAGTCTTGCGCCGGCGGAAGAACGGCCGCCTGGCGCCACCGCCGCCGCCCTGAGAAGCAAAGGCCATGGCTTATGCCTCCTCTGCTACTGCGGCGTCATCGGCGTCGTCGCGCGGCCGCCTGTCGCGATCGCGAAACCGGTCGCCGCGTCCGCCACCCGGCCGGTCCTCGCGATCCCGATCGCGATCGGCCTTGCGCATCATCGCCGAGGGACCTTCCTCGAGTTCCTCGACGCGAATGGTGAGATAACGCAGAACATCCTCGCTCAGCCGCATCTGACGCTCGATTTCAGCGATCGCGGCGGCCGGCGCATCGATATTCAGCAAGGTCATATGCGCCTTGCGGTTCTTGCGGATGCGATAGGCGAGGGATTTGACGCCCCAATACTCGGTCTTGGCGACTTTGCCGCCCATCTGTTCGATGACGCCCTTGTACTGGGTGGTCAATTCCTCAACCTGCTGCGGGCCGAGGTCCTGGCGCGCAAGAAAAACGTGCTCGTATAGCGGCATAAATGGGTGCCCTTCCTGGTTCCAAATCGCGCGTCCCGGCGCCAAGCCCTTCGAGCCTTCGGGAAGGCTCGACGCTCTGAAGGCGGAAACACGGGACGCCGGGCAATCGGCCCTGCCGCACATGCGGCCGTCCGTTCAGTTCCCAGCCGGGATCGAGCGGAATGCGGGGTTTATACGCGGTTTGGGCCGAAAGGCAAGGCAGCCCGGCAACCTTCAGGCGGCCCGGGAAGGGCTCATTTTAGGCGGTTCCTGGAGCAGATCGGCGAGCTTTACGGCAAGTTCCACACCCTCGCGGATCTGGCGGGCGCAAGCCGGGTCCGCTACCCGGCTCGAATTGCGCAGCCGATTAAGGGTGTCCAGCAGCACGTCGAGGTTGTCGGCGAGCAGTTTGCGCCGGAATTCGGGCTCCTGCCGGGCCCGCGCCAGGTCTTCGTCGGTTACCGCAGCGAATCGGGCCATAGGGATGCTCCGGTACTCTGCCAATAATTTAATTATATCCATGCCGGTGTTGTCGCTTCGTTACCGGCGCCGATTCATTTGTCCAAAAAACACGAGTTTTCGGACACCCCGCGCGACAAACACGGATTTCACGGTGCTTTTGACAGGCCGTCGCCGCCGATCCAGCATCGCCGGCATTTCGCAGAAAAAACCAAGGAGTATGGGATATGGCGCCCGCCGACCCGGTTCTTCCGCCCGTCCGCCGCATTGTCACCGGGCACGACGCCAATGGCGTGGCCAAGGTGCTCATCGACGCGCCGGTCACCAGGATCAAGTCCTCGCGGCCGGGCTCGGTGTCGCGCTTGATATGGGCGACTGACGCAATGCCCGCCGATATCGCCGTCGGCGAAAATATCGAGGACGCGGGCGACCGCATCTTGGGAACGCCGCCGCCGCCGAACGGCACCCGCTTCGCCATCAACGATATTCCGCCGGGCAAGCCCGCCCGCATGCACCGCACCGAAACCATCGACTACGTCATCGTGCTTTGCGGCGAAATCGACATGGAGATGGATGACTCGACGGTCACGCTGAAAGCCGGGGACGTGGTGATTCAACGCGGCACCAACCATTCCTGGATCAATCGCGGCAACCAGACCGCGCGGCTCGCTTTCGTTCTGATCGATGCCAAGCCGCTGGGCATCGGTCACCCGCTGCCGCGCGCAGCTCCGCCGGAAGCGTCGTGAAGCACACCGCTCGCTTGACATAACGCGGATCGCGGTGTCTTACGGCCACCGATTACGCAGGGTGGGGGAATGTCGGTCGCATTCGTTTTTCCGGGGCAGGGCAGCCAAGCCGTCGGCATGGGCAAGGCGCTGGCCGAAAATTTCACACCGGCGCGGCATGTGTTCGAGGAAGTCGACGAGGCGCTCGGCGAAAAACTAAGCGGCACCATATGGGAAGGCCCGGCGGACAAGCTGACACTGACGGAAAACGCCCAGCCGGCGCTGATGACGGTGTCGCTCGCCGTATTGCGGGTGCTGGAGGCGGAGGCGGGCGTCGATCTCAAGCGCGACGTGCAGTTCGTCGCCGGTCATTCGCTTGGCGAATATACGGCACTGGCCGCGGCGGCTGCGCTGTCGCTCAGCGATACCGCGCGGCTGTTGCGTACTCGCGGCCGCGCCATGCAAAAGGCGGTGCCGGTGGGAACCGGGGCGATGGCGGCTCTCATCGGGCTTGAATTCGACGAGGTCGCGTTGCTCGCGGCGGAGGCCGCGCAAAATCAGGTCTGTCAGGCGGCAAACGACAACGGCGGCGGCCAGGTCGTGGTGTCGGGCGACAAAGCCGCCGTCGAGCGCGTGGTGGCGATCGCCAAGGCCAAAGGTGCAAAACGTGCGATGCTGCTGCCGGTCTCCGCACCTTTCCATTGTGCCTTGATGCAGCCGGCCGCCGAGGTCATGGCGGAGGCTTTGGCGGCCGTGCAGATGAAGCCGCCGGCGATTCCGCTCGTCGCCAACGTTCTGGCGCGGCCGATCAGCGATCCGGCGGAGATCGTGCGCCGGCTGGTGGAGCAGGTGACCGGCACCGTGCGCTGGCGCGAATCCGTTACTTTCATGGTGGGGGCGGGGGTTACAACTTTTTACGAGTTGGGCGCCGGCAAGGTGCTCAGCGGACTGGTCAAACGCATCGCCGAGGGGGCAAATGGCATCGCGGTAGGCGCCCCTGACGACGTCAAGGCATTCCTCAGCGCGCGCCGCTGAACGCGCTCCCGTGCGCGGAGCGAAGGAGGACACCATGTTCGACCTCACCGGCAAGACGGCCTTGGTCACCGGAGCGACCGGCGGCATCGGCGGCGCGACGGCACGCGCGCTGCATGCGCGGGGCGCGACCGTCGCGATTTCCGGAACGCGGCGCGAAATTCTCGACGCGCTTGCCGCCGAACTCGGCGCGCGGGTGCATGTGCTGCCCTGCGATCTCGCGGACAAGGAAGCGGTGGAAAGCCTGGTGCCCAAGGCGGAAGAGGCAATGGGTCAGCTGGATATTCTGGTCGCCAACGCCGGCATCACCCGCGACAATCTTTTCGTGCAGCTGCGTGACGAAGACTGGGAGCAAGTTATCAACGTGAATCTGACCGCGACCTTTCGGCTGACCCGCGCCGCCGTGCGCGGCATGATGCGCCGCCGTTTCGGCCGCGTGGTCGGCATCAGTTCGGTGGTGGGCGTTACCGGCAATCCGGGGCAGAGCAATTATACGGCGAGCAAGGCCGGCATGATCGGCATGATGAAGTCGGTCGCGGCCGAATATGCCAAGCGCGGCGTCACCGCCAACTGCGTGGCGCCCGGGTTCATCGCCACGGCGATGACCGACAAGCTCAACGACAAGCAGCGCGAAGCGATCCTTGCCCGCGTGCCCGCGGGCCGGCTCGGCACCTCCGACGAGGTTGCCGCAGCCGTCGTATTTCTAGCTTCAAATGAGGCCGCTTATATGACCGGGCAGACGCTGCATGTGAACGGCGGGATGGCCATGATATGACTTTTGGACAAGCGCGAAATTGGCTCTGGGCAGCCTTTCCGCCATGCTGGTCAAGGCTTCGGAAGTATGATACCCGAACGCTCGGCCCGGCCGGGGGCAACCGGAGGGGCGGCGTGGCATCGCGGCGATCCGCCGGTGCCGGTCTGTCACCCGCCGACGTCTAACACAACGAGGCCATACCGCGACGGCTCGGATCGCTTTGCCGAACGAGCCCCATCCGAAAGGCATGAGGTTTGAACGATGAGTGACATTGGCGAGCGGGTCAAAAAGATCGTCGTGGAACATTTGGGCGTCGAGCCCGAAAAGGTCTCCGAGGGCGCGAGCTTTATCGACGACCTCGGTGCCGACAGCCTCGATACGGTCGAGCTTGTAATGGCTTTTGAAGAGGAATTCGGTTGCGAGATTCCCGACGATGCCGCCGAGACAATTCTCACCGTGGGTGACGCTGTCAAATTTCTCCAAAAGAACGCCAAGAGCTGACAGCCGCCGGAAATTCAAAGATCGTGCGGGAACAGGCGATGGTCCGATGCCTGTGCATCGGAACGGCGCGGTCTAGCGCCGGCCGAGGATCTTGTTGATGAGACGCGTCGTAGTCACCGGACTCGGCATGGTTTCGCCTCTTGCCTGCGGCGTCGAGGCAACATGGCGTCGGCTCATCAAAGGCCAAAGCGGCATCAGGCGGATCGACAAGTTCGACGTGTCCGACTTGCCCTGCAAGGTCGCGGGTATGATCCCGCGCGGCGACGGCAGCCGCGACACCTTCAATGCCGATCAATGGATGGTGCCGAAGGAACGACGCAAGGTCGACGAATTCATTCTTTTCGCCATGGCGGCCGCCCGCCAGGCAGTTGACGACGCGGGCTGGCGTCCGACGGCCTATGAGGATCAGATCGCCACGGGAACGTTGATCGGTTCCGGCATCGGCGGCATCGAAGGCATCGCCGAGACCGCGATCATACTGAAGGAAAAAGGCCCGCGGCGCATTTCCCCGTTCTTCATTCCCGGTCGGCTTATCAATCTCGCCTCCGGCTACGTATCCATCGAATTCGGATTGAAGGGCCCCAACCACGCGGTTGTCACCGCCTGTTCGACCGGAGCGCATGCGATCGGCGACGCCGGGCGCTTGATCGGCCTGGGCGATGCCGACGTCATGGTGGCCGGCGGGACGGAATCCCCGGTCAACAGGCTGGCGATGGCCGGGTTTTCCGCCGCGCGGGCGCTTTCGACCGGCTTCAATGACACCCCCGAGCGGGCCTCGCGGCCCTACGACAAGGACCGCGACGGTTTCGTGATGGGCGAGGGCGCCGCCGTCGTCGTGCTCGAGGAATACGAACATGCCAAGCGGCGCGGCGCAAAAATCTATGCCGAACTCCTCGGCTACGGCCTTTCGGGCGACGCCTATCACATCACCGCGCCGACACCGGACGGCGACGGCGCTTTCCGCAGCATGCAAGCCGCGCTGCGAAACGCGAAGATTTCGCCCGGCGATATAGACTACATCAATGCACATGGCACTTCGACGCCGCTCGGCGACGAGATCGAGCTCGGCGCGGTGCAGCGGCTGATCGGCAATGCCGCCAGCCGGATTTCCATGTCTTCGACCAAATCCTGCATTGGGCATTTGCTCGGCGCTGCGGGCGCGGCGGAAGCGATCTTTTCCGTTCTCGCCATTCGCGATCGGGTGGCTCCGCCCACCATCAATCTCGACAACCCTTCCATCGAGACCTCCATCGATCTCGTGCCGCATAAGGCGCGCCAGCGCGAGATCAACGTGGCGTTGTCGAATTCCTTCGGCTTCGGCGGTACCAATGCGTCCTTGGTGTTCCGGCGCGTTGTGGACTAAGCGCGCAAGCACTGATTTCACTTCACCTTTTGGCCATATTTCGTCCTACCCTCCGTCGGCAGCGGTTGTGATTCTGCCTGCCGGTCGGCGGGGAGAGTTGCGGCGTTTCATCATGGGCACGACCGGGTGCCGGCAAACAAGGCGTGGCGATGAATGCAAATGCTTAGGCATCGGCATGGCCTAGCGGCGGAACGGCAGCGTTGACGATGTTCAACCGCCCGCCCAGCGGAAACGCGAAAAACTTTGGACGCGCGCGTTCGCCCAATCTGCCGCCGGGCAGACCGGTTTCCAGCGATCCGGCGCACCCCCCGTTCGGTTCTCCCGCCCAAGCGGAGCCGCCGGCGCATACTCCCGCCCGCGAAATTGCCGATCTGCCCATGCCGGCACATCCAACAGCGGGCGGCGGCGTTCTTTACGTGGCGCCGCAACGGACCGCGGGCTCGCCGTCTCGCGAGATTCCCGCCGCAGACCGAAAACCGGTACCGTCGCCGCCGCGCGATCCCATCGTGCCGCGGCCGGCGCCGCGGCCGTTTGACGAACTTCGCGCGGCGAATCCGACGGCCCCCATGCGGCCTCATTCCTTCGATCGTATGGGTCAACAACGGCCGCCGCCGCATACTGCAAAGACCGGCGATGCGGGCCGAGCTGGGCCGGTGCCGGCGGGATTGCAGTCGGGTAGGCCTCTCGGGCTATATAGCCGCGGGGCAGGCGCGCTGACGGCTAGGTCGGATGTGCCTTACCCGGTTAGCGAGGCGGCAAAAGTTAATGCAGCGGCGGTCCCTGCCGGACACGCCGTAGCCGGAGCAGGCGAGCCCTATCCGCCTTTGTTATTTGGGCGGCCACCGAATGGACCTGGCGTATCGGTTATGGAGCATAGAAGGATCAACCCCCGCAGCCCGCGTGCCGCTCTCGAACCTGAACACGTGCCGCTTCCGACGCGCCGCTCCAAGCGGGCGCGTCATCCGCTCGTGGTCGCGGGCAATGCCGTGCTCACCGTTTTTATCCTGCTCGCCATTGGCATCGGCGCCGCCCTGATCGTCGGCAAGCAGCGCTTCGAGGCGCCGGGCCCGCTGGTGAGCGACAAGATCGTTCATGTGCCGCGCGGCAGTATCCGCGGCATTGCCGATCAACTACAGCACGAAGGCGTGATCAACGACGCCTGGCTTTTCATGGCCGGAGTGTTCGTTCTCAAAGCACGCGGCGACCTGAAAGCGGGCGAATATCAATTCAACAAGCAGGCAAGTCTGCGCCAGGTGGTGGATACGCTCATCGAAGCACGCGTGGTGCAGCATCCGATCACGATTCCCGAAGGGCTCACGTCCGAGCAGATCATCGCGCGGCTTTTGGAAAGCGACGTGCTGAGCGGGAACATCAAGGAGATTCCCCGCGAGGGGACGCTCCTGCCGGATACCTATAACTTTCCGCGCGGCTTTCCCCGCGAGCGCGTCATCAGCCTGATGCAGCAGGCGCATCAACGTCTGATCAAGGAAGTGTGGGAGCGGCGTAGTCCCGATCTGCCGGTGAAATCGCCCGAGGAGCTCGTCGTGCTGGCCTCCATCGTCGAGAAGGAAACCGGCAAGCCTGAGGAGCGCAGCCGCGTGGCTTCGGTTTTCGTCAACCGCCTGAAGCGGAAAATGCGGCTGCAATCCGATCCGACCATCATTTACGGTCTGGTCGGCGGAAAAGGCTCGCTGGGGCGCCCCATTCTGCGCAGCGAGATCGAACAGCCGACGCCCTACAACACCTACGTCATCGACGGTCTGCCGCCGGCGCCGATCGCCAATCCGGGCCGTGCCTCGCTGGAAGCGGCCGCCAAGCCTGCGCGCACCAAGGAACTTTATTTTGTGGCCGACGGCAGCGGCGGGCACGTCTTCTCGGAAAATTATGAGCAGCATCTGAAAAATGTCGCGCGGCTGCGGGCGCTCGAGCAACAAAGTGAATCGTCCGCTCCTCAAAATCCGTAGAAGGCGCGGCACAGGCCGTGGCCCGGCCGCCCACGAGCGAGTCCGGCTCGCGATGATCGGAAATGCGCCGTGCGCCCGGTATTCGTGCGGCTTGTGAGCGTGCCGCGTCGCGGCTAAGATTTTTCTTCCGTCCTTCCGGCGTTTCTGCAAAACGAGATTTTGGGCCGATGGCGCTTTCGAGCATGACCGGCTTTGCACGGGGCCACGGCGTCAGCGGGGCCTATGCCTGGGCCTGGGAGCTCAAATCGGTCAACGCCAAGGGTCTTGAGCTGCGCCTGCGATTGCCGCCCGGCTGGGAATCCATCGAGGGGCCGGTCCGCGCCCGCGCCGCTGAAATTTTGGCGCGCGGAACGGTCCACGGGACGCTCACGGTCAGCCGCCAGGGCGTCGCCCCGGTGGTGCGGATCAACGAAGACGTACTGACGGCCGTCTTGGCAACGCTACGCGATCTCGCCGGCCGGATCGAAGCGGCGCCGCCCCGGCTGGACGGCATTTTGGCGGTCAGGGGCGTCGTCGAGGTCCTCGACCAGGACGAGCGGGAGGAAGAGCGCCGGGCGGCGGAGGCGGTTGCCGTGGCCGGATTCGGCGATGCTCTCGCTGCGCTTGCCGACATGCGCCGGCAGGAAGGCGAAACGCTCGGGCGGCTGTTTGCAGCGCGGCTCGATGAAATCGCCGCGCTTGTCGCGCGCGCGGAGGCGGCGCCCGGCCGGCGGCCCGAGGCCATCAAGGCGCGCCTTTCCGACCAGATCGCCGCGCTGTTGGCCGCCTCCGACCGTTTCGACGCCGACCGGCTGCATCAGGAGGCGGTGCTGATCGCCACCAAGGCCGACATCCGCGAGGAACTCGACCGCCTCGCCTCGCATGTGGGGCAGGCGCGTGGCCTGCTCCGGCAGGGAGGCGCCGTCGGCCGCCGTCTCGATTTCCTCGCCCAGGAGCTTCACCGCGAATCGAATACGCTATGCGCTAAGGCCAACGACGTCGACCTGACCAACATCGGGCTGGAACTGAAAAGCGTGGTCGATCAGTTTCGTGAGCAGGTGCAGAATTTGGAATGAGGAGACGCGGGTGAGCGGTAATCGGGAAGAGGGCGGGGCAATCGCCCGGCGTGGCATGATGCTGGTGTTGTCGTCGCCGTCCGGCGCCGGCAAGACGACGTTGTCGCGGATGCTGCTGGAAGTCGATCCCGCCATTGAAATGTCGGTCTCGGTGACGACGCGGCCGCAGCGCCCCGGCGAAGTCGATGGTCGCCACTATCACTTTATCGATCCGCGGCGTTTCGACAAAATGGTGCGCGGCGATGAACTGCTGGAATGGGCGGAAGTATTCGGCCATCGCTACGGCACGCCGCGCGCGCCGGTGGAGGCGGCGCTCGCGCGCGGGCACGACGTTCTGTTCGACATCGATTGGCAAGGCACCCAGCAATTGCGCGAAAAGGCGCGCAACGATCTCGTCAGCGTCTTCGTCCTGCCTCCGTCGGTGCCCGAGCTGGAGCGCCGGCTGACCGCTCGCGCGCAGGATGACGCCCAGGTGATCGGTTCGCGCATGGCGAAGGCATCGGACGAAATGAGCCATTGGGCGGAGTACGATTACGTGCTGATCAATCGCGATCTCGATCAGGCCTTCAACGATCTGCGCGCCATTCATTCCGCCGAGCGGCTCAGGCGCGAGCGCCAGCTGGGCCTTTCGTCCTTCGTGCGCGGGTTACAAGCGAAACTGTAGTTTTGGCCCGGGTGATCAGGCGATACCGACACGCTTCTCCATCGCGCGGGCCAGCGCCACAAATCCCTCGACCGGGATTTCTTCCGCCCGCGCGGTCGGATCGAGCCCCGCTTTTGCCAGCAGCCCCAAGGGATCGACGCCCAGAGACTTGAGACTCTGGCGCAGCATCTTGCGGCGCTGACCGAAGGCCGCCTCGGTTACCCGTTCCAGGACTTCGCGATTACAGGGCAGCGGAGCCGGCCGCGGCACAAATCGCACCAGAGACGAAGTGACCTTGGGCGGCGGCACGAAGGCGGACGGCGCAATGTCGAAAAGAATGCGGCTTTCGGCGCGCCAGGCCGCGAGCACCGACAGCCGGCCGTAGCTCTTCGAGCCGGGCGACGCGACGATGCGTTCGGCGACCTCGCGCTGGAACATCAGCACCAGCGAATCATACCACGGGGGCCAGGGCTCCAGCGAAAGCCAGCGAACGAGCAGGGCCGTCGCAATATTGTAAGGAAGGTTGGCGACCACGCGCGCCGGGCCGCCGTCGAGATGCGGCCGCGGGTCGAAGCCGAGCGCGTCGCCCGCGATCACCGTGAGCCGGCCGGGATAGCGTTCGCCGATCTCGGCAAGCGCCGCAATGGCTCTATCGTCGCGTTCGATGGCAATGACGCGCCGCGCGCCAAGCGCGAGCAGCGCGCGCGTCAAGCCGCCGGGGCCCGGACCGACCTCGATGACTGTCACGCCGTCGAGCGGCCCCGCCGCACGCGCAATGCGGGCGGTCAGATTGAGATCGAGCAGAAAATTCTGCCCCAGCGATTTTTTGGCGGCGAGGCGGTGGCGGCGGATGACCTCGCGCAGCGGCGGCAGATCGTCGATCTGACTCATGATCCTGCTTGGGCGGGGGCAGGTGCCGATGCGGCAAGCCGCGCCGCCAGCCGAAGCGCGGCGATCAGGCTCGACGGGTTGGCGCGGCCGGTGCCGGCGATGTCGAAGGCGGTGCCGTGATCGGGGGAGGTGCGCACAAAGGGCAAGCCGAGCGTCACGTTGACGGCGCTATCGAAAGCCAGCGTCTTGATCGGGATCAGCGCCTGATCGTGATACATGCACAAGGCGACGTCGTAGCGCGATCGTGCGGCGGCGTGAAACATCGTATCGGCCGGGAACGGTCCGCGGGCGTCGATCCCCTCGGTTTTTAGCCGCTCGACGGCCGGCCGCACCACGGCATTATCCTCGTCGCCGAGCGCGCCTTCTTCTCCCGCATGAGGATTGAGCCCGGCAAAGGCCAGCCGAGGTTGCTTGATCTTGAAACGCGCCTTGAAATCACGGGCGACGATGCGGCCGGTCTCGACCAATAGTTCGATCGTCAGACTCTTCGGCACGTCCCTCAGCGGCAAGTGGATCGTGACGGGAACGACCGCAAGCTCCGGTGACCACAGCAGCATAACGGGATGCGCCTTGGCGCCCGCCATCTCTTCGGCCAGCTTGGCGAGATATTCGGTGTGCCCGGGTTCGGCAAAGCCCGCCCGGTAGAGTACATTTTTTGCGACCGGATTGGTGACCACGGCCGCAGCGGCGCCGCGAATGACATCTGCGACGGCGCGGCGGATGGATTCGATGGCGGCAGGAGCGCTGGATGCGTCCGGCTGCGCGGGCTGCGCGGTGATGTCGCGCCCGATTGCCACGACGGGCAATGCGGTCGCAAAGGTTTTGACGGCGTCTGCCGGGTTCACGACGGACAGCGGAACATCGAAGGCGAGCATCCTGGCGCGGCGGGCAAGGAACTGCGGATCGGCAAGCACGTAGAAGGCCGGCAGAGCGTCTTCGAAGCGCCGCCGCCAGACGGCCAGTGTGAGATCCGGTCCGATGCCGGCGGGCTCGCCAATCGTCAGCGCCAGCGGTTGCGACATGCCGGCCGGCTACCTGTATTCAATCATGGATGAGCGCCGCACGTCGTTCAGGTAGCGATTGGATTGAGCGTCGAAGCGCGCGGAAAAAAGTTCCTGGCGGATATTGCGCTTTTGCGGCGTGTCGGTCTTGTTTTCAATTCTTTCACAAAGCGCGAAAACCTGCACGCCCTGCCCGGTGATCTCGGGCTTGGTAAGTTGTCCCACCGGCATGGCATTGAGAATATCGCGCAGCTCGTTCGGCAGGTCGGCCGAGGTGCGCCTGACAAGGTCGCGCACGGCCACGTCCTTCAATGCGCGGGCGAATGAGATTCCATCGTTGCAGTTGTTAAAGCGTGAGCGCAAGGCTTCGGCCTCGCGCATCCGGCCGTCGACGAAAGAAGACGGGGAGCCCTTGGGTACGATGAAAATGATCGGGCGCAGGGTGTAATCATAGGCCACTATCTCGCTCTCCCCCTTCTTCGCCAGCACGTCCCTGATCTCGCTTTCCTCGATTTGCAGGGTTGCGGGAAATCTGGCCCGCACGAGCTGGTTCCAGGCAAAATCGGCTCTCATGCGCGCTTTGATGGTATTCAGCGCGACTCCCTGACCTGCCAACACCTGGGTGAATTGCGCAACGCTTAGTCCCGAGCGGCTGGCCATATTGGCGATGCCGCGATTAACATCCGAATCCTTGGCATCCATGCTGTAGAGGCTGGCCTCATGCACTTTGATCTTTTCATCGATCAATTCGTCGAGAACCTCCTGCCGGGACGGCGTCTTTTGCGTCGATAACTTGATGAACTTTGATCGCTGTTCGATGTCATAGCTGGTGATCGGCGATCCATTCACGACCACCACCACCTGCTGAGCCAAAGCGGGCAACGACATCGCGCCTGTGGCGACGGCAAGAAGCGCCGCTGCCAGTAAGACGCATGCCCTGCGGGCCTGCGTTCGAGAGCGCGTGATCTGCTCAGGCATCAACCAAGCTCCGTCGTTTTGTCGCCGTGTCGCCCGGCATCAGCCGTCCTCCTGATAGAGCAGCGTCAACACTCCTGCGAAGACGCCGAGCAGCACCGGAAGCCACGCCGCCGCCGCGGGGTTGAGCAACCCGGCTCTGCTGAAATCTTCAAATCCTTTGGACAGAACATACAACAAAAAGCCGGCCGCGACGCCACCCAAAACCATCTTTTGAACGCCGCCGAAGCGGAAAAAATGCAAACTGACTGCGGCAGCAAGAAGAACCATTGCCATGAACAGAAATGGCAGCGCCAGAAGCTTGTGATATTGGACGCGATAGCCGGCCGCGCCTAGACCGGCGTTGTCGGCAATCTCGATATACAGCGGAAGGCTCCAAAAGGGCACGGATTCCGGTGTCGCGAAGCTTTCGCGGACCTGCTCCGGGGTGAGAGTCGTGTTCAACGAATAGGTGCGGAACTCGCTGGCGGGATTGCCACTGGCATAAATGCGGGCTTCTTCCAGCCGCCAGTAACCCGGCTCAAGTACGGCGCTCTTCGCCTCGACGCGCTCCATGAATTGGCCCGACGCATCAAATTTGAAGACAGTGACGCCTCCGAGCCGAACCCCTTGTTCTTGGCTCGATAGCGCGTTGACGATCGATTGACCGTCGGCGCCGCGCTGGCGCACCCAGAAGCCGCTTGCCGAAACGCCCCGAGTATCCGGGGGTTTTTTGCCGAGCAGATCGACTTGCAGCCGTTTGGAGTGTTCTAGGAGTAAGGCCGACACGGGATTGTAAATCGTCGTTGCGGCGGCGCCGAGCAGGAAGGCGACAGCCAGCGGCGGCGCGATGAACTGCCACGCCGACATGCCCGCCGCCCGGACCACCACCAGCTCTAGCCGTCGTGACAGGTTGAGAAAACAAGCAATGGCGCCGATCAGTACGCAGAACGGCATGATCTTTTCGGTGATCTGCGGGATTCGGAACAACGAAGCCTTCACAACCATCCAGCCCGATATGTCCGGCACGTCCGACGTGCGGCGCACCAGCTCGACGTAGTCGACCATCGCCACTAGCAGGAACACGCCGACGAATATCGTCAGCGTCGCGCTGAGGAAACGCATCCCGAAGTAGCGTTGCAGGGTGGATGGAAACGGCATGGTCTCAAGCCCTCGTCGCGGACGGCGCGAAACGCTCGGTCAAGGCGGTGACTGCGTTGGTGACGAAGGCGGGAGGCTCGATAATAATACCGCGCCCGATCGCCCAAATGCTCAGCGTTATTGCCGTGGCGAGAACGAAATATTGAAACGCGATGACAACCGGCAAGTTCACGCCGACGACCGTTGTGGCGAAACCAAGAAAGCGCAGCGTTATCACGGCGGCTGCGGTGCCGGCGAGCGATAGATTGCGGCTTTGTCTGGTCGTTCGCGGTGCGCCCAGATAGGCGCAGGCAATCAGCACAAAGGCCAAGGGATAGATCGGGGCCATGATGCGGTCATGCAGCTCCGCGTTCAGTTGCCCGGGCTGCGAAGCGGCGAATGTATCGGTGGTTTCCGGCCAGATGAGTTGCCAGAGGTAACGTTCGCGAACCGAATAGTTGATCGGCATGGGTGCGGAGAATTGCGACAATTCAAACGCGTAACGGTCAAATACGACGATGGTCGGCGCCGAGTCGCCAGCCTTGCGCCGTTGAACGCTGCCGTCGTAGAGGATGAGGAAGGTGCCGTTCTCGTTCTTCAAAACCTCTCCGCGCTCGGCAAGGATCGACGCGTGCTCCGTTGTATTGCGCTTGTCGTCGATGAGTACGCCGAGCAATTCGCCGTTGGGCAGCCGTTCGCGGATGTGAAAGGTTACGCCATCCTGCGCGGAGACGAAGCGACCGGGGCGGAGCACGTAGGTGACCAGATCGGTGCGCACCTCGATGACCCAGCGGCGGAAGCTGCGCAGGCTTTCCGGGGCGAGATAGGCGCTCAGCACGAAGACCAGGACGGAGATCAAGGCCGCCGCGGCCAAGAAAGGCTGAAACAGACGCCAGGGCGACATGCCCGATGCATTGACGACGATGATTTCCGAATCGGTGCCGAGCTTGTTGAGCACATAAGAGACCGCCATCACGAGCGCGAGTGGGGCGAGCAACAGGATGAGGTTGGGAATGATCAGGGCGGTAATTTGCAGAAATGCCAGCGTCGTCTGACCCTGAGTGGTCATGAGTTCGAGGTCGCGCAATGCCTGGGTCACCCAGATCAGCGCGGTCAGGGTAACCATAATGACCAGGAACGCCCCGATGGTGGCGCGAAAAATGTAACGGCCGATTGAGCCCATTTCCCTCCAGCCCTTCTTTCCCGCACGGCCCCCGGCTCCGGCCTGGAATCGCCCCTAAGCCTTGCCGGATATCGTTGATTTCTGCACAAAATGGCTTGGGCAAGGCAAGGGCGCCGGGCGCGACAACTCGGCATTCGATTGGTGAATCCGCTCCGGTGGGGGATTCGTGCTTTTCGAGCTTTGCAGGGGCGGTCGAGGCGGTCCATATGGGTCCAGTCGCGCTGACAGCTGTGCCCGCCGGACCCCGCCCGTGTAATATCCATGCAAGAGGAAAATCCTCCATGTCCGACGCCGTAAAGCTCGGGTTTGCCCCCTTCGTTCCGTTGGCGAAGGGGGTGCTCGTGCTCTTCTGTGACGAAAAGCTGGCGTTCGGGCCGGCTTCCAGGCGGATGCTTGCGCCGACTGGCGATCTCGTCAAACGCGCGGCCGCCGCGGATCGGTTCACCGGTAAGAAGAGCTCATCGCTCGACATCATCGCGCCGCCCGGACTGAAGGTATCGCGGCTCGCCATCGTCGGCACCGGCAAGGTGAAAGACCTGGTTCCCGCCGACATGGTCAAGCTCGGTGGCGCCGCCGCCGGGAAAATCCCGCGTTCCGCCGCGGCAGGCACAATCTTTGCCGAGCTTTCGACCGGCCCCCTGAAACCGGAACAGACCGCCGACATTGCGCTGGGCGCTCGGCTGCGCGCCTATGCTTTCGAGCGCTACAAGACCAAGCGCAAGGAGGGTGAGGAAAGGCCGGCGCGTTCCAAATTGACGCTGGCGGTGGCCGATGTCACGGCGGCGCGCAAGGCTTGGCGGCGGCGCGCGGCGGTGGCCGAGGGCGTCGTCATCGCGCGCGATCTCGTCAACGAGCCGCCCAATGTTCTCTACCCGGAGGAATTCGCGCGCCGCGCGACGGGCTTGCGGAAGCAAGGCGTGCGCGTCGAGGTGCTCGACGAGAGGGCGATGAAGAGGTTCGGCATGAACGCGCTGCTCGGCGTCGGCCAGGGCTCGGCGCGCGGCAGTCGGCTCGTGGTGATGCGCTGGAACGGTGGGAAAGACGGCGCTGCGCCGATTGCCTTCATCGGCAAAGGCGTTTGCTTCGATACCGGAGGCATCTCGATCAAGCCGGCCGCCAACATGGAGGATATGAAAGGGGACATGGCCGGTGCCGCCGCCGTCGTCGGTCTGATGCATGCGCTTGCCGCACGCAAGGCCAAGGTCAACGCCGTCGGCGCCATTGGCCTCGTGGAAAATATGCCGGATGGCAAGGCCCAGCGTCCCGGCGACATCGTCAAGTCCATGTCAGGCCAGACCGTCGAAATCATCAATACCGACGCCGAAGGCCGCCTGGTGCTCGCGGACGTGCTGCATTACGTCAAGACGCGCTTCAAGCCTAAATTCATGGTTGACCTGGCGACGCTGACCGGCGCCATTATCGTCGCCCTGGGCCATGAACATGCCGGCCTCTTTTGCAACGAGGATAAGCTGTCCGAGCGGCTGACCAAGGCGGGCTTGGCGTCCGGCGAGCGCCTGTGGCGGATGCCGCTCGGCGAGGAATACGACAAGCAGATCGATTCAAAATTCGCAGACATGAAGAACACGGGAGGCCGTAACGCCGGCTCGATCACCGCCGCGCAGTTCCTTCAGCGTTTCGTGGACAAGACGCCGTGGGCGCATCTCGATATCGCCGGCACGGCCATGAGCTCGCCGCAGACCGATATCAACAGGAGCTGGGGCTCGGGTTTCGGGGTCCAGCTACTCGAACGGCTGGTGGCGGAGTATTACGAGCGGCATTGAGCCGCGCGAAACGCACGGCGATAAGCAAATTTGGTCATGACCGAAATTCTTTTCTACCATCTCCAGCGTCAGCCTCTGGAAAAGGTCCTACCGGCGCTGCTGGAGAAGTCGCTCGAACGCGGCTGGCGGGTGGTGGTGCAGGCGTCGTCCGACGAACGGGTCGAAGCGCTCGACGCGCATCTGTGGACCTACCGCGACGACGGTTTCCTGCCGCATGGCACCGCCAAGGAGGGCGAGGCTGCGGCGCAGCCCATATTGCTCACGACCGGCGACGACAACGCCAACGGCGCGCAGGTGCGTTTCCTGGTCGATGGCGCGCCGGTGCCGGCGGACCCGCAGTCCTACCAGCGCATCGTGCTTCTGTTCGACGGCGACGACCCGGATGCCGTCGCCGCCGCGCGCGAACGCTGGACCAAAGCCAAGGCACAAGGCTTCGACGCGACCTATTGGCAGCCGGACGAGCGGGGCCGGTGGGTAAAGAAGGCATGAGCAATATTAACCTTTCCGCCGGTGAGCCGGCATGCGCGCCCCCGAGGCATTGATTGGTGCCTTGATGGCGTCGCAAATTTCGGCTTGCTTACGGTCGCTCAAAGGAGAGGGGAAGTTGCCGGGGATGCGGCATCAACAGCCAATGCCCACGCGCCTTGCCACGCTGACGGCCATAGCCGTTTCCGCGCTGCTGGGGGCCTGTTCGGTGAACCAGCTGTCGGACATGGTTCCCAAAGCGCCCAGCATTTCAAATTTCGATTGGAATCCCTATTCCAGGGCATCCTCCTACGTCGCACCTCTGACGCAGGCCAAGGCGACCGCGGCCGACTACGTCAATGCGGACGGCACATGCGTTGGTGCGCCGCCCACGACCGAAACAACGGCCGGAGCCGGTGGTACGACAGATGGCGCGCCGCCCACGACCGAAACAGCGGCCGGAGCCGATGGTACGACGGATGGCGCGGCGACAG
Source organism: Xanthobacteraceae bacterium (assembly GCA_040877285.1). Lineage (GTDB taxonomy): Bacteria > Pseudomonadota > Alphaproteobacteria > Rhizobiales > Xanthobacteraceae > CANKHA01. Next base: position 17,068 of record JBBDNZ010000067.1, read on the forward strand.
GCGGCGTGACGGCGGAGGTTCCGGCCGTGGAACAGCTCCCGCCCCGGGTGGCGCTGCAAATGACGGAATGTGCCGTGATCAGTTCGCTCGGGCCACCTGAAAAAATCGACATCGGCGCAAACGAGCGCGGCGATCGCTCAGTCACCATGCTTTACAGCACCGGCGAACGTCCCGGCCTCTACCGCTTCACGGCAGGCCTATTGACCTTGATCGAACGCGTCGAACCGCCGCCGCCGCCGCCAAAACCCCCGAAGCCGCAGAAGCCGGCCAAACCGCGGCGTTCGGTTACGTAATCCTTGCAATTATCGAGCCGACCGAATTGCAAAACCCCGGCCGCGTTCGGCACGGCCGGGGTTTGCATGACGCCGAATTCTAAAATTTAGCGGCAGACTTCGACGCGCCGCAGACGCCAGCCGTGGCGTGTGTGCACCCAGCGCTGGACCGTACGGCAGCGCGGGTAATAGGCATAGGCGCGCGGACCGTAGAAGCGGAAGCTGAAATAGGGGCCGTGCGCGCGGCCATTCCAACTGTGGTGATCACGATGACGCCAGCCGTCGCGGTGGTCTGTGGCGTCGGCGGATGTCGGGACGAGGGCGGCGACCCCGAGCGCGGCGGTCGCGGCGATGGCGAGAACGGTTGTGCGCAACATGGGCAGTCCTCCGTTTTGGGAATGCGCCCCGCCTTTTCCGAATCCGGCGGAATGCATTCCAAGCTTCACTGCCTGCGATTTTCAGGATTTGCCCTGAACCCACCCTGAGCGGCGAATTCACCGGAGATTTATGGACATGAACCGGCGGGGGCTCGGCCGTTCACCCCAGGTTCACAGGGTGCGCGGAGCCGCAGGGACCGCACCGGCTTGTCGCTGGCAAGCCCGGCCGCTATAAGCCGCCGCAGCCCCGCGCCCGCGCATTGGGGATTTTTTTTGAGAAGGACGGACGATGCCGGTTGAGCGTACATTTTCCATCATCAAACCCGACGCGACCGCTCGTGATCTGACCGGCGCCATCAACGCCATGATCGAACAGGCGGGGCTTCGCATCGTCGCGCAAAAACGCATCCGCATGACGCGCCCGCAGGCCGAGAAATTTTATGCAGTGCACCGCGAACGGCCGTTCTACAAGGAACTGGTGGAATTCATGACCTCCGGTCCGGTGGTGGTGCAGGTCTTGGAGGGCGAGAACGCGGTGGCAAAGTACCGCGAGGTCATGGGGGCAACCGATCCGGCAAAGGCCGCGCCGGGCACCATTCGCAAGGTGCATGCGCGCTCGGTCGGGGAGAATTCGGTGCATGGTTCCGACGCGCCGGAGACGGCGGCGCAGGAAATCGCCCAGTTCTTTTCCAAGGAGGAAATCGTCGGCTGATGGGCCGCGATGCGACAGACCGCCGCGCTTTTCCGGCACTGTCCGGTTTCGGTGGCGGGGCTTGATCGCTGCCGGTAGATTGAGCGGTCCCGGGGGCCACAAGCCGCACCGGCATATATCTTGCGGCGGCGCAACGAGAAGATAAGGGCGAGAAAATAGTGGAACTGCTGCTGGAAGAATTTACGCACCCGGCCTATTGGTTCGCGGCGCTGCAAATCATCTGGATCAACATTCTGCTTTCCGGCGACAACGCCGTGGTGATCGCGCTCGCCTGCCGGATGCTGCCGCCGCGCCAGCGCTTCTGGGGCATGATGCTGGGCGCCGGCGTCGCCGTCCTGCTGCGCATTATCTTCACCGCCGTCGTCGCGCAGATCATGGCTTTCCCTTACCTCAAGCTGGTCGGCGGCCTGCTGCTGCTGTGGATCGCCATCAAGCTGCTCGTGCCCGAGGAGGACCACGGCGAAGGCAAGGTTGCCGCCGCCGACAGCCTGTGGCGCGCGGTGCGCATCATCGCCATCGCCGACATCGTCATGAGCCTCGACAACGTGATCGCCATCGCCGGCGCAGCCGATACGGCCGCGGGGAAAATGGCGGCCGCGGTTGCCGCCGATCAGGCCGTGAGCCTTGCTTACTACGTCAAGATATCGCTGATCACTTTCGGTCTTACCACCAGCGTGCCGATGATCATCGCCGGCAGCGCGCTGCTGATGGCGATGCTCGACCGCTTCCCGATTTTGGTCTGGGCGGGCGCCGGCCTGCTCGGCTGGGTCGCGGGCGAGATCATCATCAAGGACGCGGCGGTGGCGGGCTATCTCGGCGCGGAACTGGTGCATCGCTACGAATTGTGGTCGGCGGCGGCCGGCGTCGTCTTCGTGCTCGGTTTCGGCTGGCTGCTGCGGCGGGTGAAACACAAGAAGATGCTGGAGGCGCCGCTGGTCACCGACCCGCCCGGGCCGGAGGAGTTCCCCCATCCCGTTCCCAAGCAACGCCAGGCGGTGCGGGACTAGCACCTCGTCATTCCGGAAGCCGAGCGTGAGCGAGGCTATCCGGAATCCAGATGCAGGCACCGCATCCGTCGCTGGCTTCCGGGTTCGCGCGCTTATGAATGACGATCTTCGGGTAAACCCGTGATCGTGCGCGCGCTCCGCAATCACGCGTATTTGATTTTCAAACAGCCAACGTTCCGCCGGCCCTGTTTTTGCGGCGCGGGAACGCTGCCGCGCATTAATTTTCTTTCGCAGACCCCGCGGGGTCCAGGTATGACCTGTCCGGCGGCTTCGTCATGCAAGCTTTCTCGACTTTCGCTTTGAACAATTCGCGCTTTCGATGCTGGAGGGCGAGAAAACCCACTGTTCCGCCCGGCGCCACGGCAGCAAAAACGTAAGCTTCCGGGCTTTGCTGCAAGATACCGCCTTTATAATTCCGCGCCTTCTCGCGCATGCTGCGGCAGGCTGGCGAGTTGTATTTCGGATCCTTGGGCGAGAGCGAGAGTTGCGCCGTAAGGTCCTCCGCCTTTGCGGCAGGAACGCCCAAGCTCGTCGTCAAAGCTGCCAGCAGTAATATCTTGCGCATGAGGTCCTCCGTATTGCCGCACTATCTGACAGGCCGGGAGGAAGGGCAATGGCCGGCCCGGCGCACATCGCCTCATGTTGCGTTCTGCCTGTTTTGTAGAATGCTGTCAGCGATTGGCCGGCACGATCACACCCTCCGGGACACGCATACCGTCGATGAGGCATTTGCCGTCGGCGATGCGGAGGCTGCCTTCCGCCAGCCACTTCAGCGCCAGCGGATAGATTTTGTGCTCGATAGTGAGCACGCGGGCAGCGAGCGTTTCGGCCGTATCGCCTTCGCGCACCGGCACCGCGGCCTGGCAGACGATCGGCCCGGAATCCATGTCGGCCGAAACGAAATGCACGGTCGCGCCGTGGGTCTTGGCGCCGGCTTCAAGCGCGCGGGCGTGGGTGTCGAGGCCTTTGAACTGCGGCAGCAGGGCAGGGTGGATGTTGAGCATGCGGCCTTGCCATTTTTTCACAAACCACGGCGTAAGCAGGCGCAGAAAGCCGGCGAGGCAGACGATGTCGATGTGCGCCCTTTCCAGCACCGCTTGCAGCGCGCGCTCAAAGGCCTCGCGGTCCTTGCCGTAAGTCGCGTGATCGACAATAGCAGTAGGAATGCCTTGGCTGCGCGCATAGACGATGCCGGGCGCCTCCGGATTGTTGGAGACGACGAGGACGATCTCGGCGGGATAGCTTTTGTCTTTTGCCGCTTCGACCAGCGCCTTCATGTTGGAGCCGCGTCCGGATATCAGAACGGCGACCCGTTTGCGTGGCATCGCGGTCACGAAGCGAGGTCCAGGCGTCCGGAATAGCGGACCTGCGGTCCGCCGTTCGCCGCGGCAACTTCGCCAAGCTGCACGACCGTTTCGCCTTCGCGCTGAAGGACGGCGCTGACGGCGGCGGCGTCTTTCTTCGCGACGACGGCGATCATGCCGATGCCGCAATTAAAGGTGCGCAGCATCTCGTCCTGCGTGACCTTGCCCATCTGCGCGAGCCACTGGAACACCGGCGACACCGGCACGCGGGCAAGATCGAGCGAAACGCCGAGCCCCTTCGGCAGCACACGCGGGATGTTGTCGGGGAATCCGCCGCCGGTGATATGCGCCAATGCCTTCACCGCCTTGGTTTTTCGGATCGCGGCGAGGCAGGATTTTACGTAGATCCGCGTCGGCGTGAGCACCGCTTCGCCCAAGGTCTTCGCGCGGTCGAAAGGCGCGGGCGCGTCCCATGTGACGCCAGAAGCTCCCGCGATTTTCCGCACCAGCGAAAATCCGTTGGAATGCACGCCGGAGGAGGCAAGGCCAAGAACGACGTCGCCCGCCACGATATCGCCGCGCGGCAAGAGCGTGCCGCGCTCGGCCGCGCCGACGGCAAAGCCGGCGAGATCATAGTCGCCGGGCCGGTAGATGCCGGGCATTTCCGCCGTCTCGCCGCCGATCAGCGCGCAGCCGGCCTGGCGGCAGCCTTCGGCGACGCCGGCCACGACCGACGCCCCGACCTCAGGATCGAGTTTGCCGCAGGCGAAATAATCGAGGAAAAAAAGCGGCTCGGCGCCCTGTACCACCAGATCGTTGACCGACATGGCGACCAGATCGATGCCGATGGTGCCGTGGCGGCCGGTTTCGCTGGCGATCTTGACCTTGGTGCCGACGCCGTCGGTGGAGGCGACTAGGATCGGATCGGCAAAACCGGCGCTTTTGAGATCGAACAGGCCGCCGAAACCGCCGATCTCGCCGTCCGCCCCGCGGCGTGCCGTGGCGCGCACCAGCGGCTTGATCAGCTCCACCATACGGTTGCCGGCATCGATATCGACGCCGGCCCCGGCATAGGTGAGGCCGGGCCCTTTGTCGGTCATGATATTTCCTTGGCTCGACGCGCGAATTCGCGCATTCGGTACTTGGAAATCGCACCCTGTGCAATGGCGCCGTCGCGGCTATACTGGCGCGCTTCCGACACACGCCCGCCTGTGCCCGCGCCCCGGGTGCGCCGCCGGACCGAGACCCGTATGAGTATCCCTAATCTTATCACCCTTGCCCGTATTCTGTTGGTTCCGGTTCTGGTCTGGACGATCGTTTCGGGCGAGGTGCAGGCGGCCTTTCTGCTTTTTCTCGCCGCCGGCATCAGCGACGCGGTGGACGGCTTCTTGGCCAAGCGTTTCGGCATGGCGAGCGAGCTTGGCGCCTATCTCGATCCGCTGGCGGACAAGGTTCTCATCGTTTCCATCTACGTGTCGCTCGGCCTTGCCGGAGCGGTGCCGGTGTGGCTCGTCATTCTCGTCGTCTCGCGCGACATCATGATCGTCGGCGCGGTGCTGCTGTCGTGGCTGGTGGGCCGGCCGGTGACGATCAAGCCGCTCCTGGTGTCGAAGCTCAACACCGTGGCGCAAATCGTGTTCGCGACGCTGGTACTCGCCGCGCTCGGCCTTGGCTTCAATGCGGAGCCGCTCCTGATCCCGACCATGGCGCTGGTGGTCGTCTTGACCTTGCTTTCGATCGGCTTCTATCTCCGCGAATGGGTGCGCCACATGAACTCGGCGCAAGCCGGAACGTGAGAACGCACGGGCCGTTCGCCCTGTAGGAATTGTTCGCATGAGTTTGCAGCGGCAGATAACGTTCTGGCTAGCGGCGCTCGCCGTGCTCATCCTGGCGATGTGGCTGCTCGGCGAAATATTGCTGCCGTTCGTGGCCGGCCTGGCACTGGCCTATTTGCTCAATCCGCTCACCAACCGGCTGGAACATCTCGGCATACCACGGATGGTGGCGGCGCTGATCATCGTCAGCGTCGTCGTGTTGGCGATCGTCCTCTTGATCCTGCTGGTCGCGCCGATCATTGGCGCGCAGCTTGCGGCCTTTATCGAAGACATCCCCGGCTATGTGCGGCGTTTGCAGACATTGCTGACCGATCCGAGCCGGCCGTGGCTCAGCAAGATCGTGGGCGAGCGCTTTATCAGCGCCGACAATTCGGTGAGCGATCTGGTGGCTCAGGGCGCGGGTTTCGCCACGAGCTTCCTCGGCAAGTTATGGGCGGGCGGAAGGGCGGTGTTTTCCATCTTTTCGCTGCTGGTCGTCACGCCGGTGGTCGCTTTCTATTTCATCGCCGACTGGCCGCGGATTATCGCGCGGCTCGACCGGCTGGTACCGCGGCCTTATCACGCCACGGTCGTCGCGCTCGCGCGTGAGACCGACAGAGCGATCGCGGGGTTCCTGCGCGGCCAGACGCTTGTCTGCCTTATCCTCGGTCTCTTCTATGCGGCGGCGTTGTCGCTGGTGGGATTGAATTTTGGCCTGCTGATCGGGCTGATTTCCGGACTCATCAGCTTCATACCTTATGTCGGCTCGATTACCGGCCTCATCCTCTCGGTCGGCGTCGCCATTGCCCAGTTCTGGCCCGATTGGATCTGGGTCGTGGTGGTGCTTGCTGTCTTCCTGTTCGGGCAATTCCTCGAAGGCAATGTGCTGGTGCCGAAGCTGGTCGGTAACAGCGTGGGGCTGCATCCGCTGTGGCTGATGTTCGCGCTGTTCGCTTTCGGTTATCTATTTGGCTTTGTCGGCCTGCTGCTGGCCGTGCCGCTGGCCGCCGCCATCGGCGTGCTGGTGCGCTTTGCCTTGCGCCGGTATGTCGAAAGTCCGCTCTATACCGGGGAGATGCGTTAGTGCCGGACTCCGCCGCCAGCTCCGACATAAGACCGCGGCAATTGGCGCTGGCGCTGGCGCATGCGGAGAGTTTCGCGCGGGAAGATTTCCTCGAAGGCGCGTCCAACGCCGCGGCGCTGGCGCTGGTCGAGGCCTGGCCGGATTGGTCCGCGCGCGTAGCGATGCTGGTCGGTCCCGAGGGTTGCGGCAAAAGTCATCTCGCGGCAATTTGGGCGTCGGCGGCGGGCGCACGCGTCGTCGCCGCGCGCGCGCTGACGGAAACGGACCCGCCTATCGCCTTGGCCACCGGCGCGCTGGTGATCGAAGACTTGGCGCCGGGCGGCGTCGATGAAGCCGCGTTGTTTCACCTGCTCAATCTGGCGCGGGAAGAGGGCGCTTACGTTCTGATCACCGCGCGCACGCCGCCCGCCGGCTGGCCCATCGCATTGCGCGACCTCGCGTCCCGGCTGCGCGTGCTTCCGACAGTCGCCGTGGCCGCGCCGGGGGACATGTTGTTGCGCGCGGTTGTGGTGAAACTTTGCGCCGACCGGCAGCTCGCGGTGGACGAGAGCGTCATCGGTTACTTGGTGAAGCACATCGAACGCTCCTTCGCCGCCGCCCGCGCCGCGGTAGCCCGGCTCGACCGCGAGGCATTACAGCAAAAGCGCCCGATTTCCCGCGCGCTGGCGGCGGAGCTTTTTCGCAACGGCGAAGCTTGACGCCGGCCCCCCATCAGGCGCGATCATGTCACCGGGCCGTCACGAAGGACGGCCAAAGATGTTCGAATGGAATCTCCAAGCACCATGGCAGACCGTAGACAAGGCGCTGTTTTAGCTGAAAAAAAAGCTTCAGCCCCAGCCCCGGAGCCGTCCCCGCCGGTCTCCGAAGCCGGCCTTGTGAACAGCGCGGAGCGCTTCATCAACCGCGAGTTGTCCTGGCTTCACTTTAACCGCCGGGTGCTGGAGGAAGCGGCCAACGCGAACCACCCCGTGCTCGAGCGGGTGCGATTCCTGTCGATTTCCGCCAACAACCTCGATGAGTTTTTCATGGTGCGCGTCGCGGGCCTCAAGGGGCACTTGCGCGCCGGCATCACCAGCAAGAGCCCGGACGGATTGACGCCCGCCGAGCAGCTTGTCCGCATCAACGAAATGGTTTTGCGCCTGACTGACGATCAGCAGGAGCGCTGGAAGCAACTTCGTCAGAACCTCGCCAAGGAAAAGATCGTTCTGGTTGACGGCCCCGACGTCACCAAGCAGGAAAGGGCCGCGCTTGAGGAGCACTTCCTCCTGCATGTCTTTCCGCTGCTGACCCCGTTGGCGGTTGATCCGGCGCATCCTTTTCCTTTCATCGCCAATCTTGGCTTTTCCATCGCGTTGCAGCTTGCCCGCGCGAGCGACGGCAAGGCGATGAACGCGCTCATCCGCATGCCGCAACAGGTTGAGCGGTTTATTCGCCTGTCGGGCGGCGATGCCGATACCATCCGCATCATCACGCTGGAGCAGGCGACAAGCCTGTTCATCGGCCGGCTGTTTCCCGGCTATGCGGTCAAGGGTCAAGGTGCCTTCCGCGTTATCCGCGACTCCGAACTGGAACTCGAGGAAGAAGCCGAGGACCTGGTGCGGCAGTTCGAAACCGTGCTCAAGCGCCGCCGCCGCGGCACGGTGATCAGGCTCGAGCTGGAAGCGGCCATGCCGGCGGAACTGCGGCGGTTCGTGCAGCGGGCGCTCGCGGTCGAAGATGACGACGCTATGCTGCTCGAAGGCTTTTTGGCGTTGAACGAACTGGCCCAGCTTTCCGATATCGACCGGCCGGACCTGCATTTCGTTCCGTATAATCCGCGCTATCCGGAACGCATACGCGAACACGGCGGAGACTGCTTTGCCGCGATCCGGCAGAAGGACATCATCATCCACCATCCTTACGAATCCTTCGACGTGGTGGTGCAGTTCCTGCAACAGGCGACGCGCGACCCGAACGTGGTCGCGATCAAGCAAACGCTCTATCGCACGTCGTCGGATTCGCCGATCGTCAGGGCGCTTGCCGAAGCCGCGGAAGCGGGCAAGTCGGTGACCGCCCTGGTAGAGCTGAAGGCGCGCTTCGACGAGGAGGCCAACATCCGCTGGGCGCGCGACCTTGAACGCGCCGGCGCGCAGGTGGTCTTCGGCTTCATCGAATTGAAGACGCACGCCAAGCTGTCGCTGGTGGTGCGCCGCGAAGGCGCGGCGCTGGCTACCTATGTTCATGTCGGGACGGGCAATTATCATCCATTCACAGCCAGGATTTACACCGACCTGTCGTTCTTCAGCGCCGACCCGGTGATCGCGCGCGATGTGGCGCGCGTGTTCAATTTCATCACCGGCTATGCCGAACCGGCCGAGCTGGAAAAGATGGCGGTGTCGCCGCTCACGCTGCGCAAACGCATCCAGAAGCACATCGCCGACGAGATCACCACGGCCAAGAGCGGCGGGCGCGGCGCGATCTGGATGAAGATGAATGCGCTGGTCGATCCCGACATCATCGACGCGCTCTACGAAGCCTCGCAGGCGGGCGTTGCGGTCGAACTCGTGGTGCGCGGCATCTGCTGCCTGCGGCCGGGAATCCCCGGCCTTTCCGAAAACATCCGGGTGAAGTCGATCGTCGGCCGTTTCCTCGAGCACGAGCGCATCTATTGCTTTGGGGGAGGGCACGGCATCCCGCATCCCAAGGCCGCCGTCTACATCTCCTCCGCCGATATCATGCCGCGCAACCTCGACCGGCGGGTGGAGGTTCTGTGCCCGATTCTCAATCCGACGGTGCACGAGCAGGTGCTCGACCAGATTATGATCGCCAACCTGAAGGATAACGAACAAAGCTGGAAGTTCTTGCCGGATGGCAGTTGTATGCGCATAAAGGCGGCAGCGGGCGAGGAGCCGTTCAATGCACACAAATATTTCATGACCAACCCGAGTCTGTCCGGACGTGGCAAATCGCTCAAAGAATCGTCACCCCGCCTCTCGCGCCGCCTCGTCGACCGGACGTAGCCGCCCGAGGGCAGCCGCGAAAATCGGGCAGGGCCGGGTCAGCCAAGGCCCGCCGGTCGCCGTGATCGATATCGGCTCGAACTCGGTACGTCTCGTGGTCTACGAGGGACTGACGCGCAGCCCCGTGCCGATCTTGAATGAAAAGGAGCTGTGCGGCCTCGGCCGCCAGGTGCAATCGACCGGCTTGCTGGCCCCTGCCGCGGTGGCCGAAGCGCTGGCGGCGCTGCGCCGGTTCCGTGCTTTTTGCGATACCTTGCAGGTAGCCCGCCCCTGGGTGATCGCCACGGCGGCCTGCCGCGACGCGAAAAACGGCCAGGCATTCATTGCCGAGGCGCAGCGCATCTGCCGCACCCAGGTTGATATCCTGTCCGGCCGGCGCGAGGCGGAACTGTCGGCGCTTGGCGTCGTCTCGGGCATCCATCAACCCAATGGCGTTGTCGGCGACCTGGGCGGCGGTTCGTTAGAATGCACCGCCGTGCGTGGCACGCACATCGGCAGCCGCGTGACGCTGCCGCTCGGCGGCCTCGCCTTGCTGGACTCATCGTCAAAATCGATCAAGCAGGCGGACAAGATCGTCACCAAGGCCTTCTCCGGCGTGCCGCTGCTCAAGGCGATGAAAAGGCGTCAGTTCTATGCGGTTGGCGGCACCTGGCGCGCCTTGGCGCGCCTGCACATGTGGCAGACGGGATATCCGTTGCACGTGATGCACGGCTACGCCATACCGGCGAAGGAAGCGCTCGAATTCGCCCGTCTGGTGCGCCGCGTCAATCCGGAGACGCTGTCGCGCATCGAAGTGGTGGCGAAAGCGCGGCGGCCGCTGCTGCCCTATGCCGCGCTGGTGCTGGAGCATCTGATCCGCATCGGCAAACCGGATGAAATCGTCATCTCGGCGCTGGGCCTGCGCGAGGGCCTGCTCTATTCGCGCCTGAGCGCCAAGGAGCGCAAGGCGGACCCCCTGATCGCCGCCGCATCCGATCTGAACATTCTGCGCTCGCGCTCGCCGCGTCACGGCGAGGAACTGGTCGACTGGACCGACCGCTTCATGGCGTCCACCGGGATCGACGAAACCGCGGAAGAGAAGCGCCTGCGGCATGCCGCCTGCCTGCTTGCCGACATCGGCTGGCGTACCCATCCGGATTATCGCGGCGAACTGTCGCTCAACATCATTGCCAACAATGGTTTCTTCGCCACCGATCACGCCGGTCGGGCGTTCCTCGCGCTCGCCGTTTATTATCGCTACATGGGTCTGATCGAGGAGGAATTGTCGCCGCGTTTGCGCGAACTGGCCTCCACCCGCATGCTGGACCATGCGCGTGTCCTCGGAGCCGCCATGCGGGTCGCCTATCTCGTCTCAGCCTCCATGCCCGGAGTTCTGCCGCACACCCCGATGCAGGTGCGCCGCCGCAAGCTCACGCTGCGGCTGGCGGGGAAATATGCGCCGCGCGCCGGCGAGCGCGTTTTCAATCGGCTCAAGCAACTGGCCCGCCTGATCGGGCGCGAGCCGGTGATCGCGGTGGACTAGGCGCGCGGCGCGCCGTTTCTTCTCCCTCTCCCCGCAGGCGGGGCGAGGTGAAACGGTGATCTTCCTCTAGCCGCGCTCCACCGGCACCACGCGCCCCTTTTCCACCGCGAGCGCAAGTTGGCCGTGTTTCAGCGCCAATGCTTTTTCCCCGAACAATTCCCGCCGCCAGCCCTTGAGCGCGGGCACGTCGGCCTCGTCGTCGGCGGCGATGCTTTCCAGATCGTCCACGGTGGCGATCACCTTGGCGGCGACGCCGTGGCGCTCCGAGGTCATGCGCAGCAGCACCTTGAGCAGCTCCACGGTGGCGCCGCCGTTGGCCATGGCGCGGCCGCGCTCCAGCCGGGGCAGGGTTTTCGGGTCGCGCGCCAGCCCGCGATTGACAGCGGCGACAATGGCGTCGCCCCATTTGGAACGCTCAAAGCCTTTGGGCAGGGAACGCAATTGTCCCAACCGTTCGATGGTATTCGGCGCCTGCACGGCGAGATCGGCCAAAACGTCGTCCTTGAGCACGCGCCCGCGCGGAACGTCGCGCGTCTGCGCTTCGCGCTCGCGCCAGGCGGCGACCTCCATGAGCACCGCCAGCTCCTTCGGTTTGCGTACGCGCGTCTTCAGCCGCTCCCAGGCATTTTCGGGATCCGCGCTGTAAGTTTTCGGGGAGGTAAGGGTGTCCATCTCCGCGCTTACCCAATCGGCTCGTCCGCGCTTTTGCAGATCGGCGTCGAGCGCAAGGAAGACGTCGCGCAAATGCGTCACGTCGGAGACGGCGTATTTCAGCTGCGCTTCCGTGAGCGGCCGCCGCGTCCAGTCGGTGAAGCGGTTGGACTTGTCAAGCATGTCGCCGGTGATGCGCTGCACGAGCTGGTCGTAAGAAATGGAATCGCCATAGCCCAGCACCATGGCCGCGACCTGGGTGTCGAAGATCGGGTGCGGCAGCAGCTTGGCGCGGTGCCAGACGATCTCGAGGTCCTGGCGCGCGGCGTGGAACACCTTCAGCACTTTTTCGTCGGTCATCAGATCGAAGAAGGGCGCCAGATCGATGCCGGGAGCGAGCGCGTCGATGACGAGGGCCTCGTCGGCACTGGCGATCTGCGCCACGCAAAGCAAGGGATAATAGGTGGTCTCGCGCAGGAACTCGGTATCGACGGTCACGAAGGGATGGCGGGCGAGGCGGGCGCAGGCGGCGGCCAGTGCCTCGGTGGTGGTGACGGGCTGCATGGATGCTAAATAGCCCAGCTTGCCGCCGGGGCAAAGCGGGCAAGCCTTGCTTGACAAAATAGTGCCTGCATGTGCTTTTCCCGCGACCTTCGAGTCCTCGGGCCCCCAAATTTCAGGACCAGTCATGCACCGCTACCGCACCCATACTTGCGGCGCGCTTCGCGAAAGCGACGTGGGCAAGGATGTGCGGCTCGCCGGCTGGTGCCACCGTATCCGCGACCACGGCGGCGTCCTGTTCATCGACCTGCGCGACCACTATGGGCTTGCCCAGGTGGTGGCCGATCCCGACAGTCCGGCTTTCAAGCTCGCCGAGACGCTGCGCTCCGAATGGGTCGTGCGGATCGACGGCAAAGTGCGCAAGCGTCCGGCGGGCACGGAGAATCCCGAACTGCCCACCGGGCAGATCGAAGTTTACATCGATGAGATCGAAGTGCTGGGCCCGGCGGCGGAACTGCCGGTGCCGGTGTTCGGCGAGCAGGACTACCCGGAGGAGATGCGGCTCAAATACCGCTTCCTCGACCTGCGCCGCGACCACCTGCACGCCAACATCATGAAGCGCGGCGCCATCGTCGATTCGCTGCGGCGGCGCATGAAGGAGCAGGGCTTCTTCGAGTTCCAGACCCCGATCCTCACCGCGTCGTCGCCGGAAGGCGCGCGCGATTATCTCGTCCCGTCGCGCCTGCATCCCGGCAAGTTCTACGCGCTGCCGCAGGCGCCGCAGCAATTCAAGCAGCTCATCATGATCGCGGGCTTCGACCGCTATTTCCAGATCGCGCCGT
>JBBDNZ010000068.1:0-29897 GCA_040877285.1 Xanthobacteraceae bacterium
GCAATGCGGCGCCTTTGTCGAAGGCCAAGGTCACCACGCCGCCGGGGGCGTTGCTGGCCGTGAAATTGACCGCCAGCAAGTTCAATACGGCGTCTTTGTCGGCCGGGCTGATGCCACGGTATTTGCAGGAATAAACCCGCTCAAAACGCAGCCCGGTGCGGCAGCGGCGGAATTCCGGCTTGGCGCAGTTGGCGGCCAGCCAATCGAAGCGGTCGAGGCCGAGCACCAGGCGCTTTTCCTGCGGCAGCCAGATAATGTCCGCAACCTTGACCGAAGCGTCCTGCAAATGGGCGGAGACGACCTCAAGATCGTCCTGGTCCAGCGCGACAAGCTTCAATGGTTCCATGACGGCGCCTGTCGTTGGTTGGTGTCAGCGCCGTAGTTAGGCACAGCGCAAGCCAGGCGCAAGCCCGAACCCCTGATCGTCATGCCGCGAACTCACCCACCTCTCCCCGCGCGCGGGGAGAGGAAGAATACCCTAGCCGCTGATCCGCTGGATCGTGGCTCCGCAGGCGGCGAGCTTGTCCTCCAGCCGCTCAAAACCCCGGTCGAGATGATAGACACGATTGACCACGGTCTCGCCTTCGGCGGCGAGCGCGGCGATCACCAGCGACACCGAGGCGCGCAGGTCGGTGGCCATCACCGGCGCGCCCTTCAGGCGGTCCACCCCTTCGATGGTGGCGGTCTGGCCGTCGAGATGGATATGCGCGCCCAAGCGCACCAATTCCTGCACATGCATGAAGCGGTTTTCGAAGATGGTCTCGGTGACCCGCGAGGTGCCCTTGGCGCGCGTCATCAGCGCGATAAGCTGCGCCTGGAGATCGGTGGGGAAGCCGGGGAATGGCGCGGTGCTCACCTCCACCGGGGAAAGGCCGGCGCCGTCGCGGGCGACGCGAATGCCTTTGTTGGTCGCGGAAACGCTGGCGCCGGCCTTGGTCAGGACATCGAGCCCCGCCTGCAACAGTTCCGGCCGCGCGCCTTCCAGCAGCACATCGCCGCCGGTCATCGCCACCGCCATCGCGTAAGTGCCGGTCTCGATGCGGTCGGGCAGCACGCTGTGGCGCGCGCCATTTAGCTTGCTCACGCCCTCGATCACGATGCGCGATGTGCCGGCGCCGGAAATTTTCGCGCCCATCTTGTTGAGGCAATCGGCGACGTCGGCGATCTCCGGCTCGCGCGCGGCATTTTCAATCACCGTCGTGCCGCGGGCGAGCGACGCCGCCATGAGGGCGGTGTGGGTGCCGCCCACCGTCACCTTGGGAAAAACGATCTCGCCGCCGCGCAAGCCCCCGGGCGCGCGCGCCAGCACATAGCCCGCGTCGATCTCGATCTGCGCGCCGAGCCGCTCCAGCGCCATGATGAGCAGATCGACCGGCCGCGTGCCGATGGCGCAGCCGCCCGGCAAGGACACTTTCGTCTGGCCCATGCGCGCCAGCAGCGGCGCGATCACCCAAAAGCTCGCGCGCATTTTGGAAACAAGCTCGTACGGCGCGGTGGTGTCCACGATGCGCGGCGCGGAGATATGCAGCGTCTGGCCGTCGTAGGCCGTCTCGCCGGCGCGCTTGCCTTCGACCATGACATTGACGCCGTGATTGACCAGGATGCGCTGCAGCAGGCCGACGTCGGCCAGCCGCGGCACGTTCTCCAGGATCAGGGTCTGATCGGTGAGCAGGCTGGCGATCATCAAGGGCAGCGCGGCGTTCTTCGCGCCCGAGATCGGGATCGTGCCGTGCAGGGCCGGGCCGCCGACAATCCGTATACGATCCATGTTCACTCCGCGAAAGTTCCGGCGCAATGCCGGGATTAAGAACACGGCCCGAATTACGGCGGAAGTCGGACGTCGTTCCCCAGACCCGTCAGGACTCTTTTTTGCCGTCCGTAGCGGCCTTCCTATTTCCCGCCCCTAGGGGTCTTTTGCGCGGCGCCCCGCCCACGCGCCTGGGCCTTGCGGCGGCGCAGATTGGCCCGCAGCGCCGCCGCCAAGCGCTCGGTGCGGCCCGCCTTGCGTGGCGGGCGCCGCGGCGATGAATCCTCGCGCTCTCGGCTTGTCATGATTTCCCTTAGCGGCAGCGCCCCGCTGCGCGCAAGGGGCGAGGCAGGCATAAGGTTAGCGGCCCGCTGTGTCACCTCTCCCCGCGCGCGGGGGGAGGGTGCGCCCATCCTTGCGAAGGCGAAACCCATGTGGCAGTTTCCGCCGCGTTGGCGGGCTCTTTCCGCGCACCCTCTTCGCTGCCGTAGCTCAGTGGTAGAGCACCCCCTTGGTAAGGGGGAGGTCGTAAGTTCAATCCTTACCGGCAGCACCAGAAAAAAGCGCCGGAGCGTGAGACCCACGTTCCGGCGCTCGTCCTTTCAACTGCGTGCGTTCGGCGGCAGCGTTTATTTCTTCGCGGCCATCTCGTGATAGCTCACGTCGATGTATTTCTTGGCATCGCCGGCCGGCCCTTTCGAATCGCCGTAGACGCTGCGCAGCTTCAGGACGTTTTCCACGCCCTTGACGCTGAGCGCGGCGCGCTTGTTCAAGCCGCCCGGCCCGACCAGCCGGTCGTAGATCTTGCTCGCCTCCGCGTCTGAAAGATCCTTGAGGTTGTTCTTCAGCACCGCGATGGCGCCCGCCTTGTCGGAGAAGACAAAGTCGTTGGCGGCGACGATGGCGCGGGCGAAAGCCTCGACCACTTTCGGATTGGCCTTGGCGTAACTCTTGCGGACGATGAAGGTGCTGCCCTGGTAGGCGCCGAGCTCTTCGTTGACGTCGCCAAGACGGTTGTAGCCTTTCTCGACCAGCATCAAGTCGTTGGGCGTGGAGACAATCGCCACCTGCGCCTGCTTTTCTTCCAAGGCTTTTACGCGGGAACGGGTGCCGCCGGTGGAGATGACCTTGTAATCTTTCTCTTTCTCCAGGCCCGCCTTGTCCTTGATGATCTGATAGAGGACCGTGGAATAGCCCGAGGTCGGCGAGTCGACCGCCGCGGTCTGCCCTTTGATGTCTTTGTAGCTCTTGATCTCCGGCCGCGCCATGACGCTGGTCATGCCCTGGTGCACGCCCATGATGGCGATGGCGTCGTAATCGGGGATTTTTATCTCGCTCTCGCCTTCCGTATAGGCGATGACGTTATCGAACGAAGTGGAGGCAAACTGGTATTTGCCTTGCATCAGGTCTTGCGTCTGTTCCTTGGAGCCGTGCGTGCGCTCGGACGTGGCCTTGAGCCCCTCCTTTTCGAAGAAGCCTTTTTCGATCGCGGCCCAGGTCACCACGTTGGTCGCTCCGCTAAACGTGGAAATCTTGATTTCGGTCTGGGCAAATGCTCCTCCCTGCAGGCCGGCGATCGATCCGGCGGCCAGCAGAAAGGCAACTGCAACTCTATTAAACATGGTCTTTCCTCCCTCTGTTAAACTTTCCTATTTTGCAGGCTCGTAACTGGGAATTTCAATCGTCTGATAGCCGCGAATGACCCGCTCCGAGCCGTAGCCCCAGTAGTTCCGCAACGTCTCGGGGCCGTGCGCCTTCGGATAGAGCGGATTTTCCTGGTGCCAGGGGCGCGGATCGAAATAGCCGAGCGCCTCGTCCTTCATCTGGTCCATCTCGGTGAAGAGCTCCACGCGCACGAGATCGGTGTGGCGGTGATAGATCGCGATGTTATGGCCGATGATGTGGCGGCCCGGTCCCCAAACCAGATGGATGCCGTTGCCGGCGAGGAAATCGCAGGCGCGGCGGATGTCGTCCCAATTGTTCACCTCGAAGGCGATGTGATGAAGCTGCGGCTTTTCGTCAACGACGAAATTAACCGTGTGGTGATCGGTGTTGCAGCGCAGGAAGAAGAAATTATCGTTGCGCGAGTCGGAGACACGAAAGCCGAGCACGTCGGTATAGAAGTTGACGAGCTTGTGCACGTCGGTGACGCGGTAGGCGACGTGGCCGAGCTTGAGGATGCTGACGGCGCTTTGCATCTTGTCCTGTTTTGGGAAGCTATACTCGGCATAGAGATCGACCGGCGTGCCCTTGGGATCGGTGAAGTTCACCGCCTCTTTGACGCCGGGCGAGATGCCCTTGCGCCGTTCGCACTTGACGCCTTCCTTTTGCAGCGCCTTGACCACGTCGTTGAGATCGGTGCCGGGCGCCACCTGAAACGACAGCCGGGTCAGTTGCCCGCGCTTGCCGCGCTCCAGTTCAACGGCTTCCAGGCCGACCTTCGTGGCGAGGAAGACGCGATCCTTTGAACGCTCGATGACGCTTAAGCCCAGGACGCGGCTGTAATAGTCGATCTGCCCGTCCAGGTCCTCGGTCGAGAGTGTCGCGTGGCCTAGTCTTCTTACCTGGATCATCTCAATCTCCTTGGAGCGCCGCGCCTTACGCGCCGGCGGCGTGCGCTCTCACTTCAATTTTCAATTCCCCGATGGCATCGCATCGCGCGCTGATGACGTCGCCCGGCTTGACCGGAGAAACGCCTTCCGGCGTTCCGGTGAAATAAACGTCGCCGGGATAGAGCGTATAGAAGGACGAGGCGAATTCGATCAGCCGCGCGATGTCGTAGATCAAGTCTTTCGTCCGCGCGGTCTGGCGCAGCTCGCCGTTCACGGAAAGCGTGGCGGTAAGATCGGCAGGGTTCGCGATCTCGTCGGCGGTCACCATCCACGGACCGAGCGGCGAATAGCCGTCGATGGACTTGCGGAAGCTGCGGTCTTCCGTTCCGCGCGTGGTCATGTCGAGACCGAGGCAATAGCCGGCGACATAGTCCAGCGCCTTTTCCTTCGGTATGTCGCTGCCCTGCTTGCCGATGATGACCACGATTTCCAACTCATGCTCGTTGCGGCGATCGGGAAAGCGGATCGGAATTCCTTCCGACGGACCGACCACCGAGGAATTGGCTTTGAGAAAAATACCGGCTTCGCCGATCTTGGACGAGTTCCGCTTCGGCGCCTGCGGTGCGGCTTCGCGCCGCGCCGCCATTTCCGCCACATGCTTGGCGTAATTCGTGGGCGCGGCCATGACTTTCGAGGGCCGCGCGACCGGCGATAGCAATTTGACCTGAGAAATAGGTTTGCCCGGCGCCTTGGCCGCCATGTCCTCGATGCGCCGGCGCCACTCCGGCAAAGCGGCAATGACGGGGTCTCCCTTCATATCATAGCGCGCCGACGCTCTGATTTTCTCCTGCGCTTCGGTCACGTCATGGACCATGTCACCGACCACCACACCCAACCGGTCCTCGTCAAAACGGCACAACTTCATGTCATCGGCACCCTTTACTTTCGCATGATAGACAACATTTGCACCGGCAGCCAGCAGGACAACGGCAAGATTCTCCTCGCATTCTCCCGGCCAAGTTCTTAGCGACCTAAGCTGGCGCCCGCCGCGGCTCCGGGCCGTTTATTCCCATGACGCACTGAAGCCAATTCAATGCCGCCGCGAGCCGCGTTGCGATGGGGTGTTTTGCCGTGCGCTCATACCAGCCAGGCATCCGCTGCCGCAACAGCGAGACACCTTCGGCGTGGAGCCAAGCCGCGTTCACCAGCGCGGTCAGCAGCCAGGCGAGATAGAAATAACGCGGCGAGATCAAGAAGCAGAGACTAACCAGATGCTGCGCCAGCGTCGCGCCCGCGACCAGGCGCAGCCAAGAATCGAAGTTCCTGCCGCGCAACGCGACATAAGCAAGAATGATGATGCCTGCCGCATGCAGCGGAATCAGCAGTGGAGATTCGGCCGGGCCGGAAAGCCAGCGCGCGATCTGAGACGCGGCGCGTGAAACATGGTCGCCGGCGAAATCGAGCCGCAACAATTCCCATAGGGCCATCGGCCAGGCGGCGGGCGGCATCAGCAAGACTTGCGGAAGATTGGCGTTGCTGCTGAACGGCACGAAGACGCCGCCGAAAACCCAATTGTGCAAGGCCATGCTCAAGACCGGCACGAAGCCGATGCACAGGCCGGCAAGCCGCGGCCACTGCCGTTGATACAATGCGGCAAGCCCCGCGCCGGCCAGCAGCACGCCGGCCAGCGGCGCGAGATTGGGCCGCAAGAAAACACAGAGCGCGAACAGCAGCGCCCCGCCGAACGCCGGCGCAAAGCGATTCGGCGGGCCGGCAGACATCCAGCCGACGATCGGCAGCAGTCCGCACGTGAAGAGAATGGCGGCGGCCGGGTCGGCAAAGCCGCGCGCCGCCCAAGCGGAATAATGAAAGAAGCTGGAACCGAACAGCGCACCGGCCGGTATCGCCACAAAGAGGATAATAAGCGCGAGCGCCCAGCGCGGCGGCAGAAAGCGGCGGAAGACCGCAAAACAGACGATGGGAAACAGCAGGATCAGCGACAGATAGCCGAAATGACTATCGCCGAAGATGAATCGTTCAAGCGCATAGAAATAGCGAAGACCGGGGCCGCCATAATAGAAGACGTTTTCCTGGCCGCGCAGCGCCTGCATGAGATCGCCATGCAGTAGATGCTGCGCGATCAGACGTCCCCATCCTTCGTAGATGAGCCCGTCGTCGCCGCCGTCGTACGGCCGCCAGCCGTTGATGAAACTCAGATCGTCGACGGCGATGGCGAGCAGGCTCGCGGCGATGAGGGCGAAGGGCAAAATCGTTTTGCGCGGACGCCAGCGCACGAGCAATCCAAGCACCGTCAGCACGCCTCCGAGCATCAAAGCGTTTTCAGCGAATTGCTGAATTCTCACCTTTAGCGGCGGGGAAAGTTCCATTGCCAGCGTGCCGGGCTTGATCGCCACTCCGAAGATACGGCGGCCCGCGTCATTTTCTTCAATCGTCCGGCATGCGCCGTCCGGCTGCCGCAAGGGCGTGAAGCGCTCGCCCTCGCCTTCCCACAGCAGCGTTCCCCGCCAGCACAATTCACCGCCGGCGAATTCCGCCGGCATCTGGTACATCACGAACCACGGCAGCAGCAGTTGCCAGCGGCGCCACCCCATCCAGAAGCGGCGGTCGCGCGAGCGGCGCTGGAGCTCGCCTTCGTCATAAAAATTGTACTTGGCCTCATTGATGAAACCGAGGTGCAGCCAGACCGGATCGGAAAAGTCGATCTCCGATACGCGCCGCGAATATTTCGGCGAATCGAAAATGCCGTCGGCGGAAAAGGCGAAGGTGCGGTCGGGGTAACCGCCGCCGGAGCTACCGAGGTCCTTCGGATATCGCGCGGCATATTCCGCGGCCATGAAGCGATAGGCGTCGGCCGGCAAGCCGCGCTCCAGGGCTTTGTCCGGTCCGCCGGGGCGGAAGAGATTGTGCCCTTCTTCGATGCGCGGGGGCGCGAGAACAATCTGTCCGGCGATGGCAATGGCCACCACCGCCGCGGCCGCGAGCCACATTTTCAGGCGCGCCGTCACTTCGCCGGTAAATATGAGCACCGCCGCAATGACGAGCAGCGCATAGCCGAACAAATGGTTGACCGGCAGGCCGACGGCGGCGAGTGCAAGAGCCAATGCCGCCAGCCGGCGCCACGGTTCGAACCGCCCGGCCCTGGCCGTATCGGAGGAGGTCATTCCGGGGCTATCTCATAGACGACGGGAGCAGGCTGACCGGCCTTGCGTAGCATGGCGATTTGGCTCAAATCCATCCTGGCGGGCGCAAATTCCTCGACAATCCGGGTGGCATCGTGATCCGTTTGGGCATTGTGGGCTGCAATTATGGACGCACGGTGCTGCTGCCGGCCTTTCGCACCGACGCGCGCTGCGAGGTCGTGGCGCTGGCGGGCACCGACGCGGCGCGCGCGGCGCAGCTTGCACGCGAAGCCGGCGTACCCAAAAGTTTCGGCGATTGGCGGGCACTGGTCGAGGACAAGACCGTCGATGCCGTGGCCATCGCCACGCCGCCGCGCCAGCAGGCCGCCATTGCGGTCCGCGCCTTGGAACTGGGCAAGCCGGTGTTTGCCGAAAAGCCGATGGCGGCCACGCTTGCGAGCGCAGAGGCCATGCTCAAGCAAGCCTGCATCGCCCGCAAACCCGCCGTGATCGATTTTGAATTTCCGGAACTTCTCTCCTGGCAGCGCGCCAAGGCGATGCTCGATGACGGCGCTATTGGCACGCTGCGCCATGTCGTCGTCACCTGGAATGTGGAAAATGCCACCACGCGGGCGCGGCTTCGCAGCTGGAAGACTCAGGGCGACGACGGCGGCGGCGTGCTCGGCAATTTCGTCAGCCATTGCTTTCATTATCTGGAATGGTTCTGCGGCCCTATCGCCACACTCTCGGCGCGCGTCTTCGGGCTCCCCGGCGATCCCGGATTCGAGGCGACCGTGGCGCTGGCATTTACTTTCGCCTCCGGCGCGGGCGGCAGCCTGACCATGAGCAGCGCTTCCTATCTCGGCTCCGGGCATCGCATCGAATTCTACGGCGAAGACGGCAGCCTGTTCCTGATCAACGCCGGCAGCGACTATACGCGCGGTTTTGAGCTGACGGCGGCGCGGCGGAGTACGGGAAAGCCGGAGCGCATCGAGATTATTGATCCCGACGAATACAAATATGCGGACGGAAGGATCGCGCCGGTATCGCGCCTCGCCCGCCGCTTTCTTGACGCCATTGAGGAGAAGGACCAAGCCTCTCCCGGCTTTGCCGAAGGATTTCGCGTGCAACAGCTGATCGACGCCGCCCGGCGGTCGCACAATACCCGGCGCCTCGTTGAAACTCCGGTCAAGGAGTCCGTCACATGAGCCCGCGGCGCACCCTCGTCACCGGCGGCAGCGGCTTCATCGGCTCCGCCCTGGTGAAGCGATTGCTGCGCGAGGGATGCAGCGTGCGCGTGCTCGACGACAATTCGCGCGGTGCGCCGCGCCGGCTGGCGGGCGTTGAAAAGGACATCGAGTTTATCGCCGGCGATATCCGCGATGCGGCAGCCGTGGCCGGCGCCATGCGCGGCGTCCATGAGGTACATCACCTCGCTTACATAAACGGCACCGAATTTTTCTACAGCGCCCCTGAATTGGTGCTGGAGGTAGGCATCAAGGGGATGATCAATGTGCTCGACGCTTGCAAGCGGCACGGCGTCGGTACGCTGGTCCTCGCCTCAAGCTCCGAGGTCTATCAGCAGCCGCCGAAAATCCCGACCGACGAGACCGCGCCGCTGATCGTGCCCGACCCGATGAACCCGCGCTATTCCTACGGCGGCGGCAAGATCATCAGCGAACTCATGGCGATCAACTATGGGCGCAAGCATTTCGAGCGCGTCTTGATCTTCCGTCCGCACAATATCTATGGCCCCGACATGGGCTGGGAGCATGTGGTGCCGCAGTTCGCGCTGCGGATGAAGCGTCTCATGGCCAAGACGCTGTCCGGGCCGGTGTCCTTTCCGATCCAGGGCAGCGGCAGCGAGACCCGCAGCTTTTGTTACGTGGACGACCTGGTGGAAGGCGTCATGGCGATGCGTGCGCGCGGCGAGCACCTCAACATTTACCATATCGGCACCACCGAAGAGATCACGATCGCCGAGCTTGCCCGCCGCATCGCCCGCCACGCCGGGCGCGATATTAACCTTGTCGCCGGCGCGGCGTTGGCGGGATCGACGCCGCGGCGCTGCCCGGACATTTCGAAATTGACCCGGCTGGGCTATAAGCCGCGCGTGCCGCTCGACGCCGGCCTGCCGCCGACGCTCGACTGGTACTGGCGCCATGCCGATCTGGCGCCGAAAGCCTGACGGGGGATTTCGTTTTGCGTCCAATAAAAGTTGCCCGCGCGGCCGGCACCGGTGCCAGCGTTCCCTTCGAAAGCTGCCAGGTCTGCGGGCATGCGCCGCTCGAAAACGTGCTGTCGCTCGGTTACATGCCGCCGGTGAACCAGATGGTTCCCATCGGGCAGGTGCCGCGCCAGCAACCGTGGTTTCCCACCGACCTGCTTTACTGCCGCAACTGCGAGCTGGTGCAGCTTGGTCTTGCCGTCGATCCGGTTATCATCTTCCCGCCTGAATATCCCTACACCAGCGGCATGACCAAGCTCTTGCGCGACAATTTCGCCGAGCTTTATGCCGAGTCCTCGGCCATGCTGAAGCTCAAGGCCGGCGATCTTGTGATCGACATCGGCTCCAACGACGGCACGTTGCTTTCCAATTTCAAGAACGGCGGCCACCGCGTGCTCGGCATCGAGCCGACCGACGTGGGCCACATCGCCAATGAACGCGGCATCCCGACGCTGCAACGCTATTTCGGCCCGGAGACCGCGCGCGACGTGCACAAGCAGCATGGCGCCGCCCGCGTCGTCACCGCCGCCAATTGCTTCGCCCATATCGAGGACGTGCACGCCATCGTGGACGGCATTGTCGCGCTGCTCGGCCCTGATGGGGTGTTCATTTCCGAATCACATTATCTGATCGGATTGCTCGACAAGCTGCAATACGACACGATCTATCACGAGCACCTGCGCTATTACTCGCTCACCAGCCTCAAGCATCTTTTGGAGATGCACGATCTTGAGGTTTTCCACGCGCGCCCAATCCCCACCCACGGCGGCTCGATCCGCGTCTATGCGGCGCGGCGCGGCGCGCAAAAGGTGCAGCCGAGCGTCGCCGCCATGCTTGCGGCCGAGCCGCGCGGCGATGTCATGGCGCAACGGTTGGCCGAGTTCCGCCGCGAGGTGGTGCTGACCAAGCTGCGGTTGCACTCTCTCCTGCGCGAGATCAAGGAAAAAGGCGGGCGCATCGCCGGCATCAGCGCGCCGTCGCGCGCCAGCACGCTGGTCAACTATGTCGGCCTCGACGAAGGCATCATCGATTATGTCTGTGAGATCCCCGGTTCCCTGAAGATCGGCAAATATATGCCGGGAACGCACATTCCGGTGGTGGATGAAAAAAAGCTGTTCGAAGACCAGCCGGACTGCGCGGTGATCTTTTCCTGGCACATCGCCGACGAGCTGGCGCCGAAGCTCAAGGCCAAGGGATTCCGCGGAAAACTGGTGACGCCCTTGCCGACGCCCCGCTTCCTGTGATGCGCGCGAGCCTGATGCAACAGGACAAACAGAAGGAAATCGCCTTCTTCGACCGCCATGCGGAGGCGGACGAATACGACGTGTTCACGCCGCAGGCCAACAGTAAGCTGATCGACGCTTTCGTGCGGCTAAGCGGCCTTCCCAAAGGGGCGCGGGTCGCGGACCTCGGCTGCGGCTCCGGCGTCTTCACCCATCTGCTGCATCAAGCCGGCTATGACAGCACCGGCGTGGACATCAGCCCCAAGCTCATCGAAGTCGGCCTGGCCAAATATCCGCACCTGCGGCTGATCGAAGGCGACATCGAGAAACTGCCCTTCCCGTCCGGCAGCCTCGATGGCGCGCTGCTCAGCGGCGTCGTCCACCACCTGCCCGACCCGCATCAATGCGCGGCGGAGGTATTCCGCGTGCTGCGGCGCGGGGGAAAATTCGTCGCCTTCGATCCCAACCGCATGAATCCCTTCATGTACCTCTATCGCGACCGCACCTCGCCATTTTATAGTCCGGTCGGAGTGACCGAGAACGAGCGGCCGGTCCTGGCATGGCAGGTCGCCGGCGTGTTCGAACGGGCGGGGTTCGCTGTCTCGACCGACTATCTCGGCGGACTGGCCTATCGCTATGTGGCCTCGAAACGCACGCGCCACTTGCTGCCGATATACAATGCGATCGATGCCGCGATCGCCCGGCTTGGTTTCTTGAAACATATACGGCCTTTCGTGCTGACCAGCGGAGTGAAGCCTTGAAGAACGTCGCCCCCGAAACGGTCGCCCGCGCGAAGGGATCGGCCGTCGAGACCGCCGACGTCACCGTGGTCGGCGGCGCCGGGCATGTGGGCATTCCGCTGGTGCTGGCGCTGGCCGAGGCCGGCTTCCGCGTCAACGTCAACGACCTCAATCGCGCGAGCCTGGAGACGCTCAAAGCGGGACGCCTGCCCTTCATCGAGCATGGCGCGGAAAGCCTGCTGAAGAAGGCGCTAGCCGACAAGCGCTTGGTGTTCACGGACCGGCCCGACCAAATTTCTTCCAAAGGCCCCGTCGTCGTCACCATCGGCACGCCGGTCGATGAATTCCTCAATCCCGTGCGCAAGGTCGTTCAGGAATGCATCGATGCGCTGTTGCCCTCGCTGTCCGACGGACAATTGCTGGTGCTGCGCTCGACGGTGTTTCCCGGAACGACCGATTGGCTCGACGCCTATCTGAAGAGCCGCGGCCGCAAGCTCAAGGTCGCCTTGTGCCCGGAACGCGTGGTGCAGGGCTACGGCATTAAGGAATTGCGCGAGATGCCGCAGATCGTCAGCGGCACGACGCCGGAGGCCGAACGCGAGGCGGTGGCTTTGTTCAAACCCATTGCGCCGGAATTGATCGTGGTCTCTCCGCTGGAAGCGGAGTTCGCCAAGCTGTTCAACAACGCCTACCGCTACATCGAATTCGCCGCCACCAATGAATTCTATCTGATCGCCAAGTCGGCCGGCCTCGACTATCAGAAGATCCTCCGCGCGATGAAGCACAATTATCCGCGGGCGAAGAATATTCCCGGCCCCGGATTCGCCGCAGGACCCTGCCTGCTCAAGGATACGATGCAGCTCGCGGCTTTCGCCCGCAATCAATTCGGACTCGGTCATGCCGCCATGCTGGTGAACGAGGGATTGGTGCTGCATGTGGTCGAAGATCTCAGGCGCAAATACGATCTCGGCAAGATGACCGTCGGACTGCTCGGTATGGCTTTTAAGGCGGACATCGACGACATCCGCGCCTCGCTCAGCTACAAGATGAAGAAGGTGCTTGCGAGCCACGCACGCGCGGTGCTCGCCACCGATCCCTTCGTCACCGACGATCCTGAATTGCTGCCGCTCGACGACGTGGTGGCGCGCAGCGACCTGTTGATCCTGTGCACCCCGCACGCGCGCTACAAACAGGCGGACCTGAAGGGAAAACCGGTGGTGGACGTCTGGGGCTTCCTTGAGAACGCCAACGTCGTTCGCTGAACGATGCCGCAACGCCTCGATCTCGTCATTCCCGTCTACAACGAAGGCCGCAATATCGTGCAAGTGCTCGGCGCGCTGCGGCGCGAGGTGAAGACACCGCCGCGCGTGCTGATCTGCTACGACATGCCGGAGGACGACACCCTGCCGGCGATCCGCGCCCATCCCGAGCTGATCGGCGCCTTGAACATCGAATTTGTCCGCAACCGTGGGCGCGGGGCGCATGGAGCGGTACTGACTGGCCTTGGCGCCAGCACGGCGGCCTTTGTCGTCGTCTATCCCGCCGACGACGATTTCAACGCCGGCATCCTCGACCGCATGGCGGCGGTCGCCGAAAGCGGCTGCGACATCGTCTGCGCCAGCCGCTTCATCCCCGGCGGCAGCATGGTGGGCTGCCCCTGGCACAAGGCGGTGCTGGTGCACACCGCCAGTTTCACCCTCCATCATCTGGCGCGGCTGCCGGCGCGCGACGCCACCAGCGGATTTCGGCTGTTCTCGCGCCGCGCGATCGATAACATCGTCATCGAGTCCGATCAGGGCTTTGCCTACAGCATCGAACTGCTGGTCAAGGCGCATCGCCTGGGATGGCGCATCGGCGAAGTCCCGGCGCAATGGATCGAACGCAAAGCAGGACAAAGCCGCTTTCGCGTGCTGAGATGGCTGCCGGCTTATCTGCGCTGGTATTTTTATGCCTTTGCCACGACCTGGCTGCGCCGGGGCCCGCGCACGGTCCCGATGAAAGCGATTGAGCGGAGCCGGGGAAGCGCATGAGCAAAAAAGAGCCAAAAATCACGGCGCGGCGCAGGACAAAGATTTCCCCGTGGTTCGAGGTCATCGAACGCGAGGTGGAATTTGCCGCGGGCGAAGCGCCGCAGCGCTATCACGCGGTCGGCCAGAACGATTATGTGGCGATCGTCGCATTCACGCCGTCCGGCCAGATTCCGATCGTGCGGCAATATCGTCCGGCGGTCGAAGCCTTTACCTGGGAATTGCCTGCCGGCCTCGTGGACGATGGGGAAGAGCCGGCCGAATGCTGCCGCCGCGAATTGCTGGAGGAAACCGGCTATCCGGCGCGCGCCGTTCACGCTCTCGGCACCGCCTATCCCTGCACCGGACGGCTGAGCAACCGCGTGCATTCGTTTTTTATCGAAACCGGCGAGCGCACAAAAACCTTCGAGCCGGAAGCCGGGCTGACGGTGCGGCTGGTTTCGCCCCCCGAGTTGGACGGGCTCATTAAATCCGGAGAATTCACCTCGCAAACCCATCTCGGCGCCCTGCTGCTGGCAACCCTGCGTTCCTTTGTGAAATTTTGAGGGCCGCAAAGGCGGACAATCCATGTCCTGTTGCGCACCCCCTATGCGGGGACGCGGCGAATCTAGCCTCGACAAGCAGCGTGGAACCCTTCTAAAAAAGCACGAACCGGACCCGCTCCCCAGAGGCTGCGCATGGATTACGAGGTCTTTTTCGCGGACGCGCTCGCCAAGCTGCGGGAGGAGCGGCGCTACCGCGTTTTCGCCGATCTCGAGCGCCTGGCGGGGCGTTTTCCCCATGCGCTGTGGCACTCGCCGTCCGGCCCCCGCGAGGTCGTGATCTGGTGCTCCAACGACTATCTCGGCATGGGTCAGCATCCCAAGGTGCTGGGCGCCATGATCGAAACGGCGACCCGGGTGGGCACCGGCGCCGGCGGCACCCGCAACATCGCCGGCACCAATCATCCCCTGGTCGAACTCGAGCGCGAACTGGCCGACCTGCATCGCAAGGAAGCGGCCCTGGTCTTCACCTCGGGCTATGTGTCGAACGAGACCGGCATCGCCACGCTGGCCAGGCTCATCCCGGACTGCCTGATCCTGTCCGACGCTTACAACCACAATTCGATGATCGAGGGTGTGCGGCGCTCGGGCCGCGAGAAGAAAATCTGGCGTCACAACGACGTCGCCCACCTTGAGCAATTGCTGGCGGAAGCCGGGCCGGGCCGGCCGAAACTGGTCGTCTGCGAGAGCCTCTATTCGATGGACGGCGACGTGGCGCCGATCCAGCGCATCTGCGACGCGGCGCAACGCTATGGTGCATTGACCTACCTGGACGAAGTCCATGCGGTCGGCATGTATGGCCCGCGCGGCGGCGGTATCGCCGAGCGCGAGGGCGTCATGCACCGCATTGACGTGATCGAGGGCACGCTGGGCAAGGCCTTCGGCTGCCTTGGCGGCTATATCGCCGGCAGCGCCGCGACGATCGATGCCGTCCGCTCCTATGCGCCGGGCTTCATCTTCACCACGGCCTTGCCGCCGGCGATTTGCGCCGCCGCCGCCGCCGCCATCCGGCACCTGAAGACATCGCAATGGGAGCGCGAGCGGCACCAGGACCGCGCCGGGCGCGTCAAGAGCGTGCTCACCCATGCGGGGCTGCCGGTGATGCCGAACGACACGCATATCGTGCCGGTGATGGTGGGCGATCCGGAAAAGTGCAAGGCGGCCTGCGACCTGCTGCTCAACGAATACGGCATCTATATCCAGCCGATCAATTATCCGACCGTGCCGCGCGGGACGGAACGGCTGCGCATCACGCCCTCGCCCTATCACGAAGACGCGCTGATCGACCGTCTTGCCGAGGCGCTGGTGGACGTATGGCAGCGGCTCGGGCTGCCGCTCAAGAGCCGCGCGCTGGCGGCGGAATAGCCGTTCAACCCGGCGGGCCGCATTACGGCCCTCGGTCCGTCCCTTCTCCGTCGTTCTTGGGATTATCGCGGTCGCGCGTAAACAAATGCGCGAAGACCGGCAGCGACAGCGACACCACGAGGAAACGCGCTAACTGGTGGGCGCCGACGAAGACCGGGTCGATATTCAGCGACAGCGCCAGCACCATCATCGTGTCCTGCGCGCCGGGCGAGAAAGCAATGACGAGATCGGCGATCTGCGTCGAGGTGATGCTTGCGACCAGCAGCGCAAAAGCCGTCGCGATGGCGCCGGCCACGGCGAAGGATCCCAGCGCCGCGCCGAGATAAGCAAAAAACAGCCGCGCCGGTGTATTGGCAAAACGCGCGCCGACCGTGGCGCCAAGCCCGATAATGGCGGCGCTGACCAGCCACGACGGCAAAGCGGCTTCCATGAATCCGCCGCCGTGCAAGATTCCCGATCCCAACATGGCGCCGAAGACCATGCTGGCGGGAAAGCGAATCCAATGCAGCAGCATCGCGGTGAAGGTGGAAAACACCACCAGGAGGACGATGCTCAGCCACGACGCGGTGAAGGTTTCCGCTCCGAGACTGGCGGTGGGAGACGCGGCCAGCCCGAACAAAGCCAGCCCGGCGGGGATGCCGACGGCGAGGAAAACGACGCGCACCGTCTGCACGATGACGACCGCGCGTATGTCGGCCCCCGCCTGGGTCGCCAGCGCGATAACCTGAGCCATCCCGCCGGGACTTGCGCCGTAAAGCGCGGACTTGGCGTCCCAGCCGTGCACGAGGCGCAGATAATACATCGCGGCCACGGTCATGCAGATCGCGCAAACGGAGATAATCGCGATGCTCAGCGGCCAGTCCACGACCCCGTGCAGCGTTTCCGGTCTCACCACCGCGCCGATCGAAATCCCGACCACGATAAAAATCACGCGCGCCAGCGGTCCCTGGAGAGTCATCGGCCGCCCCGCGAGCGCCACAGCCGCCACCGCCAGCATGGAACCGCAAATGAGCGCGGCCGGAAATTGAATCCAGACGAAGACGAGAGCCCCGGCGCAGGCGATCAGCAATGTTTCTGCGGTATGCGCGATCCTGCGATAGTTGACATTCCAGGCGGGCATGGATTGGTTCCGGACGGCGGGTTGCCGCCGCGCACGTCGGCGCGCAGCTTCGGGCAGGTATCCGGATCAATGCCGTGGAATATCCCTGCCGTCAAACGCCCGGAATATCAGCCTGAATGAACGCGGCCTTCGCTGAGCACGATGCGCACCAGATCGGCGGCGTTCTTGGCCCCGAGCTTCTCCATGATGCGGGCGCGATGCACCTCAATGGTGCGCGGACTGATGCCGAGCTTGCGGCCGGCTTCCTTGTTGGAAGCGCCGCCGGCGATCTGGCCCAGCACCTCGCGCTCGCGTGGCGTCAGCAGCTCGCGGCCGGGGAAGTCATATGACAATAAGCCAAGGCCGCTTTGCGTCCTTCGCGCCTGGGCATCGATGGCCTCGCATACACGCGTCACCACGGTGTTGGCGTCGAAAGGTTTTTCGATAAAGTCCAGCGCCCCCTGCTTGATCGCTTCCACGGCCATGGGGATGTCGCCCTGCCCGGAGATGATGAAAATTGGACACGGGAAGTGCTGGGCATTCAACCTTTTAAGCACATCGAGACCCGACATCCCGGGCATATGGACGTCGAGAAGGATGCAAGCGGGCGTCGTGGAGCGGGCCGCGTCAAGAAGCGATGGGCCGTCGCCAAAACTCGTAACCCGATAACCCTCCAGCGTGAAAATAACCGCAAGCGCGTCGCACACCGCCGGATCGTCATCGACGATGAAAATCTCGCCCCGTGGAGCCGGTTGTTGATTCATCTGTCGCCTCTTTGCATGCGCCGCGCTTTGTCAGCACGCGACCAGCGGCGGTGCGGCTACCGCCGAAGGCATGGGCAAATGCAAGATGAAGATAGCGCCCTTCCCGTTTCCCCCCGGCTCGACCGTAAGATCGCCGCCGTGGTCCTGCGCGATCGCCTTCGAAATAACGAGACCCAAACCGAGACCACGTCGCTTGGACGATGAGAAGGGTTGGAACAAATGCGGCACCGTTTGCGCCGGGATGCCCGGACCGTTGTCCTGCACCGTGAGCATCACCGTGCCGCCCGTCTGCTGCGTGCCGATGCGGACCTCCGGCGTCAACTGATCCTTCACCGCATCGAGTGCATTGCGCGCCAGATTGACCACGATTTGCTGAATCTGAACCGGATCGATTGCAACCGGCGGCAGATTCGGCGCGAGTTCGCACACGATCCGGCATTCGGGCCGCGCACCCAGAAGCGCCAATTCCACGGCGTCGTCGATCAGTAAAGTCACGTCCGTGAGCCGCCGCAGCGGGTCGCGCTTTTCTACAAAGCGGCGCATGCGCTGGATGATGTGGCCTGCGCGTTCCGCCTCGTGTACGGCCTTTTCCAGAATTGCGATGGCAGATTGCGGCAAAGCGGCATTGACGGACGGTTGCAGGCTTAGGCGTTCGACGGTGTGCAAATACAGCAGCAAAGCCGTCAGCGGCTGGTTCAGCTCGTGGGCGAGAAGCGCACCCATTTCGTCTATTGCCGAGCCCCTGGCCGTGCGCAGAACGTCGGTCTGGAGTTGATTTACGCGCTGCTCGGCCGCACTCCGTGACCGCAAATCACGCAGAATACCGATGAACTG
The DNA here is from genome assembly GCA_040877285.1 of Xanthobacteraceae bacterium. GTDB lineage: Bacteria > Pseudomonadota > Alphaproteobacteria > Rhizobiales > Xanthobacteraceae > CANKHA01. The sequence goes on from JBBDNZ010000068.1 coordinate 18,261, forward strand.
ACGGCCCTCGGGCGTCATCGTCTGGCCCATGGAAAGCTCGACGGGAAAGATCGTGCCGTCCTTGTGCAGCGCTTTCGCCTCATGGCTCATGCAGGCGACATTGGACGCGCGCCCGTGGCCGGGGTTCCAGAGGTAACCGTCACTGTCATCGGGTTTTCCCGGCGGTAGAATCATCTCCGCCGGAGCGCCAAGAACTTCGGCACTCGCATAGCCGAATAGCGATTCGCAGGCCCGATTGAAAACCAAGATCTGCGCTCGCTCATCGAGCACAATGATACCGTCCGTAGCGATGTTGAGTACGCTTGAAAATCGCGCCTCGGAAACGCTTGACGTTAATATCCTCGGTTTCATGGCAGTATCCTGCTACCGCCCCCATAAGTTGTAGATATTAGTTATTTCCCGTATAAATAGCAACTGCACTTTCGCAGGGGCGGTACGGGATGATGGCTGGCGGGCCATACTTTGTGGAGAACGCTGGCTGGCCCCCATGCGGCGCACCAGCATCCCGAAGGGGCCTGCCCCTCAGACACGGGCGATGGACAATCCGTCGCAACTTGTGGTGACTTCGGTAAGCAAGCGGGAGGCGCGGCAGCGGCTGGCGGGCCAGGCGCGCGGCAGCCTCTCGTGACGGCCGGGGTGTTCACATGTTGCCAGGCTGGGCCGTTATCGCCGTCGCGCTCGGCTATATCGGATTATTGTTCGCGATCGCCAGCTTCGGCGACCGGATCGGACCGCTGGACCGCAAGACGCGATCGCGGCTGCTGATCTACCCGCTTTCGCTGGCGATCTATTGCACGTCCTGGACGTTTTTCGGCTCGGTCGGGCTCGCCTCGCGGACCGGTTTCGACTTCATTACCATCTATCTTGGTCCGATCCTGATGATCGGCCTCTGCACGCCGTTCATCGTGCGCATGGTGCGGCTGGCGAAAACACAGAACATCACGTCCATCGCCGATTTCATCGCCGCGCGCTATGGCAAGCACCAGGCTGTCGCCGCGATCGTCGCCGCCATCGCCATCGTCGGCACGATCCCCTACATCGCCTTGCAGCTCAAGGCCGTCTCGGCCTCGCTCGGCACCATTCTCTCCCATTCCACAGCCGACTCGGCGGCGATGCAGGTTGCGCCCGGCGACACCGCGCTTGTCGTTGCATTTTTCATGGCGCTTTTTGCCGTGCTGTTCGGTACCCGTCATATCAATACGACCGAACATCAGCACGGCCTGATGCTGGCGATCGCCGTGGAATCCCTCGTTAAGCTGCTGGCCTTCCTTGCCGTCGGCATCTTCGTGACCTTCTGGATGTTCGACGGACCGGTATCGCTCTTTAACACGGCGATGGAGACGCCCGCTACCGCGGCGGTGCTGACGGAGCAATCCAATGTAGGAACGATCTTGGCGTTGACGTTTCTGTCACTGTTCGCCATTGTGCTGCTGCCGCGGCAGTTCCACGTCACCGTGGTCGAAAACAACAACGAAATGGAGATCGCGCGCGCGGCCTGGCTGTTTCCGCTTTATCTCGTTCTGATCAATCTATTCGTCGTACCCATCGCGCTCGCCGGCCTTTTGACCTTCCCGGCCGGCGGCGCGGACGGCGACATGTTCGTGCTGACGCTGCCGCTTGCCGCCGGCTCCGACCTGATGGCGCTGGTGGCCTTTATCGGCGGTCTGTCGGCGGCCACGGCCATGGTGATTGTGGAATCGGTCGCTCTCTCCATCATGGTCTCGAACGACCTTGTGATCCCCTGGGTATTGAAGCGCCGGGATACCTTGTTCGCCGCCTATGAAGACCTGGGCGCAATGCTCCTGATGGTGCGGCGCGTCGCCATCTTCGTCATCCTGCTGCTTGCCTATATGTATTACCGCATCGGGGGCGATGCGCAGCTCGCCTCCATCGGCCTGTTATCCTTTGCCGCCATCGCCCAGCTCGCACCCACTTTTTTCGGCGGCATGATCTGGCGCCGCGGCACCGCGCGCGGCGCGATTGCCGGCATGAGTGTGGGCATCCTGGTCTGGGCTTATACATTGCTGCTGCCGAGCTTTGCCGATATCGGCATCCTCGGCGCGTGGTATCATGAAGGTCCGGGCGGATTTGCATGGCTGCGGCCGCAATCCATGTTCGGGCTTTCGTTGCCGCCGTTCGCGCACGGCGTCTTCTGGAGCTTGGCGCTGAATGTCCTCGCCTATGTGATCTTCTCCTTCAGCCGGATGCCGGCATCGGTGGAACGCGTGCAGGCCAATCTTTTCGTGCCTCCGGAGCATGACCCGGTCGCGCCAAGCTTTCGCCGCTGGCGATCCTCGGTCACGGTCGAGGAATTGACGACGACGGTCGCGCTCTATCTCGGCGAGGAACGCACGCGCGCAGCCTTCGCCGATTTCGCGGGAATCCGGCGCATCAACCTCGATCCGGATGCCGAGGCCGATTTCCAATTGCTGCGTCATGCCGAGCACATGCTCGCTTCCGCCATCGGCGCAGCTTCTTCGCGGCTCGTTCTGACGCTGCTCTTGCGTAAGCGCGCGCTTTCCACCAGCCGGGCGCTGAAGCTGCTCGACGACGCCAATGTGGCGATCCACTTCAACCGCGAGATCCTGCAGACCGCGCTCGACCACGTGCGCCAGGGCATCGCGGTGTTCGACAAGGATATGCGCCTGCTCTGCTGGAACCGGCAATTCGGCGAAATTCTCGATCTGCCGCCCGATTTCATCCAGGTCGGCGTCGCGTTCGAAGAAATTCTGCGGCGGCACGCCGAGCAGGACACCGGCGGAACGCTTCTCCCCGAGGACGCATTGCGCGAGCGGATCGCCCGGTATCTGTCGGGGGTTGAGCCCATCCTGGAACGTTTGCCGGCGCGCGGCCTCGTGATCGAGGCGCGAGTCAATAAAATGCCGGACGGCGGGACGGTCACCACCTTCAGCGACATCACGCCGAGCGTGGAAGCGGCCGAAGCGCTGGAACGCGTCAATGAAACCCTCGAACGCCGCGTGCGCGAGCGCACCGAGGAGCTCACGCGCCTCAATGCCGAGCTGGCGCGCGCCAAGGCGCAGGCCGAAGAAGCCAATATTTCGAAGACCCGCTTCGTTGCCGCCGCGAGCCACGACATTCTCCAGCCGCTCAATGCCGCGAGACTCTATGCCACCAGCCTGATCGAGCGGCAGGCCGGCGGCGGCGAGGATGCGCGTCTGATCGGCAATCTCGACGCTTCGCTGGAAGCCGTGGAAGAGATATTGGGCGCGCTGCTCGACATCTCGCGGCTCGACAGCGGCGCGTTCAAGCCGGAAATCGTCAGCTTCCGCATCGACGAGCTGCTCAGCCAGATCGAGGTCGAATTCGCGCCCTTGGCGCGCAAAAAGGGGCTGGAGCTTGTCTTTATCCCTTGTTCGCTCACGGTGAAATCGGACCGCCGTCTGCTGCGGCGCCTGGTGCAGAATCTGGTGTCGAATGCGATCAAATATACGCCGCAGGGCCGCGTGCTGGTGGGCTGCCGCCGCCGGCAGGGCCGGCTGCGGATCGACATTTGCGACACGGGCCTTGGCATTCCGCAGACGAAGAGGCGTGAGATCTTCAAGGAATTCCACCGCCTCGACGAGGGCGCCAAAGCGGCGCGCGGCCTCGGCCTCGGATTGTCCATTGTGGAGCGCATCGCGCGCGTGCTCGATCACCGGATCGAATTGAGCTCGACGGTAGGACGCGGCTCACGCTTTTCCGTGGAGGTTTCGCTTGCCACGGCCCTCGCCGCCCTGCCGCCGGGAGCGGAGCCCGCGCGTATCGATACCCGGCAACTCGCCGGCACGACGGTGCTGTGCCTCGACAATGAGCTTTCCATTCTCGACGGCATGCAGACCTTGCTCGAAGGCTGGGGCTGCAAGGTTCTCAAGGCGTCAAGTTTGGCGGCGGCCATCGCCGTCGTCGTCGAGACCAAGACCGTGCTCGACGGCCTCTTGGTGGACTACCATCTCGATGAAGGCACCGGCATCGACGCCATCGCCGAGCTGCGCCGGCACTTCGGCGCCGACCTGCCGGCCATTCTCATCACCGCCGATCGCAGCCCGCACGTGCATACCGATGCCGGCGCCCGCGACATCCAGGTGCTCAACAAGCCGCTGAGACCGGCGGCCCTGCGCGCGCTGCTCGCGCAATATCGCGTGCGCCGCGTTGCGGCGGCGGAATGAGCCTCACAGCCCGCGGAAGTCGATGAAGGGGATCAGCCCGCCAGCGAAGTCGGCTGCCATTGGCCGACTTCGATTTTCGCGGCCGCAATCACGGCCTGGGTGCGGCTCTCGACGCCGAGCTTTTGCAGAATGGCGGAGACATGGGCCTTTACCGTCGCTTCCGAGACGGCCAAGGCATAGGCGATCTGCTTATTGAGCATGCCTTCCGACAGCATCATCAGGACGCGCACCTGTTGCGGCGTCAGCGTGGCAAGCCGCGTCAGTAGATCCGCGGTCTGTTCGTCAACGTCGCTAGCAAGATCGACGTCGGGCGGCGTCCATTCTCCGCCGGCCAGCACGCGTGTGATGGCAGCGCGCATCGCTTCGACGCCGAGCGTCTTGGGAATGAATCCGGAGGCGCCGAAATCCATGCAGCGGCGGATGACCGCCGGATCTTCGCTGGCCGAAACAACCATGACCGGCACGCTGGGATATTGCGCGCGCAGGCATATGAGGCCGGAAAATCCGCGCACGCCCGGCATCGCAAGATCGAGGAGAACGAGGTCCACCTCGCCGTCGCGTTCAAGCAGCTTGGTGATTTCGTCGAAACTGCCGGCCTCGGCGATATCGATATGATCGAAAAGCCCTTTGACTGCCTCGCGTAACGCACCGCGGAACAGCGGGTGGTCATCGGCGATGATCAGACGATAGTCGAATTCGTTTAAAACTCTGGGGGCCATTTGACACGCTTGAAGGCTGATCCTGTTACCAATTTACATGTTTTTCCGTGGGTCTGGTATACTAAATACCAACACGGGGCGGGTGGTGCGTCAACCTGCCGGGCTCCGCCGGCTGCCCATGAACTGGAGCGAAATCTCGCGCCGGTGCGGCCGGAAACGGTGCTCGATCAAATAGATACCCTGCCATACGCCCAGCCCGGGCGAGCCCTGGGCAACCGGAATATGCAGCGACACCCCGGTAAGCATGGCTTTTACATGCGCCGGCATGTCGTCGGGACCCTCGACCTGATGGACCCAGCCGGCGTCCTCGGGGGCGAGCCGCCGCAGCGCCGTCATCAGGTCGCGTTGCACGTCGGGATCGGCATTTTCCTGAATCACCAGCGACGCCGAGGTGTGGCGCAGATAAACGAGCAGCACCCCGTCGCCGGCGCCGGCTTCGCTGAGAAAGCGCGCGGCCTCTGTGGTGATGTCGGTAAAGCCCGCCCCGCCGGATTCCACCGTGAGCGTCGCCGAGGCGATGAGCTGCGGGGTTGCAGCGCTGATGGCGGAAAGGCGAGTCACCGGAGGGCTCGATTGGAAGCGGGCGGACGGTTCAACTCTTCTTCAACACGTCCTTTTGCAAGGTGACGATCAGATCGACGAGGCGCCGCCAGACGGTTTCGACAAAGGATTTCATGCGATCGAGGTTAGGCTCGCTCGGCAGCGAAAGGGGCTGCTCGTTTTGAGCCACGGGAGAGTCCGGCTTGGTGCTGCTCGGCAGCGGCAGGCCACGCTTGAGCAAATCTTTCTTGAGAACGGCATTCTCCTCCTGCAAGCGTATGATCTCGTTCTCAAGAACCGCACGATCGTCAGGGGAGAGCTGACACGCCCAGCCAACGGTGCGCTTGCCGCAATACGATACCTGGCCCGTGCGGTTGTCGAGGCGCACGTAGCCGTCCTGCACCCGGCTGAAGGTGTAGCGGCTTTGCGCGCCCTCGCCGGCGGGGCTTTCCGCCGGCGCGCCTTCGGCGGGCATTTGTGGCATGAAGTGTTCCCCGGCCGGCGGTTCCGCGATCTCGCTCTGGGCGCGCGCGGGCGGCGGAGCGGCGGCAATCGCCACGCCGAAAAGAATGAGCGTGATGGCCACGCGAGACATCATTTCCTCCGTGTACCGGACTTATTTGGCGGAAATCGGAGCAAGTATCGCATGGCGCCGCAGGGCATGACGACCGGATTCCCTCAGCATGGTTTTCGGGCTCGCGCGCTTGCCTAACGGCACCGGAAACAGGCCCGTTATGGGCTTCCCTTTGCACGAGATTCTTTTGAATATTCAGTGTGCTAACCCCGTGTTGCCGATTCTTGACTTGGGTAAACCCACTCAGTATGGTCCGCGCGGCTTTGAGGGCGGCGGGACGATCTTGATCGCCGCAATGCGCGAGTGTCGAAAGCATGGCCGACGGCGCGCGCGATAACGGCGATCACGGCTCCTCCCCGACCGACGAGGCTGCTCTCTCCGCGAGGCTCAAGCGTCTCGGCGAACGGCTGGGTCAGCATCCCGGCCGCCCCAGGGACGAGAGCCACGTTCCTGATAAGGCCAGCGATGCGTCGGCGTTGGCCCGCGGCTTCCGGCTTTCCACCGAGCTTGTGGCAGGCGTATTGGTGGGTGCGGCGCTGGGCTGGCTGCTCGACCGCTGGCTCGGCATCTCGCCCTGGGGGCTGATCGTGTTTTTGTTGCTTGGCTTTGCCGCCGGCGTGCTCAACGTGATGCGGGCGGCGGGCGTGAAAATGGGGTCGAAGACCCCGGATTAGGCGGTTGCGGAAGGTCATGGGCGATCCGATCCATCAGTTCGAGCTGAAGAGCTTCTTTACGCTGGGGCATATCGGCCCCTACGAGATCGCCTTCACCAATTCCTCCCTGTTCATGCTGCTCGCGCTCGTGGTGACGGCTGCGCTGACGCTCATCCCGACGCGCCAGCGCGCATTGGTGCCGGGCCGCGCGCAGTCGATCGCCGAGATGTCCTACGAATTTATCGCCGATACCATCCGCAGCACGGCCGGCCGCGAAGGGATGAAGTTCTTCCCGCTGGTCTTCTCGCTGTTCATGTTCATCCTGGTGGTGAACCTGCTCGGCATGCTGCCCTATGGCTTCACGGTGACCAGCCACATCATCATCACGGTGGCGCTGGCTTTGCTCGTGTTCGTCACCGTCCTCGTCTATGGCTTTTGGAAGAACGGCCTGGGCTTCTTCAGGCTGTTCGTGCCGAGCGGCATACCGATCTACATCCTGCCGCTGATCGTGTTCATCGAAGTGCTGTCGTTTCTGTCGCGGCCGATCTCTCACAGCGTGCGGCTTTTCGCCAACATGCTGGCCGGCCATATCACGCTGAAGGTTTTTGCCGGCTTCGTCACCATGCTGGGCGCCTTCGGCATCGCCGGCTGGCTCGGCGCGATACTGCCGCTGACGCTGGTGGTGGCGCTGACCGCATTGGAGATGCTCGTCGCTTTCCTGCAGGCTTACGTCTTCGCCATCCTCACCTGCATCTATCTCAACGACGCCATTCACTCCGGTCACTGACCCTTATCCAACCTCAAGGAGCGTTTCATGGATCCCGTTGCTGCAAAAATGATTGGCGCTGGAATCGCCTGCATCGGCATGGGCGGCGCCGGCGTCGGCGTCGGCATGATCTTCGGCCAGTATCTTGCCGCCGCTGTGCGCAACCCCTCCGCCGCGCAGGGGCAATTCGGCAATCTGATTTTCGGCTTCGCCGTGACCGAGGCTTTGGGCATCTTCTCGCTGCTCATCGCCCTCTTGCTGCTGTTCGCGCTCTGATTGATGGCGACGAACGCCCATACCGAGGCGCCGGGCGGCAGCCACAAGAAGGCGTTCCCGCCGTTTGAGCCGGAGACCTTCGCATCGCAGCTGTTCTGGCTCGCGATCACCTTCGCCATCCTCTATCTGATGGTGGCTAGGCTGATCCTGCCGCGCATCGGCGGCATCATCGAGGCGCGGGTCCAGCGGATCGAGAGCGATCTGGCCGAAGCGCAGCGGCTGAAGGCGGAGGCCGACGCGGCCAACGCGGTCTATGAGAAGGCGCTCGCCGAAGCGCGCGCCCGCGCCCAGGCGCTCGCCAGCGCCACCCGCGAGCGGCAGGCGGCCGAGGCCGAGCAAAGCCGCAAGGCGCTCGAGGAGCGATTGAACGCAAAGCTCGCCGAAGCCGAGAAGGCGATTGCCGCGACCAAAGCCGCCGCCATGGGCAATGTGCGCGGCATCGCGGTCGGGGCCGCCGCGGCCATCGTCAAGCGCCTGATCGGAACGGAACCTTCCGGCCAGGCGGTGACCGCCGCCGTCGCCGACGTGCTCAAGCGCTGAGGAAAGGCCCATGTTTGAAGCCGAATTCTGGGTTGCGGTCGCCTTTTTCCTCTTTCTCGGCGTGCTCGGCTATGCGGGCGTGCATAAAAAGATCGCCCAAGCGCTCGATGAGCGCCGCGACCGCATCAAGGCCGAGCTCGACGAGGCGCTGCGGTTGAGGGAGGAGGCGCACCAGCTTTTGCTGCACTACCAGAACAAACAGCGCGCGGCGGAAGCCGAGGCCGGGCTCATCATCGGCGCCGCCAAAGCCGAAGCCGAGCGGATGGCGCTGGATGCCAAGGCGAAAATGGAAGAATTCGTGGCACGCCGGACCAAGATGGCCGAAACCAAGATCGCCCAGGCGGAAGCTCAGGCGCTGGCCGAGGTCCGCACCGCGGCCGCCGAGGCCGGCGTGGCCGCCGCCGAGAAGATCTTGCGGGATGCCGCCAAGGGCAAGGTGGCCGGGGACCTGCTTGAGAGCGGGATCGAAGCCGTCAAGGACAAGCTCAACTAGACCTTGTTTCTATTGGCAACGTCCGGATACCGCGATTTTCCCACTATCATTCCTGAATTTCGGCGTCGGCATATTTTGCCGGCAAAGGTCTTTCATTACCGCCGGACGCGCTTTATGATTCGGAATCGATTCGCCGAAAATCATCGCGCGGAGGCGGCGTTCTGCCGGCCAAGCATTCGGAGGGACCGATGGTCATCTTCGATTGTAATGGCGTACTCGTCGACAGCGAAGCGATTGCGGCATCCGTGGCGGCGGAAGAATTTGCGCGCGCCGGCTTTCCGATAACCCCGGAAATCGTCGCGCGGTATTTCACCGGCCGCCGCGCCGCGGATATGTTTGCCGCCGTGGAAGCGGCGACGCGCCGCAGGTTGCCCTCCAATTTCAGCGCCGTCGTAACCGCCGCGATGTTGCGCCGCATCCGCGTCGAACTGCGCGCCACGCCGCACATGACCTATGCGTTGAATTGGTTGCGCGGCCCGAAATGCGTGGCTTCGTCGTCGAGCCTCGACCGCATCCGCGTCAGCCTGGAAACGACCGATCTGCTCCGCTTCTTCGAGCCCAATCTTTTTTCCGCCAGCGACGTTCCGAACGGCAAGCCCGCCCCCGACCTTTTCCTCTATGCCGCAGCGAAAATGCGCGTTGCCCCGGCCGACTGCATCGTGGTGGAGGATTCGCCGGCCGGCGTCGCCGCCGCGCACGCGGCCGGAATGACGGCCATCGGATTTGTCGGCGGCCTGCACATGGATCCCGGCGTCGGCGCGAGCCTGATGGCCGCCGGCGCGCGTACGATCATCGCCGACATGCGCGCGCTTAAGCGTACAATCTCCGCACTGCGCGGCTGGTAACGGAAAACCCTTTCGCCAAGCGGGGCGGCGCGGGCGTTGGATCACCGCGCCGCGGTGGGCGTGCGCGGATTGGCGGCGGGCTTTTTCGCCGGTTTCTTCGCAGGCTTTTGCGGCTCCGCCAGCGGGTCGAAGCCGACGTAGACGATATAGGCGTTAATGTCATTCGCGGACGGCCTGGGAAAAGTGACGTCCTCGTCGATATAACTGAAAACGACGTTTGGCGCACCCTCAGGAATCGTGACCGGAATCTTGTGGAGTTTCGATACGATGACCTGCGGCTCCGGTCCCTCGCGGACAACAGCAAAACGCAGCGGAAGGTCCAGCGTGCCGGGACCGCCGGAAGGCCCGACCAAGACGCGGCCTCGAACGCCGACTTTCATGGTCATTATGCCTTCGACCACTTTGCACTCGCGCGCCATCTCGCCGATAGTGCCCTGATAACGCAGCGAAAAGGCATCCGTATCGCCGGGCGGAATGGTCAGCGTGGAAGCGCCAAGCCGAACGTCCACAGGCGGACAGGAGAGATCCAACGGGTTGACGAAAAAGGGTTCGCCCGAAGCCGACGCTGCCGACCGCTTCGGGGAGAAGAAACCGGCTACCCGGTCTGTCACCGACGGGGAGCTGTCGGGCGCCGAAGCCTGTGACGCGGTATCCGAGGCGGGAGAAGAGGACGAGCCGAAAATCCGATCCGTCGAGCAACCCGCCGTCAGACCGGCCAGCGCCAACGCCGCAAGGGCGATGCCGCAGCGGTGACGGCCTATATACCGTTTGGTTTTGGTGCCGGTCATTTCTTGCACTATCCCTCGACGGATAAATCCGTTCCCTGCGAATTTTATAGCAAGCCAACCGTGGCAGCCCAAAGGCAAAGCCACATGGTTAAGACCGGAACTCGTCCTTCAATCGCGCATAGAGCAGGTGATCCTGCCACGATCCGTTGATGCAGAGATACTCGCGCGCATAGCCCTCGCGCGCAAACCCGGTCTTTTCCAGGAGTCGAATGGATGCGGTATTGGTGGGAATGCAGGCCGCTTCGATGCGATGCAGCCGCAGGGTGGAGAAAGCGAAAGCAAGCAGCACGCGCACGGCGTCCGTCATATAACCGCGCCGCGTATAAGATTCTCCCATCCAGTAACCGAGGTTACCCGCCTGGGCGACTCCGCGGCGTATGTTGGTGAGCGTCAACCCGCCCACCAGTGCGTTGTCTTCCAGACGGAAAATGAAGAATGGATAAGCCAGATCGCTGCGCTGATCTTCGGAATATCGTTTCAGCCGCCGGCGGAACGCCGTGCGGCTCAAATCGTCGCTTGGCCAGGCAGGTTCCCACGGCGTGAGAAATTTTCGGTTGGTTTCGCGCAGCGCCGCCCATTCGTCATAGTCATCCGTCTGCGGCGCACGCAGAACCACCTTCTCGCCGGCAATCGAGGGCGACGGTTCGGAAAAGGTGACTGCGCGAAAGAAGGCCATGCACGGTTCGGGTGGTTAGGCCGCCTCGCGATAAAGACTTGCGGCAATGTTCGCCGCGGTTTCGAGTCCGCTTCCGGGACCGAGCACGGCAACGGCGGGCCGGCTGCCGGTGATCAGACGGCGTCCGGCCGCCCGCGCGCTTTCCACCGTTACCGCCTCGACCTTGGCGACGATTTCGGACAGTGGAATCGGCCGGCCATAGGCGAGCATCTGCCGTCCAAGCTGCTCGGCGCGCGTGCGCGAGCTTTCCAGCGCCATGAGCAATCCCGCTTTCATCTGCGCCTTAGCGCGGGCAACTTCCGTCTCGGAGAGATTGTCCGCCGCCGCCGTGATCTGATCCACCACGACGCGCATCAGTTCCGGCGCGTCCGTCTCGGCGGTGCCGCTGTAAAGCGCGAACATGCCGGTGTCGATATAAGGCATGTGGAAGGCGTAGATGGCATAGCAGAGGCCGCGATTCTCGCGCACTTCCTGGAACAGGCGCGACGACATGCCGCCGCCGAGCGCGCTGGTGAAGACCTGCAAGCTGTAAAGGCTCGGATCGAGCTGCGGCACGCCCTGCAGCGCCAAGGTCAGATGGACCTGCTCCAGATCGCGCGAT
>JBBDNZ010000069.1:0-5550 GCA_040877285.1 Xanthobacteraceae bacterium
GTCTCGTAATACTGGTACTTGTCGTTGCCGAAGTTGAGGTTGTTCATGGTGCCTTGCGCGGCCGCCATCGCGCCGAGCGCGCCGAACAGGCAATTGGTCACCGCCTGCGACGTCTCGACGTTGCCTGCGACTACTGCCGCCGGATATTCCGGCGACAGCATCGAGCGCGGCGGGATGACGATGCGGATCGGCCGCAGGCAACCCGCGTTCATCGGGATGTCGTCATCCACCATGACGCGAAACACATAGAGTACCGCCGCCCGCGTCACTGGTTCCGGCGCATTAAAATTATTCTGCTGCTGCGGCGAGGTGCCGGTGAAGTCAACTGTGGCCTCTCGCCTCTTCTTATCGACGCCGATCTTCACCTTGATGACGGTGCCTTGATCCATCTCATAGATGAACTCGCCGTCATGCAGCCTGTCGATGACGCGGCGGACGCTTTCCGCCGCATTGTCCTGCACATGCCCCATATAGGCGCGCACCACATCGAGCCCGAACTGCGCCACCATCTTGCGCAATTCCTGCGCGCCTTTCTCGTTCGCCGCGATCTGCGCTTTCAGGTCGTTGACATTCTGCACCGGATTGCGCGCCGGGTACGTTGCGCCGGTGAGCAACGCATGAATTTCTTTCTCACGGAAACGCCCCTGATCGACCAGCTTGAAATTGTCGATATAGACGCCTTCTTCCCCGATGGTGGTTGCGTTCGGCGACATGGAGCCCGGCGAAATGCCGCCGATATCGGCGTGATGCCCGCGCGAGGCCACCCAAAACAGGATCTCTGGCGTGTTGCTCGCCGCAGCTTTTCTTTCCCTCTCCCTGAGGGGGAGAGGGTGGCGAGCGGAGCGAGCCGGGTGAGGGGGTTCGAACCTCTCGAATGCCGGAACCCCCTCACCCCAACCCTCTCCCCGCTGGGGAGAGGGAGAAGAGAGCGATCTTCCAAACACCGGCGTACAGACCGTAATGTCGGGCAGATGTGTGCCGCCGTTGTAGGGCGCGTTGATGGCGAAGACGTCGCCCGGGCGGATTTTCGGGTTCTGCCGGATGATCGTTTCCACCGCGCGGTCCATGGAGCCGAGATGCACCGGCATGTGCGGCGCGTTGGCGACCAATGTACCGTCGGCGGAAAACACCGCGCAGGAGAAGTCGAGCCGCTCCTTGATATTTACGGAAGACGCGGTGTTTTGCAGCGCCACGCCCATCTGCTCGGCGATGGCCATGAACAGATTATTGAACACCTCCAGCATCACCGGATCGGCCTTGGTGCCGACCGCATGTTGCCGCGCGAGCGGCTTCACGCGCTTTAGTATGAGATGGTTCTTACCCGTCAGTTCTGCGCGCCAGCCGTCCTCGACGATCACGGTCTGATGCGGCTCGACAATGATGGCGGGGCCGGCAATCCTGTGACCCGGCATGAGCCGCTCGCGCGTATAGATCGCCGCCTTGCGCCATTTGCCGCCCGAGAAAAATTCCGCGCGGCGGGCAGGCGAGGGGAGTTTGGTCCGGGTTTTCTTGAGCGTCTTCTCGCGGAATTTCGCGCCGCCGCCGACCGCTTCCACCGACACCGCCTCAACCACCAACGGTTTGCTGCGGTCGATAAAGCCGAAGCGCGCCTTATGCGCTCTCTCGAAGGCGGATTGGATTCTCCTTACGGTCATACCGGGCGAGCCGCGAAGCGGCGAGGACCGGAATCCATAACCCCGGCGGGTGGATATGGATTCCGGGCTCGCGCCTATGGCGCGCCCCGCAATGACGAGGAAAGGGATTTCCAACGCCGTATCCGTGCCCGCATAGCGGATATGCGCGCGCACAAGAATCTTGATCTTGGCGGGCGGCACGCCCTGGCTGGCGACTTCGTTCTTGGCATCCTTGCCGAGTTGCGCGGCGATCTTCTTGATCGCGGCCTGCGCTCTTGCGCCGAGCGGCTCCTCGATCGCCTGCTGGCGCGTGGCGCGGATGTCGGCCAGGCCCATGCCAAAAGCCGAAAGCAGCGAAGAAAAGGGATGGATCAGCACGGTGGTCATGCCGAGCGCATCGGCGACCAAACATGCGTGTTGCCCGCCGGCGCCGCCGAAGCAATTGAGCGCATAGCGCGTCACGTCATAGCCGCGCTGCACGGAAATCTTCTTGATGGCGTTGGCCATGTTCTCGACGGCGATTTTTATGAATCCGTCCGCCACCTCTTCGGGCGATTTGCTGTCGCCTACCTCGCGCGCCAGCGATGCAAAAGCCGCGCGCACCGCGTCCGCATCGAGCGGCTGGTTCTGGCGAGGGCCGAAAATCTTCGGGAAGAAATCGGGGATCAGCTTGCCGGTCATCACATTGGCGTCGGTGACGGTCAGCGGCCCGCCGCGGCGGTAGCTTTTCGGTCCGGGATTGGCGCCCGCGCTGTCGGGGCCGGTGCGAAAACGCGCGCCGTCGAAATGCAGGATCGAGCCGCCGCCCGCCGCCACGGTATGGATCAGCATCATCGGCGCCCGCATGCGCACGCCGGCCACTTCGGTTTCGAAAGCGCGCTCATACTCGCCGGCGTAATGCGACACGTCGGTGGAGGTGCCGCCCATGTCGAAGCCGATCAGGCGGCCGAACCCGGCCTCGCGTCCGGTCTGCGCCATGCCGACCACGCCGCCGGCCGGACCGGACAGGATCGCATCCTTGCCCTGGAATAATTCCGCAGCGGTCAGTCCGCCCGCGGAGGTCATGAACATGAGGCGGGCGTCCAACTCGTCCGCCACCCGCACCACATATCTCCGCAGGATCGGCGAGAGATAGGCATCCACCACCGTGGTGTCGCCGCGCCCGATCAACTTAATCAGCGGCGATACCTCATGGCTTACCGACATCTGCGGAAATCCGATCTCGCGCGTCAGCGCGGCGACTTGCCGCTCATGGGCGGGGTAGCGATAGCCATGCATGAAGACGATGGCGACAGCTTCGATGCCGTCGGCACGCGCGCGTTCCAGCTCGGGGCGCAGCGCGGCAAGGTCAGGCTCTTTCTCAACGGTGCCATCGGCGCGCACGCGCTCGTCCACCTCGGCGACGCGCTCATACAGCATTTCCGGCTTGACGATGTGTTTGGCGAAAATCTTCGGCCGCGCCTGGTAGCCGATCTTCAGCGCGTCGCCGAAGCCCTTGGTGATGAGCAGCAGCGTGCGCTCGCCCTTGCGCTCCAGCAGCGCATTGGTGGCAACGGTCGTGCCCATTTTGATGGCGCCGATATGCCCGGCCGGGATCGGCTCGTTCCGCCGCAAGCCGAGCAGCTCGCGGATGCCCTGCACCGCGGCGTCGGCATAGGCGTCCGGGTTTTCCGACAGCAGCTTGTGCGCGGCGAGCGTGCCGTCGGGCCTGCGCCCCACCACGTCGGTGAAAGTGCCGCCGCGGTCGATCCAGAAATCCCAGGTTGCTTGCTTTCGGAGCCGCTTGCCCGCCATCATCCGCTTCCCGCCGACCGCAGTCCGGCCACTTGGAACACGCCATGCACAAGCTTGCAATTTCCCCAGCCACCGCCGCCCGGGTCAAGGCGCGTTCCGGCAAGGAGCATCCTTTCGATGTCTTGGACCCGCGCCGCACCGCGCTTTTGGCCATCGACCTGCAAAACTACTTCCTCAAGCCCGGCGCCCAGGGCGAGACGCCCAACGCCCGCGGGATCGTGCCGGCGGTCAACCGCCTGGCTGCGGAGCTGCGCCGCCGCGGCGGCCATGTGGTCTGGATCAGGAACGGCACGGCGGGCACCCGGCAGAACTGGTCGATTTTCCACCTATACCTGATGACGCCGGAACGGCAGAAGCGCCGTTATAAAGAAATGCAAAGCGGCGGCGACGGCTATGAATTCTGGCACGCGCTGGACATCGAGCCGGGCGACGCCAAGCTCGCCAAGAAAAGATTCAGCGCCTTCATCCGGGGCTCGTCGCGCATCGAGCGTCATCTGCGCGGCCGCGGCATCGACACGGTGCTGATCGCCGGCACCGCCACCAACGTCTGCTGCGAGAGCACCGCGCGCGACGCCATGATGCTCAACTTCAAGGTGGTGATGGTGGCCGACGCGCTGGCCGCGCGCTCCGACGAGCTGCACAATGCCACGCTGACGGCCTTCTATTCCAATTTCGGCGACGTGCAGACGGTGAGCGAAGTTTTGGCGTCGCTCGATCGCGGCGCGAAAAATACCAAGCCCCAAAATTGGCGGGGCGCCCGGCGGGTTCTCCGCCGGACGGCCTAATTTCATTTTTGATCGTTTGTTTCGAGCGAACAGGATTTTCCGACAAGACGCTCGCAAACATAGTTTGAAACGTCATGCGCGACACGGCGCCAATTCTCCACCTCGGTCAGATACTGTTGGCCGGTCAAAAACCGGTTATCAAGATTGTCCAAAAGCCGGACTTCGATCTTGACCCGCCCGTCGCCCTGCCGGGCGACCTGTCCGCTAAGGCGCGCTTGCGCCCTCACGTCGCTGCGCCACCATTCGATCACCGCAAACGATCCGCTGCGCCGCAGATCGGCGGCAACGGTCCGGTGAATATCGCGTGCGAGATCGATATCGGCCGGATTCTCGGCAATGAAGTACGGCAGGGAGATCGTCATCGGTAGTGTGCTGCTTTGCGCAGCGACGATCCGCGGTTTTGCCAGCGCGCTCAGGAGCAAAAGTGCCGCGAGCGCGACCGCCATGGTGCGGATAGCCGGGGCGAGGCGAGCAAAACCGATTTTCATGGAATGTTGCCCCCAACGAAGGCCGTCGGCAATTCAGCAGTCTATCGGCGCACGCAAGCTACCGATGGATTTGTGGCCGAATCTCGACGGCCGCCGGCGTTCCGGGGTCGATCGCTGCGGCGTGCTCCAAAATTGGCGGGGCGCCCGGCGGGTTCTCCGCCGGACGCCCCTTATTAAAGCATCAGCCAGCCTGTAAGCCGGGTTCTGTATGGCGTCCTACACGGATGCAGAACGCGTGACGGCCATTCCTCTGCGACGCCGGTTGCCCGGCGCCTCTAGCAACCTACCCGGGCGGCTGATCCGGACTCGATCCGGAGATTTCTCCCCGCGCCGCCCCTATTCGGTTTTGCTCCCGGTGGGGTTTGCCGTGCCGTTTCCGTCGCCGGAAACGCGGTGCGCTCTTACCGCACCGTTTCACCCTTGCCGCGGCATACGCAACGCTCCGCGGCGGTCTCGTCTCTGTGGCACTTTCCCTGGGGTTGCCCCCGCCGGACGTTATCCGGCACCGTTAAGTCCATGGAGCCCGGACTTTCCTCCACGGCGGCCTTTCGGCCATTGCCGCAGCGGCCGTCCAGCCGACTGACCCTATAGGAATGGGCACTAGCAACCGCGGCGTCAAGGGGCAAAGCATCGCTATGCTATTGAATTTGCCGGGCGAAAAGGCTCCACTGCCTCCATGAGCGCTGATTTCGAAGACCACTGCTGGAAAGACGTCATCCCGCCGGAGGTGCTGGAGATTTACTCAGCCTATCGGCGCAAGACTCTCGTCGGCCCCGCGCCCGCGCTGGTCGCCATCGACCTTTATGAATCCGCCTACCAGGGCGGCAACAAACCCATGGCGGAACTGGC
>JBBDNZ010000070.1:0-5486 GCA_040877285.1 Xanthobacteraceae bacterium
GTCTGCGCCAAGCAATCCTCCCGGCTCGCGCCCGCCCATACCGCATCGACGATGAGAAATTTAGCCGCGGGCCAGACGAAAAGCCAAATCAGAGAGAGGCTCAGGAGAGTCAGTGCCGTATTGAGCCAGCCGCCGAACAGATTCCACCGCTGCCACATTGCAACGCCTTGGCGCGGCGGCGGCAGCGGCGGCGACAATCCGGCGCGGACAAAAGCGGTTTCGGCGGCAATGTCGCTCATCGTCGGTCAGCGCTCCTTAAGCCGCAGGCGCGCGTTGTAGAAATTCATCGCGGCGCTGGTGATGAGAGAGATCAGCAGATAGGTCGTCATGGTTAGCGCAACGATTTCCATCGCCTGACCGGTTTGATTGAGCGCGGTTCCGGCGAAGACCGCGAACAGGTCCGGATAGCCGATGGCGACGGCAAGCGAGGAATTTTTCGTCAGGTTGAGATAGTGGCTGGTGAGCGGCGGAATAATAACGCGCAGCGCCTGCGGAACGACGACGAGACGTAAAGCCAGCCCGCGGCGAAGCCCCAGCGCATAAGCCGCTTCGTTCTGCCCGCGCGGGACTGCGAGAATGCCCGAACGCACGGTCTCGGCGATAAATGCCGCGGTGTAGGTCGAAAGCGCGACGAGCAGCGCGACGAATTCCGGGTTGATGCGCAGGCCGCCGAGAAAATTGAATCCGGCGAGCCGCGGGCGCTCGAACTCGATGGGAAAGCCGGTGGCGATCATCGCCGCAAGCGGCAGTCCAAAGATGAGGGCAAGCGCCGGCCAAAGGACCGGATAGGATTCGCCGGCCGCCGCCTGCCGCCGCCGCGCCCAATATTTCAGCCCGACGGCCGCAACAAACCCGCCGGCGGCGGCCGCAAGCACGAGCCCGCTTCCCGCGCCGAAAATCGGGCGTGGCGTTACGATACCGCGGTTGTTGAGAAAAACCTCACCGAAAATGGAAATGCTCTC
The DNA here is from genome assembly GCA_040877285.1 of Xanthobacteraceae bacterium. GTDB lineage: Bacteria > Pseudomonadota > Alphaproteobacteria > Rhizobiales > Xanthobacteraceae > CANKHA01. Next base: position 963 of record JBBDNZ010000070.1, read on the forward strand.
ACGCGCGGCGGGCAGCGTGCCCAACACGGCGAGGTACCAGAACAGCAATTGGAACAAGAGCGGCAGATTGCGGAGCGCTTCCACATAAGCGCCCGCCAGCCGGGAAACGAGCCAATTGCTGGATAGCCGCGCGATTCCGACCGTGAAGCCGATTGCCGTCGCGAACAAAATGCCGAGCGCCGATACCAGCAGCGTGTTCGACAGGCCGACCAGGAACAAACGGCCGTAGCTGTCGGTGGCGCGATAGGGAATGAGCGACTGGCTGACGTCGAAGCCGGCGGTTTGCTCCAGGAAGCCGAAGCCGCTGGCGATATTCTGCGCGGCGAGATTATTCCTGGCATTGGCGATGAATTCGTAGGCGACCCACAGCACCGCCAATAGGAACAAGCCTTGCAGGATAATACTGCGCACGCGGGGGTTCCGGTGGAGCGCGACCACGGGCGGACGCATGGCTCGGTCGTCGTCGATCGCGGTCATGGGGCTAGAATAACATCTTGGGACGATCGTACAGCGGGGTTGACGTCCGAGGCTTCCGGCGCGGTATATGGCCAATGGCAAAGAAAAGCGATCGCAGCGGCGATAAGCCGGAGTTCAAGCCGGACACGCGGCTCGTCACCGGCGGGCGCGACCCGTTTTCCTACCACGGATTCGTCAACCCGCCGGTGCATCACGCCTCCACGGTACTCTATCGCACGGCCGAGGACCTTTTGGCGCACCGCGGCCGCTATCATTACGGCCGCCGCGGCACGCCCACGTCGGAAGCGCTGCAACAGGCGATGGCCGAAATCGAAGGGCCGGCCTGCGCCGGCGTGGCGCTGGCTCCCTCCGGCCTTACGGCCATTTCCGCCGCGCTGTTGTCCGTGGCCGGCGCCGGCGACCACCTCCTGGTGAGCGACAGCGTCTATCAGCCCACGCGCGTGCTGTGCGATACGGTGCTAAAAAGGCTCGGTATCGAGACCACCTATTACGATCCGCGGATCGGCGCCGGCATCGCCAAGCTGTTCAAGCCGAATACGCGCGCCGTGTTCGTCGAATCGCCGGGCTCGCAATCCTTCGAAATGCAGGATATCCCCGCCATCGCCGCGGCGGCGCATGCCAAGGGCGCGCAGGTGGTGATGGACAACACTTGGGCGACGCCGCTTTATTTCCGCGCGCTCGATTTCGGCGCCGATCTCTCGATCCAGGCCGGCACCAAATATATCGGCGGCCATGCCGACCTGATGATCGGCATGGTCTCGGCCAATGCGGCGGCCTGGCCGCGGCTTTTGCAGACCGTGGGCACGCTCGGGCTTTGCGTCGGCCCCGACGATATTTATTTGGCGCTGCGCGGCTTGCGGACCTTGAGCGTGCGGCTCGCGCGTCACCAGGAATCCGGCTTGCGCCTCGCGCGTTGGCTGGAGCAGCGGCCGGAAATTCTGCGCGTGCTGCACCCCGCCTTGGAGAGCGGCCCGGGCTACGCCATCTGGAGCCGCGATTTTTCCGGCGCCAGCGGGCTTTTCGCCGTCGTCTTGAAGCCGGCGCCGGAAGCCGCCGTCCGCGCCTTTCTCAATGCGCTGCGTCTGTTCGGCCTGGGCTATTCCTGGGGCGGTTATGAGAGCCTGGCGCTGCCGTTCGACTGCTCAGGCTATCGCACCGCGACCAAATGGGCGCCGGGTGGCCCGGCCATTCGCTTACATGTCGGGCTGGAGGATGCCGGCGATCTGATCGCCGACCTCGAGCGTGGTTTTGCGGCGCTCGCCGCCGCGAAGTGACGTTCACACAGCGGACGGCGCAACGCGCCGCTCGCGCAAGACGAAATGCAGGTTACGGACATAGACGAAGACGCCGAAGGCCTGGCCGGCGATGAACACCGGGTCTTTGCGGTAGAGCGCGTAGCCGAGCAGCAGCACGCCGCCGCCGATCGAAAACAGCCAGAAAGCCAGCGGCACGACGCTTTTTCCCGCCCGCTCGCTTGCGATCCATTGCACCACGAACCGCATGGTAAAGAGGCCCTGCGCGATAAAGCCGAGCAGCACCCACCAATCCAGGCTGACGACGAAGATGTCCCACAAATAATTGCCCACGGCATGCGACAGATCAATGAGCATGAGTTCCCTCCGAAACCTCAGGTACGCGCTTGCGTCGCCGGATCAGCCACCACACACCGGCAAGATCGAGAATTCCGATCCACAGCCGGTCCCACATGCCGTAATTCGATACCCCGTGACCGCGCGGGCGATCGACCACGTCCACGTAGCCGATCTCGTAGCCCTCGCGCTTGACCAGCGCCGGCAGAAAGCGGTGCAGGCCGTCGAAATAGGGAAGATTGAGAAATACCTCGCGGCGAACGGCTTTCAGCCCGCAGCCGGTATCGCGGGTGCCGTCGCGTAAAATGGCGCCGCGCACGCCATTGGCGATGCGCGACTGTAATTTCTTGAATCCCGTCGCCTTGCGGCCCACGCGCTGCCCGGCGATGAGGCCCAGCCGGGGCGAGTTCATCAGCATCTGCACCAGCTCGGGTATGAATTTTGGATCGTTCTGGCCGTCGCCGTCGAGCGTGACGATGATCGGCGCGCGCGCCGCCTTGCCGCCGCTGCGCACCGCCGCCGATTGGCCGCAGGACGTCGCATGTTTGATTTGACGCAGATAGGGGCGGCTCGCCATCAGCTCGGTCAGCTCCTTTGCGGTGCCGTCGCTCGATCCGTCGTTGACATAGACGATCTCGTAGCTCCAGCGCCCGTCAAGCGCGGCGGAAATCTCGTCGATCAAGGGCGCGATGTTGCCCGCTTCATTGCGGACGGGAACGACCACGGACACGGCCGGCGCCTCCGCGCTGCTCCGCATATTTTTGTCGTTCATGGCAAAAACCGGTCCAAACCGCCGCGCCGAATAGCCGAAGGCAACTTCTTATTGAGACAGAAGCCCGGCGGCAACTCGTTTGACGCGCCTCGATGATGGCGGGGTTAACGCGTGGATCGACCCGTCGGCGTCAACGCTAAACCCGAGCCGCCGCGCGGCAAACCAGCGGCGCACCAAGAGCGCCCCCAAAATTCCGACGATAGCGCCCGCGATTACGTCGCTTGGATGATGCGCGGCCATTACCACCCGGCTCAGCGCAATGATCCCCGCGTAGACCCACATGACGATACGGGCCTGCGGCCATACGGCCCCGATGGCCACTGCCGCGGAAAAGGCCGTGGTGGCATGGCCCGACGGCAGGCTGGTGTAGGCCTCATCCCATGAAAAAGGCGCGAAGCGATAAGGCTCCGCAGTCAGGGAAACGAAGGGGCGCGCCCGCCCGATCAACCGCTTGACGAGACTGGTGAAAAGCCCCGGCAAGGCGATGGCGAAGAAGATAAAGCCAAGCCGCACGACGATTGCGGCCAAGACCAGCTGCGCGACCCGCGAAAGTCCATGCGTCGGGCTTGCCGCAATGACCAGAAGCAAAAGACCGATCGGCCACAGGAACCACCCGGATTTGCCGAAGTCGGTGACGTCGCTGAAAAATCCCAGGAGCCATTGAGGTAGAACGTTGAGCGCCACGGCGGGCATCCACCAATCGAGCGCCGCCATGGCGCCGATGAAAAGCAGAACCATGACGATGGCTGCACGAATAGCGGAAGGGCTAAGCGGCCATAGCGGCTGCAAGCGCGCGGCGGTGCCACGCGGCAACCGCAGCAGAGTTGCCATCCATGCCGTAAGGCTGGAACCCATGCGTGACAGCACCGGCAAGATCCTTTCCATAAAAGTCGGCTCGGCGTGTTCGATCATGGCTGCTGCAGGCCGTCCGCGCGGTAAACCGCGATGGAGATTGCGCGGCCTCCGCTGAAATTGATGGCGTCGAAGCGCGGCCCCTGCGCATAGAGCAAGCCGATCGCTTCCGCCCGGCTGGCAAAGCTGCGCTCCTGCCGCGCATCGATAAAGGCCAAGCGGCACCCGCCCTGGCGCAGAAAGTCCGCCGCCGCCGCGCCGTCGGTGAGAACGGTCTGAGTGCCTGCGAGAAACACCAAGCTGGGTTCGTGGAATCCGGCGGAGGCGGCAATGGGGTTGGCGCAATTCGCCTCGTTTTGCACACGCGCGAGCGTCATGCTTGGGAACAGCGGCGTCAGCGCGGGGAAAACGACGCCATAGGTGGCAAATGCGACGAGAATTGAGGCAGCCGCCGCGCGCAGCAGCGAATTTTCCGCACCATCTATTTCATAGAGCCGCCAGGCGAGCAGGCCCATGATCATTGCGGCGGCGGCGAAGGGCCAGGCGAGAAGATTAAGGTCGTGGCCGATATAGATCGAAGCGACGATCCCCGCAAAGCCGAGGATGACCGGGATGACGAACCACCATGCCGCGCCGGCCACCAGCCACCGTCTGTGCGAGAGCACACGGGCATCCAGCGCACCGGCCGTCAGTATGGCAATGGCCGGGTATAGCGGCAGCACATAGTGCGGCAGCTTGGTGACAATGAGTTCGAACAGAACCCAGCTTGGAACGATCCAGGCCAAGAGAAAGCGCGTGCCTATTTCACGCCGCGCCGCCCAGACCGCCGGCGCG
>JBBDNZ010000071.1:0-5390 GCA_040877285.1 Xanthobacteraceae bacterium
AGACGCAGCGCGAGTACTACCTCAACGAGCAGATGAAGGCGATCCAGAAGGAGCTCGGCGACGAGGAAGGCAAGGACGAGCTCACCGAGCTTGAGGAAAAGATCAAGAAGACCAGGCTCTCGAAGGAAGCGCGCGAGAAAGCCACGCACGAGCTGAAGAAGTTGCGGCAGATGTCGCCAATGTCGGCGGAAGCCACCGTGGTGCGCAACTATCTCGACTGGCTCTTGTCCATTCCGTGGAACAAGAAGACCAAGGTCAAGAAAGATCTCAAGCTGGCCGAGCAGATCCTCGACCACGATCACTTCGGTCTGGAGAAGGTCAAGGAGCGCATCGTCGAATATCTCGCCGTGCAGCAGCGGGCGAACAAGCTGACCGGGCCGATCCTGTGCCTCGTCGGGCCTCCCGGCGTGGGCAAGACTTCGCTTGGCAAGTCGATCGCCAAGGCGACGGGACGCGAATTCGTGCGCGTCTCGCTCGGCGGCGTGCGCGACGAGGCCGAAATCCGCGGCCACCGGCGCACCTATATCGGCTCGATGCCCGGCAAGATCATTCAGTCGATGCGCAAGGCGAAGTCGTCGAATCCGCTCTTTTTGCTCGACGAAGTGGACAAGATGGGCGCGGACTTCCGCGGCGATCCGTCCTCGGCGCTGCTCGAGGTGCTCGATCCCGAGCAGAACCACACGTTCAACGATCACTATCTTGAGGTCGACTACGATCTGTCCAGCGTGATGTTCATCACCACGGCGAACACGCTCAACATCCCGCCGCCGTTGATGGATCGCATGGAGATCATCCGCATCGCCGGCTACACCGAAGATGAGAAAGTCGAGATCGCGCGCAAGCACCTGATCCCGCACGCGATCGAAAAACACGGCCTCGGTCCGAGCGAGTGGTCGATCGACGATGGCGCGCTGCTCCTGATCATCCGGCGCTACACGCGGGAGGCGGGCGTGCGCAATCTCGAACGCGAGCTCTCCACGCTGATCCGCAAGGCGGTGAAGGAGCTGACGATCTCGAAGAAGAAGTCGGTGAAGGTCACGGAAAAGACCGTCGGCGATTATCTCGGCGTGCCGAAGTTCCGCTACGGCGAGGTCGAGGAGAACGATCTGATCGGCGTCGTTACCGGCTTGGCCTGGACCGAGGTCGGCGGCGAGCTGCTCACGGTCGAAGCCGCGATGATGCCGGGCAAGGGCAAGATGACGGTGACCGGCAACTTGCGCGACGTGATGAAGGAATCGATCTCGGCGGCGGCGTCATACGTGCGCTCGCGCGCGGTCGATTTCGGCATCGAGCCGCCCTTGTTCGACAAGCGCGACATCCACGTGCACGTGCCGGAAGGCGCCACGCCGAAGGACGGCCCCTCGGCCGGCGTCGCCATGGTGGCCGCCATCGTGTCGGTGATGACGGGGATCCCCGTGCGCCGCGACGTCGCCATGACCGGCGAGATCACGCTGCGCGGCCGTGTGCTGCCGATCGGCGGGCTGAAGGAGAAGCTCCTGGCGGCGATGCGCGGCGGCATCAAGACCGTGCTGATCCCGGAGGATAACGCCAAGGATCTCGTCGAGATCAGCGACAGCATCAAGGGCGGACTCAATATCGTCCCGGTCTCCCGCATGGACGAGGTGCTGGAGCACGCGCTGGTGCGCAAGCCCGAACCGATCGTCTGGGACGAGCTTGCCGCCAAACCCACCGAGACGACAGCCGGCGAGGAAGAGCCTTCCGGGTTGACCGCTCACTGACAAGTCCGCACCGGCGAATCGAATGAACGGCGGCGTCCCCAAGACGCCGCCGTCACCATTTAGGCGGCCGCGCCCGCTTGCAAACGTCGCGGTTTGGTGCCTGCGATTCGCTGCTTTTCCAGCAACCACCGCAAGAATCGGCTTGCAAAGCATGGCATTTCGGCAAACCCTCCGCGCCGCAACGGTGGATTGCCGTTGATTCGATGGCAGCGCAGGAAAGGAATGGTCCGATGACCAAGAACGAACTTATCGCTGCGGTGGCCGGCAAGGCTCAGATGACGAAGGCGGCTGCTGCGACGGCGGTCGAGGCAACCTTCGACGCCATCACCTCCACGCTGAAACGGGGCGGCGAGGTCAAGATCATGGGCTTTGGTAACTTTAAAGTGGTCAAGCGTGCAGCGCGCGAAGGTCGCGACCCGCGCACCGGTAATCCGGTCAAGATCAAAGCCGCCAAGCGCCCGCGTTTCTCCGCCGGCAAGGGGCTCAAGGAAGCGGTCAACAAATAGCGTTGAATTTTACCGGCTAACGCCCCCGCGTTCGCGGCGGGGGCGTTTTTGCGTGCGCGGCCGCTGTGGCGCGGACGAAATTGCGCCGGCGCGGTCGGCTTGCGTTGCGGCGGCAAGCAGCGATAAAGGAAGCGGCGGGCGGTTAGCTCAGCTGGTAGAGCATCTCGTTTACACCGAGAGGGTCGGCGGTTCGAGTCCGTCACCGCCCACCAGCACTTGGCGGAAAGCCCGCCGGCACATCCTTTAGCCCTTCACAAAATCGTTACATGGCGCCGCTAACGGTCTCTTTGACCGCCAAGGGGATTCCCATGAGAGCCGTTCTTATCGCCGCCTTGATCGTGCTTCCCTCCGCCGCTTTTTCGGCCGAAGTGCTGACACGCGGTACCATTTCTTGGTCCGCCGCCTGCAAGGGAAAATTTCCCACGGAAATCCGCTTCGAAAAACATAACAAGCCCGGCCGCGTTGAGGTCGTCCATGACGGCGAGGACGGTTCGGTCGACATGAATGCCGATGGCAGTTTCGGGGCGGACAAATTGGCCGGCCAGGCGGGCCAGCCGAAGACGCTGATCATGACGGGCTCGATCTACCAGGGAACCGTCACGCGCCAAGATTGCACCGGCAGCTTTAGCGCGAAGTGATACGAAAACGGCCTGGCCGGCGGGACGTCAGCGCCCGGCCGTCGCGTCTGCGGCGGCCTTGGCCAGTAGAAAGACCTAAGCCACTCCCGGCCCGGCTATTTTCTTGTGAAATCGTCAGCAGCGTCGTTAGGAGATTTACCGAATGCGGAAGTTAACGTTGGGGAAATACCGCTGCGCTACAAAATTACGAGCGTAGGCAGTCTGGAATCTCATGTTTTCGTCTCTTTCCCTCGCGGCCGCTGCGGACGACCGGGGCCTTATGGCGCTGGCGGCGGCGGTTTGTATTCTCGCCGTCTTGGCGACACTCGGCCAATTCAGCCGCTCGCGGGCGAGCACCGGCACCGCGCGCCGGCTGTGGGGCGTGGGGACGGCCGTTGCGGTTGCATGCGGCATTTGGGCTCTGTCCTTCATCGCCGCCGGGGCCAAGACGCCAGCCTTTGCCTGGGCCGCCGGGGCGGCGGGCGTCGGTCTTGGCATGGCCATGCGCTGGGCGGCGACGGCCGCCGACGGCTCGTCTCAGGAAAACCTGCGCGCAGAAAATGCGCTGCTCGACGGCGCGCTCAGCTACATGTCCCAGGGCCTTTGCATGTTCGACGCCGCGGGCCGGCTGGTATTTTGGAACCGGCGCTATGCGGAAATCTATGCGGTGCAGGGAAAGCTGCGCGTCGGTTTCACGCTGCGCGATATTCTGGAGCAGCGCCTGAAAGCGGGCACGCTGGCTGAGGATCCCGATGCCTATGACCGCCGCGCCAGTGCGGCGGTGCAGGGTGGAAAGACATTCCGGCACATTTTTGAGCTTCCCGACGGCCGCAGGATCGCGGTGGCCAATGAAGCGCGCCCGGAAGGGGGCTGGGTGTCGACCCATGAAGACATCACCGAACGGCAGCAATTAGAGCAGGAACGTGCCGCCATCCGCAGCCAGCAGGATCACAGAGCCGCCATCGACGCCGCCATCGCCGCGTTCCGGAACCAGGTGGAGAGCCTGCTCTCCAGCGTGAGCGACAGCGCGAGCGCCATGCGCGCCACCGCGACGTCGCTGTTCGATGCCTCGCACAAAACCTCGCAGCGGGCCGAGGGGGCGGTTTCCGCATTTAACGAAGCCTCCTCGAACGTTAAAACCGCTGCCGTCGCCGCCAATGAACTCTCCCGGTCGATCGCGGAAATCGACCGGCAACTGGCTCATACCAGCGAAATCGTGCAGCTTGCCACATCGGAAGCGCAGGCGACCGACAGCGAGATCGCTATCCTATCCGACGGAGCGCAAAAGATCGGCGACGTGGTCAAGCTTATTCGCGATATCGCCGGTCAGACTAACTTGCTGGCGCTCAACGCCACCATCGAGGCGGCGCGCGCGGGCGAATGCGGAAAGGGCTTTGCCGTCGTCGCCTCCGAGGTCAAATCACTGGCCGTGCAGACCTCGAAAGCGACGGAGGACATCGCCAGCCATATTGCGGCTGTGCAAAATTCCACCACCAGCGCGGTGGAGGCGATCCGGCGCATCGCCAACCGCATGCAGGAGATCAATCAATTCACCACCGCCGTGGCCGCGTCGGTCGAGCAGCAGAACGGGGCGACCGGCGAAATTTCGCAGAGCGTCGCCAGCGCTGCGCGGGGAACCGGGGTCGTGGTGACGGTGTTGGGGGAAGTCGCCGGAGGCACGTCGGAAACGCGCTCGTCGGCGGAGACCGTGCTGAATGCGTCGGAGACGGTGGAAACCGCCGTCTCCGACCTTCGGTCCAAGGTTGAAGCCTTTCTTGCCAAAGTGGCGGTTTGAGCCCCTGCACCGACGCGGCCGCAAGAGCTTAACTGCCAGATGCCCGTAGAGTGTCGCGCTGCTTGCAGCGGCGGCGTGGCACTCCCACAGCGCCGGCGCAATCAGACCGCTTCCTTGAGATCCTTTGCCGCCCGGAAGGCGACCTTCTTGCTCGCCTTGATCTGAATGGCCTCGCCGGTGGCCGGGTTGCGGCCCATGCGGGCAGCGCGCTTTCTCACCACAAGAATGCCGAGGCCGCCGATACGAATGCGGTCGCCTTTCTTGAGATGCTTGGTAATCAGGGCGACGAGATCGTTGAGTATCGCCTCAGTCTGCTTTTTCGACATCTCATGATCTTCAGCCAGCTTGGCCGCGAGATGCTTGGTTGTGACGGTCGGAGATGCCGCCGGTTTGGTTGCCATCGATGGATCCTCCTCAAGGAAAGGGGCTCGGAAATCAGCTTGCAACGGCCGAATTAAACGATTCGGCAATGCTACACCACGATTCTTCGTGAAAAATAGGGGTTTTTCGCATCCAATATAAAAGAAGTCCCCAAAAATTCAGGCCTTCTCCGGCGCTACATCGGGCGGAAATGCTCTTTCAGCTTCGGTTCGCCACCCGCCGGGTGCGCTCCTTGACTTAGGGGGAGGTGACATTTAAGTCCCACAAACCCTTTCGGGGGCGTAGCTCAGTTGGTTAGAGCGCCGGCCTGTCACGCCGGAGGCCGCGGGTTCGAGTCCCGTCGCTCCCGCCA
>JBBDNZ010000072.1:0-5351 GCA_040877285.1 Xanthobacteraceae bacterium
AGAGCGTTTTCAAGCGAAGTGGAATCCGGTTCGCGTAAAGAAAACGCGCTATGTTAAAGAGTTGGAACGCGTACGCAGATAAGTTTACGCAATCTGCGCAAGTTTGATTGCGTTCCGCAAAACCGGTATCCACTTTTGCTGAATGCGTTCTGGTGCGAGGGCGTGAGTTGGCAGCGCGTTGAGCGATCGCGACGCCGGAAGTGATCCGGCGGAGCGGTCGGAGTTTTTTGCTTTGCCGCTTGTAAATGGGCTCCCGCGAAAGATCGCGGGAGTTATTGAATGTTTGAACCTGAGGCAAGCCGGCCGGAGGATAGACGATTGATGGAAAAGATTCCAATGACGGCCGCGGGCTATGCGGTGCTCATGAAGGAACTCAAGCACCGCCAGCAGGTCGAGCGGCCGCGCATCATCCAGCAAATCACCGACGCGCGCACGCACGGCGATCTCTCGGAGAATGCCGAGTATCACGCCGCCAAGGAAGCGCAGTCGCACAACGAGGGCCGCATCGCCGAGCTTGAGGACAGGCTCGCGCGCGCCGACGTGATCGACGTTTCCAAACTGTCCGGCGAAACCATTAAGTTCGGCGCGACGGTGACATTGATCGACGAGGACACCGATAAAAAGCAGGTCTGGCAGATCGTGGGTGAGCCCGAGGCCGACGCCAAATCCGGCAGAATTTCCATCACCTCGCCGCTCGCGCGCGCGCTCATCGGCAAGGCCAAGGGCGCGCAGGTCGAGGTGGTGACGCCGAGCGGCGCCAAGGCCTACGAGGTGAAGAAAGTGGAGTGGCGCTAAGGCGCGGCCGCGCGTCTTTCGCAAGGACTCTTGGGGGCGCATGAATCAGGGATTTTTCGCCGACTGGTCGCCGCGCGTACTTAGCCTGTTGCGCCTCATGGCGGGATTGGTGCTACTGCAATACGGCACCGCCAAGCTGCTTGGATTTCCCGCCGTCCCGATGTTCGCGGAAATCCAGCTCTTTTCGCTCTACGGCAGCGCCGGCCTGTTGGAACTGGTCGGCGGCAGCCTGCTGGTGCTCGGGCTGTTCACGCGGCCGGCGGCTTTCATTCTTTCCGGCGAGATGGCGGCCGCCTATTTCATCGGTCACGCGCCCAAGGGCTTTATTCCCTTGCTCAACGGCGGCAACGAAGCGGTGCTGTTCTGCTTTGTATTTCTTTATCTTGCCGCCGCTGGCGGAGGCACCTGGAGCGTGGATGCGGTGAGGCAGCGCGGATGACGACGAAGCTGACGTAGCCCTTCTTTCCGGCCGCACGAAGTGCGAACCCGGCGTCCAAACTCACAGATTGCGCTTTATTTCTTCGTCATGGCCGGGACAAGCCCGGCCATGACGTCTCTGAATTACATCCGCGCCCCGGTATGACCGCTTAAAGTTTTCCGCTACGCCGGTGGTAGCGGCCCTCATGGGGCGGCGCGCTCACGTCGCCGACGCCCTGAAAATCGATGAACTCGACGGTGTTGCCGTCGGGATCGTGAAAATACAAATGCCGTCCGGTGAAACTGCGGTGGCCCTTGTCCTCGTAGAGCAGCACCTCGACGCCGTTTGCTTCCAGATGCGCCACCGCGGCATCGAAATCCTCTCCCTGAACCAAGAAGGCGTGATGGATCAGGATTTCGCGCCCCCGATTTGGCGGAACGTGCTCATGGGCGCGGGGGCGTGACAACACAAAATACTGTTCGCCGCAGCGCATGAAAACCGTGCTGTCGTTCTGCCGCCAATAGATGGCGCCGACGATATCCTCATAGAAGCGCCGCGAACGTTCCAGGTCGCTTACGCTGATGGTGAAATGCAGGATCCCGCCCGGCTGGACCCGGCGCGGCGCGACCGGCTTAATGTTGGTGACGCCTTTCAGCGCCGGGCTTTTGAACCCGCTCATGGATTGACCTCCAGCGGCACCATCGGCGCGTCCTTGGAATTGCGCAGCGTCAGCGAGGTCTTCACGTTGCGCACGTTCGGCGCGGCGGTCAACTCGGCGACGAAGGCTTGAAAGGTTTTCAGATCCGGCGCCACGCATTTGAGGATGAAATCGATCTCGCCGGAAAGCATCCAGCATTCGCGCACCAAGGACTGCGCCTGAACGAATTTTTCGAAGGCCGAGAGATCGGCCTCGGCCTGGCTCGATAAATGCACCATAGCGAAGACGGCGACCTCGAAGCCCAAAAGCTTTTCGTCGAGCAGGGCGCGGTAGCCCTTGATGTAGCCGGCTTCTTCCAGCGCGCGCACGCGGCGCAGACAAGGCGGCGCGGAAATGCCGACCCGGCGCGCCAGCTCCACGTTGGTGATGCGGCCGCCGGCCTGAAGCTCGGTCAGGATTTTGCGGTCGATGCTGTCGAGACGGCGGGTCACCCGAAACTCCCTGTTCGCTCCCCGGAAAGGGGACGGCGCGGCCCGTGATCCATAGCGCGAAACGGCGGCTTGCGAAATATTATTGCGCGGCGGCGTCGAGCGTCCCCGCCGGGTTGCGCGCCTTGCATAGCTTCAGGGAAGGCTTAGATTGCTGGGCATGAAAGGGGCTATTTGCCCCTTCTTGCGCCCCACGGAGCCGTCAGGACCCCTTTCATGGCCACCACCCGCGCCAAGGTCGTCATCATCGGCTCCGGCCCGGCGGGCTATACGGCGGCGATCTATGCCGCCCGCGCCATGCTGGAGCCCATCCTCATTCAGGGCATCCAGCCCGGCGGCCAGCTCACCATCACCACCGACGTGGAGAACTATCCCGGCTTCGCCGACGTCATCCAGGGTCCCTGGCTGATGGAGCAAATGCAGAAGCAGGCGGAGCATGTGGGCACCCGGCTGGTCGCCGACCATGTCAATAAGGTGGATCTCTCGCGCCGGCCGTTCCGGCTGGAAACCGATTCCGGCGAGGTCTATCTCGCCGATGCGCTCATTCTCGCCACCGGCGCCCAGGCACGCTGGCTCGAGATCGCCTCGGAGCAGAAATACAAGGGCTACGGCGTCTCCGCCTGCGCCACCTGCGACGGTTTCTTCTACCGCAACAAAGAAGTGGTGGTGATCGGCGGCGGCAATACGGCGGTGGAGGAAGCGCTGTTCCTCACCAACTTCGCCTCGAAGGTCACGGTCGTGCACCGCCGCGACAGTTTTCGCGCGGAGAAGATCTTGCAGGACCGGCTGGCCAAGAATGCGAAGATCGACGTGATCTGGGATACCGTGCTTGAGGACGTGGCGGGCGGTGAAAATCCGCTGAAAGTGACAGGCGTGAAGCTGCGCCATGTGAAGACCGGCGCAATCACGGAAAAGAAAGTGGACGGCGTGTTCATCGCCATCGGTCACAGCCCCGCTACCGAGCTGGTGGCGGGACAGCTCAAATTGAAGCCCTCCGGCTATGTGGAGACGGCGCCTTTTTCCACGGCAACCTCGGTGTCCGGCGTTTTCGCCGCCGGCGACGTGACCGACGATATCTACCGGCAAGCGGTCACCGCCGCCGGCCAAGGCTGCATGGCCGCGATCGAGACGGAAAAATTTCTTGCCGCGCACGGCGAAGCAGAGTCGGCGGTGGCGGCGGAGTAATGAGCTTTCCCAACCCTTCCGGATCGCGGGAAGGGAAGAAAATAAGCGACGGGCGGAAACGCAGGGCAGATGGACTGGGACAAGCTCAAAGTATTTCACGCCGCGGCGGAGGCCGGCAGCTTCACTCACGCGGGCGAGCATCTGGGACTCTCGCAGTCGGCGGTATCGCGCCAGGTGAGCGCGCTGGAGCAGGAACTGGGCGTGGCGCTGTTTCACCGTCACGCCCGCGGCCTCATTCTCACCGAGCAAGGCGACGTACTCTATCGCACCGCCCACGACGTTTTCATGAAATTGGAAGCGGCGCGCGCCAAGCTCACCGACAGCCGCGAGCGGCCGCACGGCGACCTCAAAGTGACCACCACCGCAGGCATCGGCATTAATTGGCTGACACCCCGGCTCGGCGAATTCATCGAACTCTATCCCGACATCCATCTCACGATCATCGTGACCGACGAAGAACTCGATCTTTCCATGCGCGAAGCGGACGTCGCCATCCGCCTGCGGCAGCCGCAGCAGCCGGATCTCATTCAGCGCAAGCTTTTTTCGGTGCGCTTCCATGCCTATGCCTCGCCGGCATATCTCAAGCGGAAAGGCTCCCCGCGCTCGGTGGACGAGCTCGATGCACACAATATTCTGCTGCTCGGCGGCAATGCTCCGGCGCATCTACAGAACCGCACCTGGCTCATTACGGTGGGCCGCGAGGGCAAATCGCCCCGCACGCCGATCTTGATCATCAACAACGTGCTCGGCGTGCTGCGCGCCTGCCAGCAGGGCCTCGGCATCGCCATGCTGCCGGACTATCTGGTGGAGGACAGCGGGCTGGTGCAGCTCTTCGCCGATTCGGAATCGATCGCGCTCGACGCTTATTTCGTCTATCCGGAAGAATTGAAGACGGTCGCGCGCGTGCAGGTGTTCCGCGACTTCCTGGTCGCCAACGCGCAGCGCTGGCGCTTCTGATCGCGCCTCCCTCGCGCGCCCCGCGCGCGGGGAGAGGTAAAAAGTCAACGTCAGGCGGTCTTAACTCTACGCCTTTTCGCCGCTGCGCGAGAGCGAGGCCTGCACGTCGTGCAGCAGCAGGCGCAATTCCAGTTCGCGAAACTCGACGAAAGCGCGCCGCATCCAGCGGTGCAGTTCCATGTAAACGTCGAGCGGAATGTCTCCCGGCGGGGTCGAGCGGAAGTCGGCGAAGGAAAACGGCGGCTTTTCAATATAGTGATGCAGCAGCGGAGGGAGCGCGGGAATATACATCGGCACCGAGACCGCGCGCGACAAAGGAAAGTTGGCGCGGTTGCGCCGGCCCTTGGCGACCGCCTCGTTATAGACCGGCACCAGCACCATCTCCGGCATGCGGCTTTGCAGGCCGGCATAGGCCTGGATCGACGCGCGATCCGGATCGGTCATGAAAAGCGCCACCGGCTCGATGCCGCGTTGGCGGGCATCGTCGATAAAGCCGATTTCGCGCGACACGGCAAAAAACTGATCGAAGGCCGCGGGCGCGAGATCCACGATCTTGGCCGTCTTGTCGTCGGCGATCAGCCGGTCGAACAGCGCCATCTGCCCCTTGATTCCAGCCACGTCGGCTTTGGCCGTATAGCCGGGCAGATAATCGCGCAGCGACGGTTCTTCGGCGGCGAAGTCAAAGGCCGCGACCGGCCGCCCCTCCAGCAGAAAGAAATCGACGAGCAGCCTCGCCACCAGCGTCTTGCCCACGCGCGGCCGGGGCGAGCAGACGATATAGAGAGGCGTTCGGCGTATCATCCCGCGACTTTAGAGCAAGATCGCCCAACGTTGAATCGACAAAGCGGCG
>JBBDNZ010000073.1:0-5322 GCA_040877285.1 Xanthobacteraceae bacterium
CTAGCGGCGCCGCTGCCGGTTGCGCCCGTCCAGGCGTTGATGCTGGCGGTGTTCCCGTCCTATTGGCCGCCGGCGTCTCTGCGGCCGGTCGTCCGCGCGTCGCTGCCGCCGGCTGCTCGCGCGGTCGATCCGAGATATTTGAAGCAGACCGTCGCCTATGACGGCGGCGAAGAGCCCGGCACCGTCATCATCAACACGCCGGAGCGCATGCTCTATCTGGTGCAGGAGGGCGGCACGGCCGTGCGCTACGGCATCGGCGTCGGCCGCCCCGGCTTTACCTGGGCCGGCGTGCATCGGGTCACCGAAAAACGCGAATGGCCCGACTGGCGCCCGCCGAAGGAAATGCTCATGCGCCGCCCGGAGCTGCCGCGCTACATGGCGGGCGGGCCGGAGAACCCGCTCGGCGCGCGCGCGCTTTACCTCGGCTCCACGCTCTACCGCATCCACGGCTCCAACGAGCCCTGGACCATCGGCCGGCAGGTGTCCTCGGGCTGCATCCGCATGCGCAACGAGGACGTGATCGAACTCTACGAACGCGTGAATATCGGCGCCAAGGTGGTGGTGATCTGACCGGCTCCGCGTGCTAAGCCGCTGGCATGAAGGGAGCCGCACGCCTTGCCGCCGCGCTCAAGCGGCGCGTCATGCTGATGAAGGCCGCGAGCTTCGCGCTCATCGGCCTGCTCAACACCTTCGTCGATCTCGGCGTGTTTCTCGCCGCCTATTACCAGCTCGGCCTCTCCCTGGTGCCGGCGAATATCCTCGCCTGGCTGGTCGCCGTCTCCTTTTCCTATGTGATGAACGCCTTTGTCACCTTCGCCGCCGAGTCCGGGCGCAAGCTCGCCTGGCGCGCCTATGCCGCCTTCGTCGCCTCGGGCGCGGTCGGCGCCGCGGTCAGCACGGCGGCGCTGGTGGCGGCGTCTTATGTCGTGCCGGTGCTGTGGGCCAAGCTCATCGCCATCGGCGTGGGCTTTGCCGTGAATTTCTCGCTCTCGCATTTTGTTGTGTTTAAACCGAGCCCCGAAAAAATTTCCGTCATTCCGCAGCCGGCCGAGGGCCGAAATCCGGAATCCAGAAACGAGTTCTGAGAATGCATCTGGATTCCGGGTCCGGCGCTGACGCGCCGTCCCGGAATGACAGGCGGTTACAGCCCCGCCGCCAGCCTGCCGTACAGCGCATTGTCGCGCGCAAACACGTAATCGAGCTTGGCCACGGAAACCCCGTCGGCGCCTTTCTCGCGCAGGAAATTCGCCAGCGCATGCACCTGCCCGGCCGGGCAGTGCAGCGTTAAAATGCCGGAGGCGGCCGGCCCGCCGAACGGCGCCGCGGCGCCGAAGCGCTCCTTCGCCGCGGCCAGAAACGCCTCGTCGCATTTTGCCAGCCGCGCGCGCACTTCGCGGAATTCCCCCGCGCGCGCCTGCGCCGCGATGCGGTCGAGGATGACGCGCGCGCACTCGCGCTCGTCCTTGCCCCAGGCGGCCTTGCGCGACGCCACCAGATTGGCCTGCGAGCGCAGGATCACGCCGTCCTCGATCACCTTGAGCCCGTTCGCCGCCAATGTGGCGCCCGTGGTGGTGATGTCCACGATCAGCTCGGCCGAGCCCGCCGCCGGCGCGCCTTCGGTGGCGCCCAGGCTTTCCACGATGCGGTAGTCCACGATGCCGTGCTCGGCGAAGAAAGCGCGCGTCAGATTCACGTATTTTGTCGCCACCCGCATCTTGCGGTTATTGCGGAGCCGGAACGCGGTGGCGACATCGTCGAGGTCGGCCATGCCGCGCACGTCGATCCAGGCCTGCGGCACCGCCACCACCACATTGGCATAGCCGAAGCCGAGCCCTTCGAGCAGCACCACGCGGGCGTCGGCGTCGGGGATCATTTCGCGCACCAGGTCCTCGCCGGTGACGCCGAGATGCGCCGCGCCCTGGCCGAGCTGCGCGGTGATCTCCGCCGTCGAGAGATAGGCGACCTCCACGTTGTCCAGCCCGGCGATGGTGCCGCGATACTCGCGCGCTCCGCGCGGCTTGACGAGATTGAGTCCCGCGCGCGCGAAAAAGGCTTCGGCGTTGTCCTGCAAGCGGCCTTTCGACGGCACGGCGATGATCAAAGGCCCGCTCATCGCGCGCCCCCGCTTGCCGCCAGCCGCTCGATCCAGGCCGCGAAACCCACGGCCGGAATAGGCGCCTTGGCGCCGAGCCGCGTCAGCAGCCCGTCGTAGCGGCCGCCCGCCACCAGCGGCTCGTCGCCGCCGGTCTTCGGATCGTGCAATTCGAACTCGAAGCCGGTGTAATAGTCCACGCCGCGCCCGAAGGCGGTGGAGAAACGGATGCGCGCGACATCCACCCCGCGCGCCGCCAGAAAGCCGGTGCGCTGCTCCAAAAGATCGACCGCCGGGTTGAGCGCGGCCACCGCGGCCTCGCCCGCCAGCTCCCGCAGCTTCGCCGCCACATCGTCCGGGTCGCCCGAGATGGCGAGGAAGCGCTCGATCGCCTGGCGCGTCTCGCGCGGCAGCGAGGTCGCGGCTCCCAGCGCCGCTTGTTCCAGGAAACGGTCGGCGATCTCGTCTACCGAGCGCCCGCCCACGGCGGTGATGCCGGCGATCGACAAAAGGTCCGTCACCAGTTCATGCGCGCCCTTCGGGTCCGCGCCGGCCAATGCCGCCAGCACGCCCTGATATTCCGCTTGGCCGTTGGCGGTGGCCAGCGTCAGGCGTTCCAGGTCCTGCGCCAGGTTTTTCTTGCGGTTGAAATCCTTGATCAAGCGCCGCTTCCAGGCGGGCGCGAGATCGAGCGCCGCCACCAGGGCGGCGAACAGGCCGACGTCGCCCATGCGGATTTCCGGCGCCTTGACGCCGTAATGCGCCGCCGCTTCCAGCCCGAGCGCCAGCATTTCCGCGTCGGTCGCCGCGGTGTCGCCGCGTCCGAAGGATTCGATGCCGGCCTGCAGAAATTCGCACGGCCCATCCTCGCGGTGACGGAACACCGCGCCGAGATAGCAATAGCCCGCGGGCGTGCCGGCGGCGGCGGAAGCGAGATAGTCGCGCGATACCGGAATGGTGAGGTCGGGCCGCAGGCATAGTTCGCGCCCGTAAGGGTCGGACGTCAGATACATGCGCTTGCGGATGTCCTCGCCCGAGAGGTCGAGGAACGGCTCCGCCGGCTGCAATACCGCGGGCGCAATGCGGCGATAGCCCGCGCGCTCGTAAGCGGCGGCAAGCGCCTCCGCCCGCGTGTCGGGCGCCGTCGCGGCTATGGTGAACGCCTCGTTCATCGTCTCGTCCTGGTAGCGCATGATCCGGCGAGCGCGCGGTATAGCACTTCTGCGTTAAGTTTCGACGCCGTTCGGCCGCTGCGCTTAACGCGCGAAAGGGCCAAAAAGGCGGCAGAGTTAATGATCTTCTTCTTTCACCTCTCCCACCGAAGTCGGATTTATCCGACTTCGGCACTCAATAGTGCGGAACTCGGGTAAACCCGAGTTCCGTTGGAGAGGGCGGCGCGCTCTTTCTTCCCTCTCCCACCGAAGTCGGATCTATCCGACTTCGGCCGCTCAATAGTGCCGAACTCGGGTTTACCCGGGTTCGGGTGGGGAGAGGGAGAAGCAAGCATCAATGCTTGATCCCGTGCCGGTCGAGCAGCTTTTTCACTTCTACCACTAAGTCTTCTTCCTTCACCGGAACTTGCGCCTGCGCCTGCTTTTTCAAGTAGTCGTCGCGTTCGGTGGACTGTCCGGCCAGCGCCGCGCCGGCGGCCAGGTCCTTGATCAATACCTCGCCGCGCGCCTTTTCGTCGCCGCCCTGAATGATGGCGCAGGGCGCGCCGCGCTTGTCGGCATATTTCAGTTGCGCGCCGAGGTTGTTCTTCGGGTTGCCGAGATACATCTCCGCGCGGATGTTGGCCGCGCGCAGCGTCTGCGCCATGCGCTGATAGTCGGCGATGCGGTCGCGCTCGAACACGGTGACCACCACCGGCCCGGCTTGCATGCCTCCGGCGACGATGGGGCTCTTGATGGCTTGCAACGCGGCCAGTAGCCGCGAGACACCCACGGAGAATCCCGTCGCCGGCACCGGCTCGCCGCGGAAGCGCGCCACGAGTCTATCATAGCGCCCGCCGGCGCCGACCGAGCCGAAGCGCACCGGGCGGCCTTTCTCGTCCTTGATCTCGAAGGTCAGGTCCACTTCATAGACCGGGCCGGTGTAGTATTCGAGGCCGCGGACGACGGACGAGTCGATACAAATTTGCGACTGTGTGTAGCCAGATTCATTCGCTAACTTAGCAACTTGCTCAAGCTCAAGAAGGCCTTCTTGATATTTTGCGTTATCAAATACTCCACGGAGCCAAGAAATTGTTGAGAGGTTACTCCCTCTCTTTTCAACAATTTGGTCAGCAGAAATTCGATCTGCCGCTTCACTATCTTCTTGTATTATTTTGCCGTCTTTCGTGACGAGATGATCAAGCGGAAAGATCGGTGAAAGGAAATCAAGAAGTGGGTCGATCTGGTCAGCGACTAAGCCTGCGCCTTTGGCAAAATCTCCGCTTTCATCTTTTCGTCCTGGACCAAGGAGCATACGCACGCTGTCAACGCCCAGCCGGTCCAATTTGTCGATCGCGCGTAGCACAGTTAGTCGCTTGCCGGCATTTTCTTCACCGCCAATCCCGATGGCCTCCATTACGCCATCGAGCACCTTCCTATTATTCACCTTCACCACATAGTCGCCGCGCTTGATGCCGAGCGCTTCCATCGTGTCGGCCGCCATCATGCACATCTCGGCGTCGGCGGCAGGCGAGGCGCTGCCCACCGTGTCGGCGTCGAACTGCATGAATTGCCGGTAGCGTCCCGGCCCCGGCTTCTCGTTGCGGAACACCCAGCCCTCGCGATAGCTGCGATAGGGCAGGGCCAGGTTCTGGTAATTCTCCGCCACATAGCGCGCCAGCGGCGCGGTCAGGTCGTAGCGCAAGCTTAGCCACTGCTCGTCGTCGTCCTGGAACGAGAACACGCCCTCGTTCGGCCGGTCCTGGTCGGGCAGGAACTTGCCGAGCGCCTCCGTGTATTCGATCGCCGGCGTCTCCACCGCCTCGAACCCGTAGCGCTCGAACACCGCGCGGATTTTTTCCAGCATCGCGCGCGTGGCGGCAAGCTCCCCCGGCCCGCGGTCGGCGAGCCCGCGCGGCAGTCTCGGCTTGATCTTGTTCTTGGAATCTTTGTTCATGTTTGCACTGTCGCGGCGGGTCTAGACGAGGGTAGGGAAGGCGGCAAGGTCGCCATGCACGAAGATGTCATCCCGGCCGAGCGCGCCCGCGACGGCGGGCGAGCGAGAGCCGGGATCCAGGA
>JBBDNZ010000074.1:0-5314 GCA_040877285.1 Xanthobacteraceae bacterium
TTCGGTCAGCACGCGTTTGGACAAGATGGTGTAGCTGAGATTGAGCCGCGCGAACTCGATCTGCCGCGGCCGCGCCGGTACCGGAAGATTGGCGAGGAACCAGTCGTAGAGCGGCCGGTGATCCTCGAATTCCAGCGTGCAGAGCGAATGGGTGATGCCCTCGATGGCGTCCGACTGTCCATGCGCGAAGTCGTAGCTCGGATAGATGCACCACGCCGTGCCGGTGCGCGGATGGCTCGTGTGCAGAATGCGGTAGAGCACCGGGTCGCGCAGATTGATGTTGCCCGACGCCATGTCGATCTTGGCGCGCAGCACGCGCGCGCCGTTGGGAAACTCGCCGGCGCGCATGCGGCGGAACAGATCGATATTTTCCTCCACGCCGCGCTCGCGGAACGGGCTGTTTTTCCCGGGCTCGGTCAGCGTGCCGCGGTTGGCGCGCATTTCTTCCTGCGATTGATCGTCCACATAGGCCTTGCCCGTGCGGATCAGGTGCTCGGCCCATTGGTAGAGCCGCTCAAAATAATCCGACGCGTGAAAGAGGTTCTTGCCCCAGTCGAAGCCGAGCCAGCGCACATCGCGCTCGATGGCGTCGATGTATTCCTGCTCCTCCTTGATCGGGTTGGTGTCGTCGAAGCGCAGGTGACAGCGGCCGCCAAATTCCTGCGCCACCCCGAAATTCA
Organism: Xanthobacteraceae bacterium; assembly: GCA_040877285.1. Taxonomy (GTDB): domain Bacteria; phylum Pseudomonadota; class Alphaproteobacteria; order Rhizobiales; family Xanthobacteraceae; genus CANKHA01. The sequence goes on from JBBDNZ010000074.1 coordinate 681, forward strand.
GGCAAATGGACTTGGCGTGGCCGATATGCAGATAGCCGTTGGGCTCCGGCGGAAAGCGGGTGACGATGGCGCTGTGCCGCTTCGCGTCCAGGTCCGCCTGGATGATGTCGCGGATGAAATCGCGCCCGGCTTCCGTTGTCGCGGTATCGCCTGTCGTCATGCGTCAAAGTCCCTTGCCGGCGCTGCGTCGGGAAGTCGCAACGCGCGGCCTATGTGCCAAATCGCTGAACGTGAGCCAAGCGTGAATTGCCCTGACATTTCCGCGGCCAGCTATGCTACAGGGACCGCAAACTTGATAGACCCTGCCGGACATGACCGAATCCGTCGTTACCCGCTTCGCGCCCTCGCCCACCGGCTTCCTCCACATCGGCGGCGCCCGCACCGCGCTGTTCAACTGGCTCTATGCGCGCGGGCGCGGCGGCAAGATGCTGCTGCGGATCGAAGACACCGACCGCGAGCGCTCCACCCAGGCGGCGATCGACGCCATCTTCGCCGGCTTGACTTGGCTCGGCATCGCGTGGGACGGCGAGGCTGTCCATCAATTTTCCCGCTCCGCCCGCCACCGCGAAATAGCCGAGCAATTGCTCGCCGCCGGCAAGGCTTACCGCTGCTACGCCTCGCCCGAGGAACTCACGCAAATGCGCGAAGCCGCGCGCCGCGAGGGCCGCGCCAAGCTCTATGACGGCCGCTGGCGCGACCGCGATCCGTCCGAGGCCCCGCCGGGGGTGAAGCCGGTCATCCGCTTCAAGGCCCCGCTATCCGGTGAAACCGTCATCGATGACGAGGTCCAGGGGCGCGTGACCTGGCAGAACGAAAATCTCGACGACCTCGTTCTGCTGCGCTCCGACGGAACGCCGACCTATATGCTCGCCGTCGTCGTGGACGACCACGACATGGCCGTCACCCACATCATCCGCGGCGACGACCATCTGACCAATGCCGCGCGGCAGATGCAGATCTACGACGCTTTGGGCTGGCGGGTGCCGGTCATGGCGCATATTCCGCTCATCCACGGACCGGACGGCTCGAAGCTGTCCAAGCGCCACGGCGCGCTCGGGGTCGATGCCTACCGCGCCATGGGCTATCTGCCCGCCGCCATGCGCAACTATCTGGTGCGGCTCGGCTGGGCCCACGGCGACCAGGAAATCTTCTCCACCGAGGAGATGATCGCGGCCTTCGACTTGGCCGCTATCGGCCGCTCCCCCGCGCGTTTCGATTTCGCCAAGCTGGAAAGTCTCAACGGCCATTACATCCGTCACAGCGGGGATGCCGAACTGATGGCGGAGATCGAACGGCTGCTGCCCCATGTCGCCGGCGGGGCGGAGCTTGCCGCCAAGCTGACGCCGGAATTGCGTCAACGCTTTCTCGCCGCCATGTCTAGCTTAAAGGAACGCGCGAAGACATTAGTGGATTTGATTGTAGGAGCAGGTTTTTTATTCGCCTCTCGCCCCCTTGCCCTGGATGAAAAGGCTCAAGCCGTGATGACGCCCGAGGCCCGCGCGCTGCTGGCCGACCTGTTGCCGGAACTCGAGGCTGTGGAGCCCTGGACTGCGGACGCGGCGGAGCAGACCGTGCGCGCCTTTGCCGAACGCGCCGGGGTGAAGCTTGGCGCGGTGGCTCAGCCGCTGCGCGCGGCGCTGACCGGCCGCGTCACCTCTCCCGGCATTTTCGAGGTACTGGCGGTGCTGGGCAAGTCCGAGAGCATGGCGCGCTTGCGCGACCAGGCGCAGCCGGCAGCCGTCTAAAACCCTGGCCCGGGCGATGGCCTGTGTCGCAAGGCGCGGGCGCTCCACCTTGCAGCGCACACAGGGATGGGCTAGGCAACCGAGCGCGGAACTCCCTCCCCTGCGGCCCGGCCGCAGCCCGGCACCAACGCCGCGTTTTCGTTGCGATTTCGTTGCGATGGGAGGTCCATTCTTCACTTTCCGAGGACTCGATCATGGACGCGAAGACGGCCGCCAACAGCAAGACCGCCAAGCTGACCGTGGGCGACAAGAATTGGGATTTTCCCGTCTATGACGGGACGATCGGGCCGTCCGTCGTCGATATTTCCAAGCTCTACAACGTCGCCGGGATGTTCACCTACGACCCCGGCTTCACCTCGACGGCGAGCTGCGAGTCAAAAATCACCTACATCGACGGCGACGAGGGCGTGCTGCTCTATCGCGGCTACCCGATCGAGCAGCTCGCCGAGCACGGCGACTTTTTGGAAACCTGTTACCTGCTGCTCTACGGCGAATTGCCGACCGCCGCGCAAAAGGCGGACTTCGACAACCGCGTGACGAACCACACCATGGTGCACGAGCAGATGAGCCGCTTCTTCCAGGGATTCCGGCGCGACGCGCATCCCATGGCGGTGCTGGTGGGCAGCGTCGGCGCGATGTCGGCCTTCTATCACGACTCCACCGACATTTCCGACCCGCACCAGCGCATGATCGCCTCCATCCGCATGATCGCAAAGATGCCGACGCTCTCGGCCATGGCGTTCAAATATTCCATCGGCCAGCCCTTCGTCTATCCCAAGAACGACCTCGACTATGCGTCAAATTTCCTGCGCATGTGCTTTGCGGTGCCGTGCGAGGACTATAAGGCGAACCCGGTGCTGTCGCGCGCCATGGACCGCATCTTCATCCTGCACGCCGACCACGAGCAGAACGCTTCCACCTCCACGGTGCGGCTGGCCGGATCTTCCGGTGCCAATCCCTTCGCCTGCATCGCGGCGGGCTGCGCCTGTCTTTGGGGTCCGGCGCACGGCGGCGCCAACGAGGCGGCGCTAAAAATGCTGGCGGAGATCGGCGCGCCGGAGCGCATCCCCGAATATATCAAGCGCGCGAAGGACAAGAACGACGCCTTCCGGCTCATGGGCTTCGGCCACCGCGTCTACAAGAACTACGATCCGCGCGCGAAAATCATGCAGAAGACCTGCCACGAGGTCTTGACCGAGCTTGGCATCAAGGACGATCCCTTGCTCGACGTGGCGATGGAACTCGAGCGCATCGCGCTGCACGACGACTATTTCATCGAGAAGAAGCTTTATCCCAACATCGACTTCTATTCCGGCATCACGCTCAAGGCGATGGGCTTCCCGACCACCATGTTCACGGTGCTGTTCGCGCTGGCGCGCACCGTGGGCTGGATCGGGCAATGGAAAGAGATGATCGAGGATCCGAGCCAGAAGATCGGCCGGCCGCGCCAGCTCTATTCCGGCGCCGCGCAACGCGACTACATTCCGATGTCGCGGAGGCGGTGAGCGGACTACTTACGTTCGCCCTCATGGTGAGGAGCACGAAGCGCGTCTCGAACATCGCAAGTCCGCTATAGCCCGGCTTGCGCACTCGATGGTACCGATCTCCGGGTAAACCCGGGATCGGTCAGGCCGCCCATCCTTCGATAAGGGCGCTAACGCGCCCTCCTCAGGATGAGGGGCTCCGGTCCCAACCCGCCTCCCGCAGCACGATATCCGCCGCGCGCGCGCTGGGACTGGCGGAGCCGATCTCCATCACCGCATCGAGGCGGGCGAAGGCCTCCGTCTGCCGCCGCCGCGCGGGCGTGTCCGACAGCAGCGGCAGCAGCGCCGCGGTGAGATTTTCCACGGTGCAGGTCTGCTGGATGAATTCGGGAACGACGTTTTCTTCCAGCACCAGATTGGCCAGGATCACCGACGGCGCCTGCACCAGGCGGCGCGCGATCATCGCTTCGATCGTGGACACCTTATAGGCCGCCACCATCGGCACGCCCGCCACCGCCAGTTCCAGCGTCACCGTGCCGGATTTCGCCAGCGCCGCGCGCGCGATGCGGAAGGCGGCGTGCTTGTCTTCTTCTTCCACCACCACGCGCGGGCGCGCGGGCCATTGCGCCACGGCCTCGTTCACGCCGGCGTAGAGGTGGGGCACGGTCGGGATCACGATATCGAGGACGCCGGCGCGCGCGCCGACGGCGTCGATGGTCCTGGCGAAGATGTCGAGGTGGCGGCCGATCTCGCCGCCGCGGCTGCCGGGCAAAACCAGCAGCACGGGCGGGTCGGCCAAACGGCGCGCGGCTTCCGCCGCGTCGGGGCGCAAGAGATGCGCGCGCTCGACCAGCGGGTGGCCCACATAGCTGCACGGCGTGCCGCCGAGCCGTGCATGGACGGCAGGCTCGAACGGCAAGAGCGCCAGAACATGGTCCACATAGGCACGCATCGACCGCGCGCGCCAAGGCCGCCAGGCCCAGACCGAGGGCGAGACATAATCGACGATGGGGATTTCCGGCGCCGCCGCGCGCACCCGCCGCGCCACGCGGTGAGTGAAATCCGGGCTGTCGATGATGACCAGCACGTCGGGCTTGACGGCGATGGCGGCGGCGGCGGTCTGCCGGATGCGGCGCAAGATCAGCGGCAGGCCGCGGGCGACGGCGGCGAATCCCATGATGGCGAGATCGCCGAGGGGGAACAGGCTCGCGAGCCCTTCCCTGGCCATTTCCTGCCCGCCCACGCCGGAGAAAATCACCTCGCCCTCGTGGCGGGCCTTGAGCGCCCGCATGAGCGGCGCGCCGAGGCGGTCGCCGGATTCCTCCCCGGGGGCGAGAAATATATTCAGCGAGTGCGAGGTGCCCGGCGCCGTGATCCAAAATTTCCGTCGGCGCGCACGCCTATG
>JBBDNZ010000075.1:0-28284 GCA_040877285.1 Xanthobacteraceae bacterium
CCAAACACCGGAATGATCAGGGCGCCGGCGAACGGCGTCAGCACCGCCAGCAGGAGTAGGGTCTCGGGCGAAAGGGCCGACATCATCGCAGCCCCCCGATCAGCGCCTTGGCCGTCGTGCTGGCGATGCCCGCGGTCCACTCGGTGTCGATACCGAAATAGACCGTTGCCGCAGCCAGCACGAGGACCGGCAATAGCATCGATAGCGGCGGATCGCTCGCCCGCACAACCTCGGGGCAAGGTTCGCGCAGCCAGAACAACTCAAGCACGCGCCCGACATAGACGAGAGCGATGAGCGAACTCGCCACGATGAGGAAAACAAGAAACCACCAGCCTTTGTCGAGTGCGCCGATTGCCAAATACCATTTGGAGATAAAGCCAACGGTGCCCGGCGTGCCGACGAGGGCGAAGCCGGCGACGGTGAAAGCCGCCGTAGTGAGCGGCATCTTTCGCCCAATGCCGGCGAGCGCCGTCAGCCGTATCTCGCCGACGCGGTAGAACATCGCCCCCACCGCAAGGAACAGCGCGGCCTTCATCATCGCATGATTGGCGACGTGGACGAGGCCGCCGGTGAGGCCGGCCTGATTGGCCAGGGCAATGCCGAGCGTGATGTAGCCGATCTGCGCCACGGAGGAATAGGCCAGCATGCGCTTCAGATTGGGCTCGAACACCGCCACCAGCGAGGCAATGAACATGGCGGCGACGGAGAGCACCAGAATAATTTCATTGACGGGAAGCGCATCGAAATCGATGGCGCCCCCGAAAACCGAAAAATAGTAACGCACGAGCAGGTACACCGCAGCCTTGGTCGCGGTGGCGGATAAAAAGGCGGTTACCCAGGATGGCGCATAGGCATAGGCATTCGGCAGCCAGACATGGAGCGGAAACAGCGCCAGCTTCAAGCTGATGCCGACGGTGATGAAAGCCAGCGCGGCCACGACGGTGCGCCATTGATCCGCAGGAACGTCGCCGAGCCGCGCCGCGATGTCCGCCATGTTCAGGGTGCCGGTCAGCACATAGAGAAAGCCGACGCCAATGACGTAGAAAGTCGCCCCGATCGTACCCATGATGAGATATTGAAAGGCGGCGAGCAGGGCCCGCCGGTCGGGCCCGAGCGCGATCAAGACGTAGGTCGAGAGCGACGAGATTTCCAGGAAGACGAAAGCGTTGAAGGCGTCGCCGGTTATTACGATGCCGAGCAAGCCGGCGAGGCAAAGCAGATACATACAATAAAACCAAGCCTGCCGGTCTGCGACGATGTCGTGAGCAACCGACTTGCGCGCAAACGGCATAATCGCCGCTCCGATGACCGAGATCAGCATGAGTACCGAGGCACTCAACACATCAACGCGGTATTCGATGCCCCACGGCGGTTCCCAGCCGCCGAGGTGATAGGAGATCGGCCCCGTGGCCAGCACTTGCCACAGCAGCGCGCCGGCGATGAAGGGAAGCGTCCAACTCACCGCAAGCGTGAGCGCAAATGCGCCGTGGCGACGCAGCAACGCGGCCAGCACCGCACCGAGAAGCGGAACGACAACCTGTAAAGCGGGAAGGTGCGGCCAGACCGCGTTCATTGCTGGCGGTCCTGTTCGAGGATCTCGTCCTCTTCGATGGTGCCATAGGCTTCGTTGATGCGAACAACAATCGCCAAGCCAAGCGCGATGGTCGCCACGCCGACGACGATCGCAGTCAGGATCAAAACGTGGGGGAGAGGATTGGAATAGACCGTCAATGTCGGATCGATGATCGGCGCCGTGCCGCCGATGATCTTCCCCGGTTCGATATAGAGAAGATAGACCGAGGTCTGGAAGATCGAGAGCCCGACCAGCTTCTTCACCAGGTTGCCGCGGGCGATCACGATGTAGAGTCCGGTTACCATCAGGAAGATGGTGACGATGTAGTTGTAGTGCTCGACGAGCGCCGTCAGCGTCGGCATCAGCGGCCTCGCTCGACGAAGGCATAGAAGATTGCGATCATCGTGCCCGCCACAGTGATCAGGACTCCGGCCTCCACAAGAAGTATTCCGAGCTCATGGCCGTGGGCGGGATCGGGCGCGAACATGGAATAGTCGAGGTAGTTTTTCCCCATCAGAAGGCCGGCAACGCCGGTTCCGGCAAAGACGAGAACCCCGAGTGGGATCATGACTTCAACCAGCCATTGCGGCGCGATGCGCTTGGCCCTTTCCAGGCCGAAGGTGATAGAGGCGAGGATCACCATGCTCGCGGTAATGACGCCGGCCTGGAAGCCGCCGCCAGGGCCGTAATCGCCGTGCAACTGGACGTAGAGGGCAAACAACAAAATAAACGGCAGAATCAGCTTGGCGCCAATCCGCAGGATCAGGTCGAGGCTCATTGCGTGTCCCCCGCCTTGCTGTTTTCACTTCGCCGCCGGCGGCGCAGCAGCAGCATCACGCCGATACCGGCCGTGAAAATCACGGTGGTCTCGCCGAGTGTGTCAAAACCGCGGTAATCGGCGAGCACGGCGGTTACGACGTTTGGAACGTTGGTTTCCGCAATCGATTGCTGCAAATAGCGGGGCGCGACATGCTTATGGATCGGGGCGTCGGCCGTTCCAAACGGCGGCAGTACCAGAGTGCCCCAGACGAGCATGACGCCGATGACAAAGGACGTGAATAAAGGCAGCAAGCTGCGGCGGGTGTCCTTGGCTTCCATGGTCTTAACGAGATGCAAAGCAGTCAGAAGAAACACCGTCGATACGCCAGCTCCGACCGAAGCTTCGGTCATGGCGACGTCCACTGCGTCGAGCACGATCAGCACGCTTGCCATTAGAAAGCTATAGATGCTGGCAAGAACGACGACGCCGAACAGGCTGCGCTGACGCACGATGGCGACAGAGACGATAGCGAGCAAGGTCAGCAGCGCCATATTGATGAAAAGTTCTATGGCTGCCTCCCATCGCCCTGGGCCGACGCGCTGCGATCTTCCACGAGCTGCGGCTTGATGCCTTCGTGCAGGACGGCTTGGGCCAGGGCATGCGCCGCCACCGGCAAAGTGAATAGGAATACCGCCAGGATGAACACGAGCTTCAACAACACCAGACTAAAGCCGACCTGCAGCATCATGCCGAGGATCAGAAAACCGGCGCCTGCCGTATCGATCACGCTCGCGCCGTGAATGCGGGTGAAGACGTCGGGCATGCGCAAGATTGCAATTGCGCCGGCGACGACGAAAAACGATCCGATCCCGATGAAGACCCAGCTTGCAATGTCGATGAGAAACTGTGTCATGATTACTGTTACCCGTTGGGATCGTGAGCCAGATCGCCGTGGCGGAAGAATTTGAGAATGGCAAGCGTGCCGATGAGATTGAGCAGGCCATAGGTCAGGCCGATGTCGAGAAATTCCGGACGGCCGGTCAGGAAGCCGAGGATGGCGAGCAAAAGAATAGCCAGCATGCCGACCGAGTTGCCGGCCAGCACGCGGTCGAACACGGTCGGCCCCTTGACTGCGCGCGCCACAACCAACGCGAGCGCAAGGATGACGGCAGCGGCGGCGAGGACAAACATCAGGCGCCGCCTTCGAATTGAGTAACGCGGCGGTCCATCGCGCCGGCTTCGAGTTCGAGGGCGCCGTCTTTGGTCAGCGCATGAACGACAAGCTCATTGCCCTGCACGCCGACTGTGAGTGTCCCCGGCGTCAACGTGATGGAGTTCGCGTAAGTGGCGATGCCGGCGGTCGTCCGCTGCCCCGCCTTCAGCTTGGTCAGGGTGGGGGAGATCGGCAGCCGCGGGTTCAGGACGACTTTGGTCACGCCCCAGGCGGATTTGACGATTTCGACAGCAAGCCAGGGGTAATAGGTGAGCGTGCGCCCCAGCAAATGAACGGGATGGCCCTCGGCATCGACAATGTCCAGCCGCGCCGCCGCTGCCAGGCTCAGCACCGCGCTGGCGGCGCCGGCGGCGATCAACATCGGCGTGTAATGCCCGGAAAGCGCAAGCCAAAAAACGAACAGAAAGCCGGCCAGACTGACGTATCGCATTCCGCCCCCCGCCCCCTCACTTGATTTTGGTTGTCAATCGGCGTCGCCGGACAGACGGCCGGCGCCCGATTCAGGAGTGATTTGTCTTCGTCTATTTACCCTGTACCGGCGCGAAGGCCAATTGGCTTTGATCGCGTCGGGGCGACGATCGCGCCAAATAGGCCAGCGACAAAAAGCATCAGCCGCCGCAGCCGTAAGGCAAATCAAAAACAACGCCGTTCGGACAGTGAGCCCATGAAGAAAGCGGTCAAAAAGCCAAATGGCTGGCCCGGTTGAAAGTCCTGACTTATAACGCGGACCTAAGGCGCCAGGCGATGCTTTGCGGTTGGGCCTGGCGGTTATGTCCGTCGGACCCGGGACGAAAAGGGCCAGGACGGTCGGTGCGCGGCCGTGTGGCAATGCTCCGGATCATGAGAAAGAGGTGCTCTTCATGGATATGACAGGTACGCAACGCATCGAGGCGCCCCGTGAGGTGGTTTGGGCCGCGTTGAACGATCCGGAAGTCCTGAAGCAATCTATCCCCGGTTGCGAGAGCATTGAAAAAATTTCCGACACGGAAATGAAAGCGAAGGTGACGTTGAAGATAGGACCGGTGAAGGCCTCCTTTTCCGGCAAGGTGACGCTGTCCGATATCGATCCACCGAACGGCTATACCATCAGAGGCGAAGGCACCGGCGGCGCAGCAGGCTTCGCCAAAGGCGGCGCCAAGGTATGTCTTGCCGAGGAAGGGTCTGCGACGGTCCTGACTTACGAGGTGAAGGCCGACGTCGGCGGCAAGCTGGCGCAGCTCGGGGCGCGCCTGATAGACGGCACGGCCAAGAAACTGGCGCGCGAATTTTTCGAAAAATTCGGCAAGGTGGTCGCGCCCGCGGCTGCCTAGCGCACCGTGCGCTGCTTTGACACCAGCTGCAAGCCGCTTCTAGTTTGATGCGGCAACGTGGGACGATGATTCATGGCCGGTTACAGGCTGGCGACATATCAGTCGATGGAGGGGCCGCGTGCGGGCATCGTGGTCGAAGAGACCGTCTTCGATGCCGCGGAACTGACGAACCAGCCCGCCTATGCCACGACGCTCGGCATCCTGGCGGACTGGACCCGTGCCCAGGCGTCGCTGAAAAATGCTCTCGGCACGGCCGCACCCAACGCCAAGGCGATGCCCTTGCAACACACCCGGCTGCGGGCGCCGGTGCTCTGGCCGTCGGCGATCTATTGCGCCGGGGCCAACTACAGCGACCATGCCGCTGAGATGGCCAGGCGCGCCAACCGGCCGCCGGAGCCCGACTCGAAGAGTCTCGGGCTAAAGCCGTGGTTCTTCATCAAGGCGGCGCGGTCGCTGGCCGATCCGGACGCGACGGTGACGGCCTCGCACTACACAAAGAAACTCGATTGGGAGGCCGAGCTAGCCGTGGTCATCGGCAAGCCGGCGAAGAATGTCCCGGTGGAGCAGGCCCTCGATCATGTGGCTGGATACACCGCCGCCAACGATCTCTCCGCGCGCGATCTTTCGCGGCGGCCGCAGGTCAGCGAGACCTCGTCGTTCAAATCGGACTGGACCGCGCAAAAGAGTTTCGACGGCGCATGCCCGCTCGGCCCGTGGATCGTGCCGGCGCAGGACATCCCCGATCCGCAGAATCTGGCTATCCGGCTGTGGGTCAACGGCGCGCTCAAGCAGGACTCGAATACCGGCAGGATGATCTACGGCATTGCCGAACAGATTGCGCATCTGTCCACCGGGATGACGCTGCATCCCGGCGACGTGATCCTTACCGGAACGCCGGCCGGCGTGGGCTCGGCGCGCGACGAATTTCTTCAGCCTGGCGACGCGGTGAAGATTGAGATCGAACGGATCGGCATGCTGAGCAACAAAATCGCCTGAGTGACCGAAGCCTCTTCAAAACCCCCGCTGCCGCGGCATCGGCGGGCGCTACGCCTTTTTCATATAAGTAATCATCCTAGGGGATGACGGTATCCCGTGGCCGACAGATGCGGTGCAAATAGAATTTAATACGTAAGTATTTTTGGAAATAAGATTCGCCGCAATGGAAAGTAGCGTCAGTCTATTTTGTTAATCCGCCTCTTGTGTAATGGCGGCGTGATAGGTGTTTAACCGATCAGCCATGCATTTTCGCGAGGCGATAGATGTCACGCAGCACGAGCCAACGCGCCGCGGCCGCGAGACGGCCTGGCGGTAACCGCGAACTGCCTTCCCAGATAAATGCTCGCCAACATGCGCCCGAGAGCCACGCCGCAATCACGGCGCTTCGCATTCTTCATGTCGACGATGAGCCGGACATCCGCGAGGTCGTGGAGCTGTCGCTTACGCTCGATCCGGTGTTCGCCGTGCGCAGTTGCGCTTCCGGCGAAGAGGCTCTTGCCGCCGCGGTCGAATGGCCGCCGGACCTGATCCTATGCGACGTCATGATGCCGGTGATGGACGGGCCGGCAACACTCGCGCGGCTGCGGGGAAATCCGCAGACCGCCCTTATTCCCGTGGTGTTCATGACTGCCCGTGCGCAGACGCGCGAACTTGAGCATTTCAAGTCGCTCGGCGCCGTCGGGGTTATTTCCAAGCCGTTTGATCCGATGACGCTCGCCGCATCCGTCCGTGGGCATTTGCGGACGGCGGGCCTTTCAACTCTGCGCGACGGCTTCATTGAGCGATTGCGGACGGATGCCGCGGCTCTCACCGATTGCCGGGCCGATCTCGCCGATACCGAGGCACGTCTCGCCGCGCTTGAGCAAATCAAAGCATTTTCCCATGCGCTCGCCGGCGCGGCTGGCATCTTCGGCTTCCAGGAAATTTCCCGCGTCGCGGCGGAGCTGGAAAAGGCGGTTGTCGATGGTCCCCGCGGAAACGGGGCGCCTACCAAAGTGGAACAAGCGCTGGACGCGCTGCTCGATCATATCGACCGCGTGCCAGCCGTCGGGATCGTATAAACCATGCCGCGCACGTCTTCCTTATGGCCGATACCCACGCGACTTTTGTTCTGTGTCGCCGTGGCGCTCCTTGCCTTGCAGCAGGAGGTAGAGCCCGCGCCTGCGCAATCGGAGGGGCGTCTTTACGGTTTCAATCTCGTCTCATCACCCGGACATTCCTACGGCTCCATATCGGCGCAACGATCTATTCTGACGGCCAAGCAGCTAGGCGCCAATGCGGTAGCAATCGTTCCCTTCCTGTGGCAGCCGAATCCTTCGAGCGGCGCGCTCACGCGCGGCAACGACATGACGGACGAAGAATTGCGCACAGCGATCCGGCAGGCGCGCGCACTCGGACTCTACACGATCGTGAAACCGCATGTGTGGATTCCGCAAAGCTGGGCGGGAGCCGTAGCGCCACAATCACCGGAATCCTGGCGCGTTTGGTTTGCCCATTATCGCCGCGAAATCGAGCGTATCGCGCAGATTGCGGCGCAAGAGAATGCCGATGCTTTTATTGTCGGTACCGAACTGAGCAAGACCACCCATCGGCCGGAATGGCACACGGTGATCGCGGCGGTACGCGCGGCATTCCCCCGCACGCTGCTCTATGTGGCGCACAATGCCGACGAAGCCGAAGCGGTGCCGTTCTGGGATCTGCTCGATATGGCCGGTGTTTCGCTCTATCCGCCGCTGGGCCAAGACCACGATCGAGCCGACCGACTTGCCGCGATGGCGGGGACGGTAAAGCGGCTCGAAGCTCTCGCCAAGGAGATCGGCAAGCCGGTTCTGGTGGCGGAGGTCGGCATGCGCTCGGCCCAAGGCGCCGCCGCCAAGCCCTGGGAGAGCGCGGAGGAGCGCGTAGCCCAGGCAAACCTGCCGCTTCAGGCGGAGGTGCTTGCCGATTGGCTGAAAGCGTTGGACCGACCGGCGATCCGCGGTGTTCTGATTTGGCGTTGGTTCACCGACCCCGCCGCCGGCGGGAGCAACGACACGGATTTCACGGTGCAGGGAAAACCCGCGGAGGCGGTCTTGCGCTGTGCCTGGGCGGCGGTCTGCGGGCGTTCCGATTAGAACTTGCGCGTGGCGCCAAGGACGATGCCGTTCTCCTGCAATGCATTGCGTCCGGTGAAGGTGGTAAAGCCGCCGAACTGGATGGCCCAGGCCGGAGTCGCCTCATAGACGGCGTTGATCTGCAATTTGTAATAGGCGTAACTGGGAAAAGCCGGCGTGCCTGCGCCCTCCGAAATCACATTGAAGGATTGGGCAAGCAGTTGCCAGCGCGGCGCCATGCGCAGGCCGAAGGTAAGGTCGGCACGAAATTCGTCAGGCGGGTCGCCGGAGCGGAATCGTTGTGCAAGTTGCAGGTCGATAAATGCCTCCCAGCCGCCGACGGATAGACTGCGGCCGATCAGGATACGATTATCGATTTCGGTATCAGTGTAGCCGACCGCGGCTGGATTGGCTCTCTGAAAGGTGCCTGGAACGCGCAACGTGGCCTGGCCGGAAAGCACCCAAGAATCGTCTTGCAGCAGGAGGTGGCGTCCGCCGAATTCGCTGTAGCCGAGGCCGGTCCGCCGTCCGCCGTCCGCTCCATCTATGTCAACTTGCTGAAGTCCGGGCGAAGCCATGAGCGTGAAACGGTCGGTGGCGCCGTATTCGATCAGGCTCTGCATCTCGAATTTGGTATAGCGGGGTCTCGATTGGGGCGTTTCGGAGCCGTCATAAGCCTTTTCGGCCGCGCTCCAGGTTCCTGTGATAACGACCTGACCTTTACCTTCGGGCATGGTCCAGGCACCGGCGAAGGCGTCGGGTAAAGATGTCATCGAAATCACTCCCAGATACAGACCCGCCGCGATCCGATGCCTCAAAGTGATTCTCCAGGCACAGCGCCTGGATAACAGTTAGGGACGCATGCGCCCGTCAGTGAAAATACGGACGGCTTCGCCTTGATCTCCCGCTACAGCGTGACTGCTGCGACTCGATTGCCGCCCGCCGCTGCCGCCGCTTGAACAGTCGAGATGGCCTGCGTCAGCAATTGCACGCGATCAGTGCCGCGGCGAACCTGGCCGCTCACCACCGATACGCTGGCGGTGACGTGGTCCGCCGCCACCGATTCCGAATTGTTGAGGCGGAGCCGCGATACGGCGGTGCACAGGGCTTTGCCAAGGTCGGTCGCTTCCGAGGCCTTGATATCCGGAGCCACCAGCACGATCACACCGTTGCGGTAAGCCGCGGGAACGATGCCGACCGCGGCCGGCAGGCTACGCACGGCCTGGGCGATCTGCGCCAGGAGTTTCCGCGCCGCTTGTTCGCCGTGGGTGGCGCGGAAGGCGTCGAGCCGGTCAACCTCGATCGCGATGATAGAGACGGCCTGCTCCTTGCGCTGCCCGGTCGTCGCAGTCAGATAGGCTTCGGCCCCCTCTCCGACAAAAAGTCCCGTAGCTTCGTCGATCCACAACGTCGAGTGGCGGTCTCCCCAGCTCGACATGAATGCGAGCAGCTCACGCTCGCGTTCCAGGCGGCGCTCAAGCTCGGCCTTGAGTTTGAGCGCGGAACGCACGCGCGCGACAAGCTCAATCCGGTTCACCGGCTTGGTCACGTAGTCCGTGGCGCCGGCGACAAAGGCATTCTGCAAACTGTCCATATCGTCGAGTGTCGTGACCATGATGATTGGCGTATCGGTGTAATGCGGATCCTTGCGGATGCGCGCACAAGCCTCGATACCGTCGATTTCCGGCATCACGATGTCGAGCAGCACGAGATCGGCGCGGGGCGTAAAGTCGCCGCCAGTGTGACCGAGGTCCAACATCTTGAATGCCTCCCAGGCCGAAGCCGCGGTCAGCACATCTTTGTACCCGGCGGAGATCAGCGTCGCCTCGGTGAGTTCGCGCGAGTCCTCCGAATCATCGACCACAAGCATCCGCATGCGAGCCTCGGTAGTTTTACCTATGTCCGTTTCAATAGCTATTGTAAGAAGCGATACATCAATTTGCGTAAACGACAGCAGCGCTCTCGCGTGCGAACAAGCGCCAGGTATTATTTTGGTATATGAGCCGATAACCGGGAGGCCCATTGCGATACAAAAGCGGGAAGGCTTCGTTCAACCGGTCGCGCGCGCCGGTACGGCTGTGTGGATCAGGGACGGCGACGAACGGCGCGTCGATGCGCGAGAGGAGCATCGTGATGGAAAAGGACGCGTTGGGCGGCAGAAGCAATCCGGAGGCGTGACCGCGGCCGAGCACCACGGCCGGGGCGTTGAAGCCATCGACCAGAACGCCGCGGCGTCCGTCGGTAGCGGCACCAAGAGCCAGCGCGTCCATGCGCTCGCGATCGCCGTCTCCGCCTTGCAGAGCGTCGGCAACCTGCGTGACCGTGCGTGGCTCGATAACGGCAAGCGCCCCGGCGCCGCCAAGAAATCCCAGCAGCAGAAGCAGCAGTACAATCGGGTGCCGGTAGCGGGCGATCGGTATGCGGCCGAGCACGATGGCCGCAAGGATAGGCGCGGCCACGGTCAGGGTGGCAAAATTGCCGTCCAGTCGCATGACGACGGCGAACGACGCCGCGGTTACCGCGATGGCGGCAAAAATTGCAACCGGCACGAGCAGCGGGCGGCGCCGATAGACCCAGGCGATCGCAACGAAGGCAAGCGGCGCCGCCGCGATCAGCACACCCACCATCACCAGGCCCGCATCCAGCGCCGCTAGTCCAAAGAATTCAATTGACGGCAGCGGCCCGAGGCTCGCCGTCCATCCGGATACCACGTCGTTCGACGCAAAAAATCTTATGCTGCGGGCGGGAGAGACCCAGGAGACATAAGCGAAGGCGGCGGCGCCAAACAGAGTCGGGAACGCAAGCGTCAGTACGATGTTGACGGCCGATCCGGCGACAAGAACCGGGCGCACCGTAAAGGCGAGGAAAGGCATTGCCGCCGCGGCAATCGCGGGACCGAGCGGGTGCGAAAAGGCGGCGCCCAGGAGAGCAAGTCCCGCCATCATGATCGCGGGAAGGCCGCTGCGCGCGCGCAGATCGTAGAGTGCATTGCCGAAGAGATAGAGAAAGAATCCGAGAAACATGTCCGCCGACCCGGCAATAGCAGTGCGCAACAGCATCGGATGAAAGACGAGCAAAAGCGTTGCGATGGTGGCAAAAGCCGTCGGCCGCCCGGCCGCGCGCAGCGCACGGAACCACAGACCGGCCATGACGGCGACGAGCCCCGCGGTCAGCAAGGCCGGCGACGGCGTGCCGTTCGGCGTCACCATCTGCACAAGCGTTGCGCTTACAAAGGGAATGCTGGGATAGGCCACAACGATCGAACTGATCGGCAATTCGCCATCGCCTCCCATCACTGCGGCGGCCCATAGCGCGACGCCATCCTCGGGCACAAGTCCGGCGCGGATCGCCGTTGCCGCCAAGGTCAGCGCACAGACGAAGACAAACAGCGCGATCGGCGCGGCGGCGAGGGAACGCATCATTGGGCGGCACGCTGCGCCGGCACGGCTTTTGGGTCCGTGTATCTGGACACGCCGTGTTGCGTCTTATCCCAATAGAATGGATTGCGCATAAGCTGCCAAAGGGCGCGATAAGCCGCCGCCGACATCAACACCCAATAGCCGAACACGGAGAGGCTGTAGGGAATAAGATCGAGCCGGCCGCGCCGGATCGGCGCCAGCATGCTCAAATAAATGAAAGCGCCGTTGCCGGCGAGCAGATTGAGCGTGGCAAGCCACAACAGCGGTTCCGGAAAGACGACCTCGAAATCAGTCGCCAGGGTGGCGAGCCAAGCGAGATAAAGAATCCAGAAAATCGGATTGAAAAGCGCGGCCAGCACTGTTCCGCCGATAAAAAAGACAAATCCGAGCAGGCCGAGCGGGCCGGTCGTGCGCCAAAGAGACAATGGGCACCGCAGGTGGACCAGGAGGGTCTGCATATAGCCCTTGATCCAGCGTGAGCGTTGCCGCACCCAATTGCCGACGTGGCATGTCGCTTCCTCGAAGGTGGTCGAATCGACGACGCCGACCCGGTAACCCTTCTGCGTCAGGCGCAGGCCGAGGTCGGCGTCCTCGGTGACGTTGAATGGATCCCAGGCGCGCAGCTCGCGCAGCACCTTGATCTTGAAATGATTGGACGTACCGCCGAGCGGGATGGGAATCTTGAGCCGCTCAAGGCCCGGCAGCATCTGGTCGAACCACAGCGCATAGTCGAGCGTGAACATTCGCGCTAGCCAATTCTCGCTGGAATTGTAGTAGTTGAGACAACATTGCAGGCAGACGACTTCGGGCGGCGACCGCATGAACGTCGCCACCACTTTGCGAAGTTGATCGGGTTCGGGGCGATCCTCGGCGTCGTAGACCGCCAGATATTCGCCGCGCGCGAAACGCAGCGCAAAATTGCACGCCTTCGGCTTGGTCTGCGGCTGCGAGGGTGGCACGCGGATGATTTCGAACACGCCTTCGAGACCGAGCGTCCGCGCCACCTCGATGGTCTCGTGGTCGTCGGCCTCCAGCACGATCTTGATGTCGAGCTTGCCGAGCGGGTAGTCGAGCTGGCGCAGGGCTTGCGCCAGCATCGGCAGCATCTTCGCCTCGCGGTACATCGGCACCAGAACGGTGAAGACCGGCAACTCATCGTCGCGAAGCTGGCGGGCCATGATCTCGACGGTATGGTCCTTTTCGACGGAGCGCCCGCCGCCGGCAAAAACCAGGATGCCTTTGAACAGAAAATTTCCCAGATAAAAAACAGCCATGATCAGGTTGAGCGCGATCAGCGTCGCGATCGGCGCGAACGCAAGACCCGCCAGTAAGGCGGAGAACAAAACGTAGCCGGCGACGGCCTGTGCCGGCGTGAGAACCTGTTTGGCGGACATTTCAGGATCCTGTTCAGCCAGCTCGTACACGGCCCGATGCGACATCGTTGCGGCGAAGACGCTTTGCACCGTCCATACGATGTCGAATTTCGGCGCAACCACGAAGTCGACCGCGCCCCCCCAGCGCTGACGCGCGAACAGCACGGTTTCCGGCCCTGGCTCGGCAGTAGCGATGACGATGCGCCCCTCGCGCCGCCGCCAGGGCAATATCAGCCGCTGGACATAGAGGTCCGCATCGGCCGCATTTAACAGCGACTCGTCAGGCGGTTCGCGGTCGAGGCTGACGAACGGCAGATCGTAATAACCGGCGAGGCCCTCATAATAGGCCCGAGGCGAAATCCAATTGCGCGCGAGAATTGCGTCGCCGAGCCGTACGTTCCAGGTTTCCGCCAGCTGTGCGGCTTCGTCGAGCTGTGGCAGCGTCAGGATGTGGCGGCCGACCAGGAGGTCGCCAAGTGCGCGGTCGGACGGCGAGAGCTGTGCCATGGCGTGGCCTAGTCGCGCGCTGCGTTGGCGTTGCGCCGGTACATCCGCGTCAAGGCGAACAGGAACAGTACCGTGGCGAACAGCCACAGGGCACCGACGATCCACGGCTGAAAGCGTGTTGCCACCGTGTCCCAGGACGTGCGCTCGGGGTAGGAGATTTTGACCAGGGTATCGCGCTCGGTGGACATGGCGAGCGACGTGCCGACATTGTCGAACACGGCAATGTCACCGCGAGCGAGCCTAAGCTCCCCGGGATTCGGTAGCGCCCCGTCGGCGGAAAGCGGCTTGATCCACATTCCCGAATGCGCGCCGGCGGTAACAAGCTGCGCGACGGCGCCGGAGCAGAAGTCGCCGAGATCGAGCAGGACGCGTTCCTTGCGGTCGGTAACGGCGACACGTCCGCGGTCGAAATGCACCAGCGGCGTGGCCCCCTCGGGCGCGACGCCGCTCACGGCGATGAACGAGGCTTTCGGCGCCGGCACGGATTCTGCCGCGATAAATTTCACCGTGATGGGCGCGCTGTCCGGCGAGAGCGCGTTCAGGATATTTGACAAGAGGGCGAGGAAAAATTGCGGCCGCTCGGCGGCGGCCTGCGGAAGCAACAGTTCCACGCCGTTCGCCCAAAGCGGCAACAGGTCGGCGAAGTCGCGTGCCGCTCCGGCCTTCGACAACACCACGGTGCTCGATCCGAGTATTTGCGCCGGGTAGCCCTGTGGCGCGAAGCGGCAGTCGCCCTGCGCGCTGCGGCGTTGCACGACGGTGCGGATATTCACTGTCGTTGTCACGAGTCCCTGCGGCAACGCAAGATCGAGCCGCGTCGGCTGGCCGGCCGCCGCCAGCGTGCTGCCGAGCAGACGTTCATTCACGAATACGCTCACCACCGCTTTCTCGCCGGCGCTGTCGGGCGCGACCAGGATATCGAGCGCGATGCGGGACATGAACCTGCTGGGCGGCAGGTCGCGCGTGTCGATGGTGACGGAAAGTTCGGCCCGTCCGATAACATCGACCTGCTCGAGCGTCACGCCAAGCTCATCGAAGCTGACGCGTTCGGCGGGAAGCCTCGATCCGCCGACGGTGCCGACGGTGGCCTCCGTGAGACCGCGCGTGACCGAAAGAGAAGGACTCGCCAATAGACGGCCGGCGCGAACCGCGTCCGCGCCGGCAACGAGCAGAGCCGGAAATCCCGCCACGCGGACGGCGGCGATGGTTCCCAAACCGGGAGTCGGCCCGGCGACTGCAATTATCGGTTCGTCGATTTGTTTCGAAAATTCGTCAGCACCCCCGATGACGACGATACCTTGCGACCAGCGATGTTGCACGGCGCTCTTGGCGAGATCGGCCAGGACTGTGCCGCCTCGATGAAAGCTAATGTGCCGGCCGGAAGCCGCAAGCGAACGCGCCACCGTCAAGGCCGCCGCGATATCGGACGGATCGAGCCGCCGTTCGGGCAGCACCACGGCGACATCGCGCGGCATCAGCGCCACGGTGGCGGGTACGTCGAGACGGGCCGTGGCGGGGACTTCGAATTCAATCGCCGTTTCCGGCCGGATCGTCAAACTGTCGCCCACATAGCGTGCGTCCATGCAGCGGTCCTGCGTCGCCGCACCTGAATAGAGAAAGGATAACTTGAGAAAGCCGCCGCGCGCCTTGAAGGACGTCAAAGGTAGACGGATGAGGCGGTCCATGCCGCGTCCATCCAGCGCCAGTGCGGAAACGACACGGTCGTTCACCAGGATTTCGAAGCTGCGGCGCGCCTCATGCGCGCTGATATCGTCGATCGCCAGCACGAGCTCGGTAGGCTTGATGCCGGCGTCTTGCGGCAGCGGGATGAAAATCTCGCGGCGGCCGCCGAGATGGTCGAAGCGGATACCGCCGACGAAACCTATATCGGCAAGCGTGATGCGCGAACCGATGGCTCCCACGCGCGAGATACTTTGCGCCGACCCGACTACGGGAAGCCGCGGCGGCACGGCGGTTGGAGCGGATACCGGCCGCGCAAGCTGGAAGCGTGCTTGGGCATCGGCGTTACCCGTAGCGCCGATGAACGTCCAAGCAAGACCGGCGAGCAAAGCGGCGCAAAAAGGGCGGAGTTTCACGCTCAGCCTCCGCTGCAATTCATAGAACGCAGTTCCAGCTCGGCCTCCGCCTTAAGCGCGGCAAGCGCTCCTTGCAGGCTTTTGGCTTCCTCCGACGTCAGCGCGCGCTTTTCACGATAGGCGGAGACAAGAAACTCCTCCGCGCCGCGCGCGGCTCTGCCGGTCGCCGCGAAGCCGACCGTCGCGCCCACGCCGCTTATGCTGTGAATCTGCTGGTAGGTGTCGGCTACCAGGGTGACGGCCGCAGCGTCGCCGCCCGACAACCGCGGCAAAGCCTCCTGGGCGCCATCGATCTTGTGAGCGAGCGTGCAAGCGAAGCGCTGGCGTATCTTCGCCAGCCGCTCCACGAATGGATCAGGCTGCATTGACATCTCCCCAATTTTTTATTGGGGGAAGCAATGCGCGAGAAAAGTTAAAGACGCGGGCTCAGTTGCCGTATCGAGAAATACGTACAGCGATGGTTGCAGTAAATGTGAGCTAAATTATCGTCTTTACTCGAATCATAAGATTGACGATCGCTCAACGATAAGAGGCAATGCATCGCCTCACTTATTTGCGCCCAGAAGGAGCCCGACATTTCCCGACAGGATTTGCTCGCCGGCCGCGCCAAGCGCCTGCAGATTGTGCACGAAATCGCGCACCACGTTGCGCTCGCGGATTTCCTGCGGATAATCGGTGGCGAAGACGATGCGCGAGGCGGGAATTTCCACCAGCGCCGTCTTGATGGCGGAAATCTCGCCGCAGAAGCCGGCGGTATCGAACGCGATGTTATGGCGCAGGTAATAGTCGAAATCCTTTTCCGCCTTGGCGCCATGACGCGGATCGCCGGCCGTGCCCCAGAATTCCTTGTCGCGAAAGCCGCGGATGCGCCCGAGCATGGAGGCGATGCCGCCGCCGAGATGCGCCATGTGCACGGTCAGTTTTGGATGCCGGTCGAACACGCCGGAATCGATCAGCCGGATGGTCGCCGTGATCAGGGAAAATTCGCGCCCCACCGCGCGCGCGAGGTCAAACCCGTCGAATTGCTTGGTCTGATTCAGCTTTAGTGCCGGGTGCACGAATACGAAGATGCCGAGCCGCTCGGCCTCGGCCCAGAACGGCTCAAATTGTGGATTGTCGAGGTAGAGCCCATCGGTCTCCGACGTAATGACCACACCGGGAAATCCATATTCGTTCACACAGCGCGCCAGCTCCTTGAAAGCGTCCTGGCCGCCGAGCGGATGCACATGCGCTGCGCCGATAAAGCGGCCGGGATAGTCGCGTTCCGCCTGCTTAGCCTTATCGTTGACCAGTTTCGAGGTTGCAAGGTCCGTGCACATGCCCGCGGCGCTGGTGAGGAAAGCCGCATCGATCCCGGATGCGTCCATCATCCGGATATGTTCGTCGAGGTCATAAAGCAGAGCATGAATGGTGTAACTCGGCGCGCCGTTCTCGTCGTAGCGCAGAATCCGGCGATCTCCCGGGTCTTCCTTGATCAGCTCGCGCGGGGTGAAATGATGCTGGAAGTCGACGATCATAAAGTTTTCCCGTCAAACGGCTGTTACGGAAAATCGCAGCTAACCTAATGCCCTTACAGCCTGTTCAAATCAAGGGGCGCAGCCTTGAACCAAATGCGACTTGACGCGGTGCTATCTCGCGTTACTTTCGCCGCAATGTCTCCTCTGCGCCTCGCCAGCTTCCGCGTAAATGGCCGTGCCAGCTACGGTGCCGTGACCGACAAAGGAATTGTCGATCTCGGCCGCAAGCTCAGATATCCGACATTGCTCGACGTCATCCGCGAAAAGGCGATCGGCGAGGCGCGCGCCGCCGCCGCCGGTGAAGCGGACCATCAGATACGCGACGTGGAAATGCTGCCCCCTATCCTGGGACAGGAAAAAATCATCTGCGTCGGCATCAACTATCCCGAACGTAACGAGGAATACAAAGACGGTCGGCCCAAGCCTCAATATCCCAATTTATTCGTGCGCTTCCCCAGTTCCTTTGTGGGCCACGAGCAGCCTTTGGTGCGGCCGAAGGTTTCCGAGAAATTCGATTACGAGGGCGAGGTGGTGCTGGTAATCGGCCGCGAGGGCCGTCATGTGCCGCGTGAACGCGCCCTTGGCATGATCGGCGGCCTGACCTTGGGCAACGAGGGCAGCGTTCGGGACTGGGTGCGGCACGGCACCTTGAACGTCACGCAGGGCAAGAACTTCGACCGTTCCGGCAGCCTCGGCCCTTGGTTCGTGCCGTCTGAGGACGTGAACCCCGGCAAAGGACTGCGTCTGACGACGAAGGTCAACGGTGAGTTGCGGCAGGACGATAACACGGCCCACCTGACCTGGGATTTTGCCTGGCTGATTAATTACATCAGCACCTTCACCACGCTACGCCCGGGCGACATGATCATGACCGGCACCCCCACCGGTGCCGGGGGGCATACCAGCCCGCCGAAATGGCTGAAGCCCGGCGACGTGATCGAGGTCGAGGTGCCGGAGATCGGCGTCCTGCGAAATTCCGTGGTGGACGAGACCTGAGCCAAGCCCCGAGCATTGCGCTGTCTTCTCCCTCTCCCCGTGGGGGAGAGGGTTGGGGTGAGGGGGTTCGCACCCTCGATAATCTGTACGCCCTCACCCGGAACGCTTCGCGATCCGACCTCTCCCCACGGGCGAGGTGAAGATTCAAAGCCGGGGGTTTCTAGGCGTCCCGCCGCATGCTAGCCCTACAGCCGTCTGGATAATCGGGGGTTGATCTTCAATGGCCAGTTTGACGCTTAATTTCGCCTGCGCGCTCTATGACCGCATGCAACCGCTCTATACCGGAGAAATAAAGCCCGAGGGCGTGGACCTGAATTTCATCCCCATCGAGCTGCCGCGCCCGATCTTCGACCGCATGTCCGGGGGCGAGGAATTCGACGTGGCGGAATATTCCAGCTCCGAATTCGTCCAGCGCTTTGCTGCGAAAAAATGCCCCTTCGTCGCCATCCCGGTCTTTCCCTCGCGCACCTTCCGCCACAGCTTCATCACCATCAACAAGAAGTCGGGCATCAAGAAGCCGAAGGATTTGGAGGGCAAGCGCGTCGGCGTGGCGCTCTACACCATGACCGCCGCCATCTTCATCCGCGGGCTGTTGCAGCACGAATACGGCGTCAATCTCTCGAAAATAAAATGGGTGCAGGGCGCGATCAATACCGCGGGCTCGCATGGCGACCCGCATGTGCTGCCGCTGCTGAAGAAAGTGCCGATCGAACAGGTAGGCGGCGACAAGTCGCTGGACGACCTTCTGGTGTCGGGTGAGATCGATGCCGTGATGGGAACGAGCGTGCCTCACTCCATCCGCAAGAATCCGAATATCGCGCGTCTTATTCCCAACTTCAAAGAGGCGGAGAAGGACTATTACAAGCGCACGAAAATCTTCCCCATCATGCACCTCGTCGCCATCCGCAAGGACGTCTACGAGCAGCATCCTTTCGTCGCGACCAGTCTCTACAACGCCTTCGTGCAATCCAAGGATCTGGCGCTGAAGAAGATGAAGAACCTGCGTGCCTTGCGCTACATGCTGCCGTGGATGACGGCGGAGCTCGACGAAATCCAGGAAGTTTTCGGCAACGATCCCTGGCCCTACGGCATCGAGCCCAACCGGCCGACGCTGGAGGCGCTCGTCACCTACATGCACGACCAGGCCATGATCGCCAAGAAGATGAAGGTGGACGATCTCTTCGTGCCCACCTACGGACACACCTCACCTGCTTATTAGTTCGCCGGGACCAGCAACCATGAGCAAGATCGATACGATCATCAGCGATCTCGTGATCGCCAACCGCATTCTGGCGCAGGAAGACGTGGTGGACGCATACGGCCATGTCAGCATCCGCCATCCCGACAATCCCAAGCATTTCTTCCTGTCGCGCTCCTTGGCGCCCGAGCTGGTCGAGCGCGAGGATATCGTCGAATTTGGCCTCGACGGCGAGCCGGTGCACGACGAAAAGCGTTCGCTCTATCTCGAACGCTTTATTCACGCCGGGATTCTCGAAGCGCGCCCGGATGTGATGGCGGTAGTGCATGCGCACGCCGAGGATATTTTGCCCTTCGGCATCACCACATCGACGCCCATGCGGCCGGTCATTCATGCCGGCAGCTTCATCGGCGCCCAGGTGCCGGTGTGGGATATCGCCGATAATTTCGGCGACGGCACCAACGTGCTCGTTTCCAACATCGCCCAGGCGCACGATCTGGCGAAAACGCTGGGCGGCAACAATGTCGCCCTGATGCGCGGGCACGGCTTTGCCTCTGCCGCAAAATCGCTCATCGAGGTGGTGCGGATGTCGGTTTATCTCCCGCGCAACGCCCGAGCGCTGCTACGCGCCAAGCAATTGGGCGGCGAAGTGAAATATCTCTCGCAAGGCGAGATCGACGCCCGCAGCCGCGGCTACAGCCCTTATTCGACGGAAACCTGGCGCACCTGGGAATACTGGGCCAATAAGGC
The DNA here is from genome assembly GCA_040877285.1 of Xanthobacteraceae bacterium. Lineage (GTDB taxonomy): Bacteria > Pseudomonadota > Alphaproteobacteria > Rhizobiales > Xanthobacteraceae > CANKHA01. The sequence continues at coordinate 19,823 of JBBDNZ010000075.1, forward strand.
GGGCTGCGGCCATTTGCTCAGCCGCCCGGACGGCGCGCCCGTGTACCGAGGCCACGACCACAAGCATAAGTAACGCGGAATCCCCGCGCCTGAGGAACAGCCAATGAAACTTGCGAGCTACCTTGCCGGCGGCAAGCCGTCCTTTGGCGTCGTTGTCGATGACGGCGTCGTCACCATGAACGATCGCCTGGGCGGCCAATACGCGACCCTGCGCGATGCGCTCACCGCCAGCGCGCTCAATGAGATGCGCAAGGCCGCCGAAGGCGCCAAGCCCGACCAGAAACTTTCCGGCTTGCAATTTCTGCCGGTCATCCCCAATCCCAACAAAATCCTCTGCGTCGGCATCAACTATAAGTCCCACGCTGCGGAATCAGGCCACGACGCGCCGGCGCTGCCCAACATCTTCACCCGCTTTACCGACACTTTGGCGGCGCATGACGGCGAGATGATCAAGCCGAAGGCGTCGAACAATTTTGATTTCGAAGGCGAGCTGGCCTTGGTCATCGGCCGCGCGGGCCGCTACATCGAACCGAAGGACGCGCTCAGTCACATCGCCGGCTACACCTGCTTCTGCGACGGCAGCGCGCGCGACTTCACCAAATACTCGCTCGTCGCCTCAAAGAATTTCCCCGCTACCGGCCCCGCTGGTCCCTGGCTGGTGACGACGGACGAAATCCCGGATCCTACCAAACTCATGCTCAAAACGCGCTTGAACGGCCAGGAAATGCAGAAGTCGGGCACCGACATGCTGATCCACGATATTCCAGCGATCATCGCCTTTTGCTCGAAGTTCACGCGGCTCTCGCCGGGCGACATCATCGCCACCGGCACACCGGAAGGCATCGGCGGTAAGCGCAATCCGCCGGTCTGGATGAATGCGGGCGATGTGCTGGAGGTGGAAATCTCCGGCATCGGCACGCTGCGCAACCGCATAGCGGATGAGACATAAAAAAGCGCCGCCCGCAGGCGGCGCCAAATGAATTCATCGGCAGGTCGAGTTTAGGCGACGATCTGCGCGACCTTGCCGTCCTTCTGTTTGCCTTGCGACCGGTATTGGCCGATGTTGCGCAACAGCGCGGCATCGGACACCGTATAGAGAACGGCGTCGGTCTTGCCGGTATTGACGTGGCGGCGCCATTGGAAGTTCGGCATCACCAGGATGTCGTTTGGCTCCCAATCATAGCGCTTGCCGCCAATTTCCGAATAACCCTTGCCATCCATTACTACGACGAAGGTGCTGCAGGTTTCCCGCTTGAAGCGGGTCTCCTCGCCCGGGCGCAGTAGTTGCACTTGATAATCTAGTGTCGGATAGACCGATTTTCCGGTGATCGGATTAACGAGCCGTATCTGGATGCCTTCATAAGGATCGCCTGCTTCCTTGCGCAGCCGCTCCAGGCCGCTGCGAATCTCGGCACCGCGATAGTGAAAGAGCGGAGTCGGATTGTTGCCCCAGCCGCGCTGGTGATCGACAAAGGTCGGCACCAAGCCGCCGTTGCCGTAGAGGCGGCCGGAATGGCCGTCGCTATAGACCGTCGGCTGGCTCTTTTCGTTGCTACCGGGCTTGCCGGTATATTCCTGGTCCACCCAGGCGCAATCGAGGAACTCCATCAGCGGCCAATCCAGCATGTCGATCCAGATCACCGGCGACTTTGCGTCGTTGGCGTGATCGTGCCAGGTGCCGTTCGGTGTGAGGATGATGTCGCCGCGCACAGCCTCGCAGCGCTCGCCCTCCACATTGGTATAGCCGCCCTTCTCCGAAAGGATGGTGCGGCTGGCGTTCGGGCTGTGGATATGCGCTGGCGCCACGTCGCCGGGGTTATAGATGGAAATGGCGCAGCGGATGGTATTGGTGACCTGGAGCCGGCCTCCGAGGCCGGGGTTGGTCAGCAGAATGCTTTGCCGGTCGATGAATTCAATGGGCGAGACATCGGCTTGGCTGGCGATTCCGGCGATGCGGTTGAGATAGGGACTGTAATCTTTCCAGCGCCAGCGGTGCGCCGCGGTCTTAAGCTGATTGGCGGCGACGCGGCCGCTAGCCATCGGGGCAATCCCGGTGTCGCCGCCGGTGTCGGTGAACCAGGGCAACTGCGCCGGCGCATTCATCTGGGTGCGGACCCAGATATGATGGTTGGCAGCGTCCTTGTTGAGCTGCTCCAGCATTTCGCGCGCCTTGCTAGGATGGGGCCCGCGCACTTGTCCTTTTTGAGCCTCGGTCGCAACGGCCATCTTTATCTCCTCTTACCCAGGGGTAGTCCCGGGTCTTGTCGGGCCCGCCGTACTGCCGCCGGCCCCCTTCCAGATATAATAATTTTTCCCCGGAGAGGGTAAAAGCGCCATTCCATTGCCGCAAGGCACCCTGGCGAAAAGCGATGGCTCGGCCGCCGGCCCCTAGGGGGCGGCGAGGAAATCCTGCAAGGCGCGGGTGAATTCCTGCGGTTTTTCCAGATTGGAGAGGTGGCCGGCGCCTTCCAGCTCAACCAGCTTGGAACCGGGTACCGCGGCATTAATCGCCTTCATGCCCGGCATCGTGGCGTCCTTGCTGCCGACGATGAGCAGGGTCGGCGCCTTGATGTTGGGAAGACCCGGGCGCAGGTCGAAATTCGCCAGCGCCCCGGCGCAGCCGATAAAGCCTTTCACCGGGGTATTGCGGATCATCTCGCAGGCGCGCCGGAACATCGCGGGATTGGCCTCGATGAATTCCGGCGGGAACCAGCGCCGGGCCGTGGCCTCAACCAGCGGCTCCATCCCTTTCTTTTCTGCAATAGCAATGCGCTCCTCCCACTGCTGCGCGGAAGCGGGCGTGGAAGCGGGCCCGCAATCGCAGGCGGCGAGGCGGTCAACGCGGCCGGGATGACGTTGTGTCAGGGCCAGCCCGGTCATGCCGCCCATGGAAATACCGACGAAATGCGCACGCTTGATCGACAGCACATCGAGCAGACCGACCACATCGGCGACAAGCAGTTCGAAAGTGTAACGCCCGTCCGTCGCCTCGGTGTCGCCGTGCCCGCGCTGGTCATAGCGCAGAATGCGAAACGATTTTTGCAGCGCCGCCGCCTGTTCGTCCCACATGAAGAGATTGGTGGCGAGCGAGTTGCTGAAAACGATCCACGGCGCCCCTTCGCGGCCGTCGATCTTGCAATTGAACGTAATGCCGTTGGCGCTGATCCGCATGTGGCGTTTATCCCTTGCTGATTTCAGTCAGGAGCCGGACGTTTTCCCGAGAAAATCCTTCAGCAGCGCCAGCAGCGCCGTCGGTCCGGTTGTCGGCATGAAATGCCCGGCATCGATCAGCTCGAAGCGCGCGTCCGGAATCTTGCCGGCGATTTCCTGGCTCCCTGCCGGCGGCCGCACGGCGTCCTGCCGTCCCGCCACGACCATCGTCGGGCAGGTGATGTTCGGAAGCATGCCGGCGACATTGGTGCCCGCCAGCAATCGATTGGCATGCGCAAAGCCCACGGGGTCATTGCCCAGATAGCGCCCACGGTAATTCTCATAGGTCTCACGGTCGGTGAGTTCGGGGGGATAGGATTTCTCCAGCGTGATGGGCAGCACGGCACGCATGCCTTCACGTTCGGCGAGGTCGGCGCGCTCGTTGAGCGCCCCGGCGCGGCTGGGATCGACGCCGAGCGCGGGATTGCACAGCACCAGCGAAGCGATCTGATCGGGATGGCGCTCGCGGAACAGCAGTGACTGAGTGCTGGCGGCCGCCACGGCCACGACGTGATACGGGGGCGTAACTTTCAATTCCTTGAGCAAGCCTTCAATATCTTCGACCGCCGTTTCGTTGGTAAACGGCTTGCGCACCTTCTCTGTCAGCCCCGCCCCGCGCTGGTCGTAGCGCAGCACGCGAAAGTTTCCGCTCAAGCCAGGCGCCACTTTGTCCCAGCTGTCGAGTGAGCCGCCCATTTCATGCAAAAGAAGAACAGCGGGCCCCTTCTGGCCTTCGAATTTGTAGTGGATGCTGATTCCGTTGGCGCTGGTAAAAGGCAAGAGGTCGTCCTCCGTTGTCCCGAATGTGCGCGCGGGAGCTTATGGCATGGCCGGTGACCGATCCAGGGTAGCTGCGGACATAGCCGTTCCGGCAGGCATGAGAATGTTCCGCGTCCGTCTCTTTAACCGAACCCATAGGCGGGCCTATCGGGGGCGGGAAAATTGTGGTCCTGTAATTTCCGCTAGAAGATGGGGGTGGGACGGCCTTATTTGTCCGCAGCAGTTAGGATATTTCCGGCCCCAGGGGCAAATTTCGGCGCTACACGCATTGAAATGCAGGCGCTAATCGGTCTAATATTATTAGAGGGCTAAGTAGAGCCATTGCCCCTAGACCGTCTCACGCGGTACCAGGGCGGCCCCCGAAGATGGGGGCGCGACGGATGGCCACATACAACCAGTGCCGTGATTGTGACTGGTTTAACGTCGAGGCAAGGCCCTGGGCCGATGCCTGTTAATCAGGGAGAGCAAGGAGTGAGGAACATGTGGATGCGTCATTTTGCTTTCGGTGTGGCGGCGACAGCCGTCCTCGCCGTTGTACCGGCGACGACCGGATCAGCGCAAAGCGTCGCTGACTTCTACAAAGGCAAGACCATTGATCTGTTCGTCGGCTATAGCGCCGGCGGCGGCTATGACACTTATGCCCGTACGATTGCGCGGCATATGGGCAAACATATTCCGGGCAACCCGACCATTGTGGTGAAGAACATGCCCGGCGCCGGAAGTCTTACGGCGGCCAATCACATTTACAATGCTGCGCCGAAAGACGGCACAGCCTTCGGAACGGTCGGACGTGGCGCACCGTTTGATCCGCTTTTTGGCAATGAAGCCGCCAAGTTCGATGCAGCCAAGTTCAACCATATCGGCAGCGCCAACAACGAAGTCAGCGTCTGCGTAGCTTGGCATACCAGCGGCATCAAGGACATCAATGACCTGAAGACGAAAGAACTGGTTGTCGGCGGCACCGGACCGTCCGCGGACACCGATCAGTTCCCCCGCATCGTCAATGGCGTGCTCGGAACCAAGTTCAAGGTTATTTCCGGTTATCCGGGCGGTAACGACATTAGCTTGGCGATGGAGCGCGGAGAAGTGCAGGGCCGCTGCGGCTGGTCATGGTCGAGCGTGCTTTCCACCCAAAAGGCTTGGTATGACGAGAAAAAGATCAATGTCTTGGTACAACTTTCCGGCGCGAAGCACCCCGATCTGAAGAATGTTCCGCTGATCACCGAATTGGCGGAGACGCCGGAACAGAAGCAGATTCTCAATCTTGTCTTCGCACGGCAGGCTTTGGGTCGGCCCTATATGGCGCCTCCGGGAGTTCCGGCGGACCGTGTCGCGGCGCTGCGCAAGGCATTCATGGATACCATGAGCGACAAGGAATTCCTTGCCGACGCCGAAAAGCAGAAGCTTGAAATCTCGCCGACCTCCGGCGAGGAAGTGCAGAAGATTCTTGAAGACGCTTATAAGACCGACAAGGCGACGGTGGAGAAGACAACCCAGATGTTGAAGCCGCCCGCTTAAATAAGACTAAGAAACACGGCAATATTTGACCGGCGGGGCCCAACAGCCCCGCCGGTCTTAATTTTGCGTTGCATTGCGGGACGCTCGCCAACTAAAGGCTGATGCCGCCTTGGGCTGAGGTCTCCTTTCAAGATCAAAATTTTCGCGATAGAACCTATGCGGCCATTTTTGACCCGGTAAGGGTCGCTGGCCTGGTTTTTCTTTCACCGCCGTGCGTGAGGCGGCACCACGAGGGTATACCGATGGACGCGAAAGTTAAGAATTACACCGGCTGGCAATCCGACGTTATTGTCGATCTGATCAAGCAATACGGCTTTCCATTCATCACCCTCAATCCGGGCGCGAGCTTTCGCGGGCTGCATGACTCGCTGGTCAATTACGGTAACAACCAGCCGCCGATGATGCTGTGCAACCACGAAGAAATCGCGGTGCAGATCGCGCACGGCTATGCCAAGGCCACGGGCAAGCCGGCGGCGGTGATCCTGCACAATCTTGTCGGCCTGCTGCACGCCTGCATGGCGATCTACTACGCCAATCTCGACCGCGCGCCGATCTTTATCATGGGCGCCACCGGACCGATGGACGAAGGCAAGCGCCGCCCGCACATCGACTGGACACATACCGCGCTGGTGCAGGGCAATGCGGTACGCGACTACACCAAATGGGACTACCAGCCGAGCTCGATCCACGGCGTGCCGGAATCCTTCGCGCGCGCCTATTCGGTGATGACCACGCAGCCGACCGGCCCGATCTACATGTGCTACGACGCCGCCTTGCAGGAAGCGCCGCTGACGGAGAAAATTCCGCTGCCGCCGCGTGAAGCGGCCGCCACGCCGGCGCGGATGATGCCGGATCCCAAAGCGCTCCAGGCTATCGCCGACAAGCTGTTGAACGCCGAGCATCCGATGCTGATGCCAGAATATCACGGCCGCCGCGAAGGCGGCTTCGAGAGCCTGGTGAAGCTGGCGGAGACCGCCGGCGCCGGCGTGTGGAGCATCCCGAGTTCGCTCAACTTTCCCAACAGGCACCCGCTTTATCTGACCTTCGACAAGCAATCGCTGCGCAAGACCGACCTTCTTGTCGGCCTCGACGTGCGCGATTGGGAAAAGCAGATTAGCGAACTGAACAGCACCGCGCGCACGCTGGAGTCACTGGTGCCGGAGAACTGCGATTTCGTGGAGATCGGTTTTGGCGAAATCAACATCAGCAAATGGGCGATGGATTACTGTCGCATGCAGCCCTGTTCGGTGCGCGCGCTCGGCGACACCATCCTCGGCGTGCCGGAGCTCACCCGCATTTGCCAGGAGCGCATCGCCAAGGACAGCAAGCTGCAGAAGAAGATCGCCGACCGCAAGGCGGCCATCGGCAAGCGGCATGACGAAGTATGGGCCAAGTGGCAGGAGGACGCGCGGAAGAACTGGGACGCGTCTCCGATCACCTTCGGCCGTCTGGCGCTCGAGGTCTGGGAAGTCATCAAGAACGAAGACTGGGTGCTGACCGCCAATGACCTCAAAAAGACCGTTCCAAAGTTGTGGGACTTCGACAAGCCCTACCGGCATCCGGGTGTGGAGCTCGGCACCTCGACACAGATCGGCATCTCGATCGGCGTCGCGCTCGCGCACAAGAGCAAGGGCCGCCTTGCGGTGGATATCCAGCCCGATGGCGACTTGATGTTTGATGCCGGCGCGCTTTGGGTTGCGGCCAAGTACGAGATCCCGATGCTGATCGTGATGCACAACAACCGCGCCTATTACAACGACTGGGAACACCAGATTCGCATGGCGCGGCTGCGTGGCACCGACGAATCCAAGGCGCATATCGGCATGGACCTGTTCGGTCCGGAGCCGGACTTCGGAGCCTTGGCACGCTCGATGGGCTGCTATGGCGAAGGGCCGATCGAAAACCCGAAAGACATCCGCCCGGCGTTGGAGCGGGCGATCGCAGAGGTGAAAAAAGGCCGCGTCGCCCTGATCGACACAGTCACCCAGCACCGCTGAAGGAGCGGCTGCATCGCTGCCGGTGGCGCGGCTTTTGCGGCCGAGGAAGAATTTGGGGCCCGCGGAAGCTCCAAGCGATCATTGGCGCGGGGAGCCCTGCGCCAGTTCCGGCGCCTGCAGATGGATGCCGCATTCGGTCTTCAGCCGGTCATGCCAGCGCCCGGCGCGCGCCGCCTCGCCTGGGTTGGTTCTGCGGGTGCAAGGCATGCAGCCGACGGAAGTAAAGCCCCGGCCGGCAAGCGGATGCAGCGGCAAATTCCACGCGCGGAACATCTTAGCGATTTCCGCCGGCGTGGTGTGCGCCAGGGGGTTGAATTTCAGCCGCGAGCCTTCGGATTCGACGATCGGGATCGTGGACCGCTCGCCGCCCTGATAGCGCTTGCGCCCGTTGATCCAGGCATCGAAGTCGCCGAGCATTTCCGCGATCGGCTCCACCTTGCGCATGTTGCAGCAGGCGTCGGGATCGATGGACCACAAGTCTCGCCCGGGATCTCTTTTCGCCGCCGCCGCCGCAGACGGCCTGATGGTGCGTACGTCTTTCAAGCCGAAGTGCTCCACCAGCGTATCCTGGTAGGCGAGCGTCTCGGGAAACAACCAATCGGTATCGAGAAAAAGCACCGGTATGGCAGGGTCGATGTCAGCGACGATCTTCAGCAGGGTCGCTGACTCGATGCCGAAGGACGAGGCCATGGCCAGTCGCTGCGGAGCGACCGCTTGCTTTGCCGCAGCCACGATTTCCGCCGGGCTCGCCCGCCCCAGGGCGGCATTGAGCTTGGCCGCCGTAACGGCGGTGAGATTGGCGTTCATGGCAAAATTCGCCCGTTAGAATGTTTATTCTATATAGGAGTTCAAAGGACAGGGCAAAGAGAACGTTATCTCTATAAATTCCGTTTTTGGAGAATTATCAAACTAAAAATATTGGGATGAGAAGAGATCCCTGTTTGCTTGCGGGGCTGG
>JBBDNZ010000076.1:0-5270 GCA_040877285.1 Xanthobacteraceae bacterium
CAGCCAAGAAGACGAAGCGGAAATCCGCGAAGAGAAAGAAGTAAGGCCGACTGATCTATCGACTTCGAAGAATGTCGAAGACTGCGTCAAACGAGCCGGCGATGTTTCAATGCGGTAGGCGCTGACGCCGCCGCCGGGCCACGCCGGCTCAAGTCGACGACGGAGGGCGTCGGCGAGACTTGGGGTTCGAGCTTCCGAAGTGCCGGAAACGGCGCCTAAGAAGAAGAGGGGCGGAGCGATCCGCACCTCGCCACTGGCGAAAGCCGAGCGGCATCGAACTTCGGTACTCTCGCCGACGCCCTTGGTACATTCCGAATACGGCAAGCGGCTTGGCATGCGAAGAGGGCGCCGCGCCTTTATTCCCGGCCGCCTTAGCCGCTTCCGCTTACTCTCCCAATATCCATCGAATTGTCAGTCCGGCCGAGATCATGTTGCGGCCGGCAGGGGACTGGTGCGCGCGTGACGGCAGCGCCATTGCGCTTGCCTTGCCGGCGGCCTAGGTCTGGCATTACCAGGCCGTCCGTCATCGCCCGTCTCCAAAGGAACCCGTCATGGCGCATGCCCGCAAAGCCAGGAGCAAAACCAGAACCGCTGCAAAGAAGAACGCGACGAAACCCGCGCGGCGGGCATTCTCAAAACCGATCGATCTCTATTATTGGCCGACGCCGAACGGCGTCAAAATTTCCATCATGCTGGAAGAATGCGGGCTGCCTTACGTCGTGCACCCGGTCGATATTTCCAAGGGCGACCAATTCAAACCCGAATTCCTGGCGATCTCGCCGAATAACCGGATACCCGCGATCGTCGACCGCGACGGGCCCGGCGGTAAGCCGATCGCCATCTTCGAGTCCGGAGCGATCTTGCAATATCTCGGGCGCAAGACCGGCAAGTTCTATCCCAGCTCCGAGCGCGCCCGGGTCGAGATCGACGAGTGGCTGTTCTGGCAGGTCGGGGGACTTGGCCCGATGGCCGGCCAGGCGCATCACTTTCTATTGTATGCGCCGGAGAAGATTCCCTATGCCATCCGGCGCTATACCGACGAATGCAACCGGCTCTATGGGGTGATGAACAGGCGCCTGGCCGACCGTGAATTTCTCGCCGGAAAATACTCGATTGCCGACATCGCCAGCGTGGGCTGGGCGAGCCGCTGGGAGCGGCAGGGGCAGGACATCTCGCAGTTCCCGCATCTCAAGCGCTGGCTCGACACGCTGCTGGCGCGCCCCGCAGTCGCGCGCGGCATGAAGGTGTATAGGGAGGAGCGGGACAGGGTGAACATGCAGGACCCGAAGGTCCGCACGATCCTGTTCAATCAGCGGGCGCGGTGACGGCGCCGTCCGCCCGGTCTCGCCGCATGGTTAGTGCCCCGCCAAAGGGCACGGTTAGCAATTGCTGAGGGGGGCGGAAAAACACGCTTTTTTCGGCCTTCGGCGGGTGGTGAATCGTTTCACCAATCCGGATCGTTTGAATCATTCACTTTCGATTCAGCGCAATGCTTAAACAGCCGTTCAAATTTTCTCCCGATTATCCGCTCGTACGGCGGCGATCCCGCCGGCATGGCGGCGCAAAGCCCGGCAACGGATCGGACACGCGCCACAGGGGGGTAACGATGATTGGTCAAGAGAGCCCCGAGAACGCAGCGTCGGCGCCTTTGGATGCCAATGCGCTGTTCGAACTCGGTATGATGTATTCGGCTGGAAACTCGGTGCCGGTCGATCTGGTGTCCGCGCACAAGTGGTTCAACTTGGCGGCGACGAAGGGCCATGCCGACGCGGCGTGCCTGCGCCGCGAGATCGCCGCCGAGATGGCGGACGCCGAAATCGGCGCGGCGCAAATGGCCGCCCGGGAATGGCTGAAGCTCAATCCCGAGCCGCAGCCCGCCACGGCTTCGCCGCTACGCGTCGCCGCTTGAAGGCAGCAGGCGAGATCGAGGATTCTTTTTCGGGTGCTGGCGGAGGGAGAGGAACTGGGATCCAACGTTCTCTCGCAGGTTTTCGCTACAGATCTCAGTAATACTCAATTGTTTATCATTGGCTTGGTCGTCGGTCGACACCAACGAATTGCTGGCGCGCCGGTCAGCGAACCGCCTTTGCAGCAATGGCGGGCTGCGTGAATCCGATGCGGCACAGCGCCCACAGAAACAGGGCGAAGAGCAGGTGAGGTACCAAGGCGGCAGGGATCAGCCTCGGGCTGATGCCAAGGCCGAGGAAACCCCATCCTACGACCGGAAAGAACGCGACCAGGACGATAACCCAGAGGGCTAGGCCGAGCCACAAAGCATTCAGAAACGTAAGCCGGTCGCGGAACAGCACGACATAGGCAACGGACCAAAAGGTCACGTACAGGACGTGGAACAGCAGACCGACCGGTAGCGGCAGTTCGCGACCCAGCACAGTTTCAGCAAAGGCCAAACTCGGCATCTGCGGCATGGGCGCAATGCCGAGCTTGAAGGCGGGTAGCATGATCGCCGAAAGCAGGACGGCGGTGAGAACGCCGATGCCGGTGGCCTTCCAGATTTCCATCATTGGAAGCGCGTGAATCTTCATATCTGGCATCTTCATGTGGTGTCTCCTTTTCGTCCGGCAATGAATATTGCTTAGGCGCAGCAGGACAGCTTCGATACGTCCTTGTCGAAGGTCTGTGCCGCAAGCTTTAGGCCCTCGACGGTTGTCAGGTACGGAAAGATCGTGTCGCCAAGGTCCTGCACCGTCATTCCATGCTTGATGGCGAGGGCTGCCGTCTGGATGGAGTCCGCGCCCTCAGGCGCGAGGATGTGCGCGCCGAGAAGTTTTCCACTTTTGGTCTCGGCAACGAGCTTGATAAGTCCCCGCGTATCTCGGGCAGCCAGCGCGCGCGGCACTGCGCTGAGCGGCAACACAGACACGCGCACGTCATGTCCAGCGGCCCGGGCCGCCGCCTCGGTCAGCCCGACGCTCGCCACCTGCGGATCGGTGAACACCACTGCGGGTATTGCGGCGTTGTCGTAGCGCAGGCCATCGCCGTTGAGCGCGTTCTTTGCCGCGATCTTCGCGCCGTAGACGGCCATATAGACAAACTGGTCGCGGCCGGTGACATCGCCGGCGGCATAGACGCCGGGACGGGTCGTCCGCATCCGGTCGTCCACCTGGATTTTGCCGCTTGCATGTTGGGCGACCCCGACATCCTCGAGGCCGAGCCCCTCGACGTTGGGTGTGCGACCGGTTGCAACCAACAGACGTTCCGCCGTTAATGTCTTCTCGCGGCCGTCTTTTAGAACGACGAGGGAGACACCGGCAGTTGTATTCTTGACGCGTTGATAGGAGACGCCGCAAGTCAGCACGATGCCCTCGTCGCGGAAATATCCCGACAGCGCCTCCGCAATTTCCGGTTCCGCCGCCGGCAACAGCCGGCTGCGGCAGACGAGTGTGACTTTCACGCCCACGCGCGCAAACGTCTGCGCCAATTCCGCACCGATGTAGCCGCCACCGATGACCAACAGCGATTTCGGCAATTTCTCAAGTGCGAGCGCAGAGGTGCTGGTCAGATAATCGACCTCCTCGATGCCGGAGATCGTGGGCACCGACGGACGCGCGCCCGTGACAATGATGAGGCGCTCGGCCTTGATCAATTCGCCGTTGATCCCGACACCGCCTGCAACGAGCCGCGCCTGTCCTTCGATGTAGGAGATATTGTTATAGGCGGGCAACAGATCGGCGTATTTGGACTTGCGCAGGCCCATAACCAATTCGTCCTTCTGGCGGACGGTCGCAGCCCAGTCGTCAACATGCGCTTTGGCACTAATGCCCGCGAAGCGACCGGCGGCCCCAACCTCATGCAGTGTTTCCGCAGCACGGATCAGCGTCTTCGACGGCACGCAGCCAATGTTGACGCAAGTGCCGCCGATGGTGCCATGGCCGATGAGCGCAACCTGCGCGCCTTGCTCCGCCGCCGTGATGGCCGCCGAGAACCCGGCCGAGCCCGAGCCGATGACCGCAAGGTCAAATCCCTTGCTTCCAATATTCGGAACGCAACAGTCATTCATGATTTGATGCCTTGTTGACAGCAATCGGATTGCAGCAGCCTTGAGAGGTCGCACCCCGGCGGTAAAACCAGAGGCCCCCAAGCCCAAGACCGATAAGGGCGACCGGGATTAGCACGTACACAGAGTTCGTGAGCCAACCCGTCAGCGCGGCGGTGCCAATCGCCGCAATGAGCAACGGCCCGGCGCAGCAGATCACCGCAAATGCGCCGGCCATGATTGCAATGGGAGTGGCGGTGCCGTCTTTCACTGTGGGCTCAGCTCTTAGGCGCGGACGGATAGCCGGCGTTCGTGGTCGCGGTGATGAGGGCCTTCATGTCGGTCTTCGTGTCGTCGTAAATCACAACCGCGGTCTTGTCTGGGAACGACACCACGACCTTGGCGACGCCCGGCACGGCTTGGAGGCTTTTCCTCACGGTGCTTGGGCAGGTCGCGCAGTACATGTTCTGCACCGCCAACGTGACGGTTTTTTCAGCGGCAAAGGCCGTGGACGAGGCCAGAAGACCGGCGCCGAAGACAGCCGAAATGAGCAGCTTGGTCATGTGTGTTTCTCCGTTCGTTACGAGAGCAGGTAGGGTGCAACGTAATCGAAGCCGAAAGCGGCAATCACGAGCACCGTCGCCGCGATGAGCACGATCTTGACGAGCCGGTTCGGAAAAGGCCGCGCGCAAGCCTCGCCGTTGGCACAGGCGAGCTTCGACGAGCGGTGGACCAGCCAGTAGCCGGCGCCAAGGAACGCAAGCGTCGCCACGATGAAGTAAGGCTTGTAGGGCGCGAGCTGCGTGAAGTTACCGATCCAGGCGCCGCTGATGCCGAGGCTAAATAATACCACTGGCAGAATGCAGCACGAGGATGCGGCGAGAGCCCCAAGCAGACCGCCGGTGGCCGCCAGCTTTTGGCCGCGGCTGACAAAGGCGTCGCTTTTTGGCCCGATCATGGGAATTGGGGCAGAACTGGCCACTATGCGCGTCTGATTGCTCATGAGGTCGTTGTCCTTGATCATCGACATGCACTGATGTACTTCCTGTAGTAGCTACAGGAGCAAGCCCTATGCCAATGCGCCCGATCACAGATTCGCGAGCCGAGGGGTTGATGATTGGTGAGCTTTCTCGCCGGACCGGCGTGCACATCGAGACGATCCGGTACTACGAGAAGATCAAGATGCTGCCGGCTCCGCCACGCACCGCAGGAGGCCGCCGCGTCTACGGACCGGTCGAGACCCGCACACTCACCTTCATTCGGCGAGCGCGGGAAC
>JBBDNZ010000077.1:0-28159 GCA_040877285.1 Xanthobacteraceae bacterium
GCACCTCCAGGGGCGGCGCCGTCCGGCACACCGCCGGCGCAAACCCCGTAACCGGCCGGACCGAGTCGATGCGCCTTTCTCATTTTTTCATTGATCGTCCGATCTTCGCCGCGGTGGTCTCCATTGTCATCGTGCTGCTGGGCGGCGTGTCCTACTCGCGACTACCGGTCGCGCAATACCCGGACATCGCACCGCCGACCATCAGCGTATCGGGGCAATATCCCGGCGCCAGCGCCGAGGTCATCGCTTCCACCGTGGTGGCGCCGATCGAGGACCAGATCAACGGCGTGGAAGGGATGCTCTACGTCTCCTCCAGCTCGACCTCCGACGGCCGGTTTTCGATCTCCGTCACCTTCGATCTCGGCACCGATCTCGACATCGCCCAGGTGCAAGTGCAAAACCGCGTCAGCATCGCCCAACCGCGGCTGCCCGTGGACGTGCGCAATATCGGCGTCACGGTGTCGAAAAGTTCGCCCGACCTGATGATGGTCGTGCATCTCTTTTCGCCGGATAAATCGCGCGACCAGCTCTACGTCTCCAATTTTGCCAACCTTGAAATCAAGGACGCGCTCACCCGCGTGGATGGCGTCGGCTCTATTATCGTGTTCGGCAGCCGCGACTATGCCATGCGCGTGTGGCTCGACCCCGGCCGCCTGCAATCGCTCGGGCTGACGGCGCAGGACGTGGTGAGCGCCATCCAAGGGCAGAATTTGCAGGTCGCTTCGGGCGTGCTCAACCAGCCGCCGGTGAATGACCCGCTCGCGTTTCAGGTGTCGGTGCAGACGCAAGGGCGGCTGAGCGATCCGGCCGAGTTCGGCAATATCGTGGTGAAGGACACGCCAACCGCCGTGGTGCGGCTGAAGAATGTGGCGCGGGTCGAGCTCGCCGCGCAGGACTACGGGTCGAACTCTTATCTTAACCGCGATCCGGCAGTGGCGCTCGCCATCTTCCAGCGGCCGGGATCGAACGCGCTGGTAACCGCACGGGAGATCCGCGCGACGATGGTGCAGCTTTCGCACCGCTTTCCTTCGGGCGTCAAGCACGCCATCGTCTATGATCCGACGCAGTTCATCCAGGAGTCCGTCGATGAAGTGGTGCTGACCATCGGCATCGCCGTGCTGCTGGTCGTCTTCGTCATCGTCATGTTCCTGCAAACCTGGCGCGCGGCCGTCATACCGATCGTCGCCATTCCGGTGTCGTTGATCGGCACATTCTTCTTCATGTCGTTGTTTGGCTTCAGCTTGAACAACCTGTCCCTGTTCGGGCTGGTGCTTGCGGTCGGCATCGTCGTCGATGACGCCATCGTCGTCGTCGAAAACGTTGAACGCAACATCGCGGCGGGAGCCTCCCCGCGCGAGGCGGCCATCCGCAGCATGAACGAGGTCGGCGGGGCGCTGATCGCCATTTCGCTGGTGCTCTCGGCGGTGTTCATCCCGTCAGCCTTCATCACCGGCCTTTCCGGCCAGTTCTACCGGCAATTCGCACTCACCATTGCCGGCGCCACGCTGATCTCCTTGACGGTGTCGCTGACGCTGTCGCCCGCCCTTTGCGCCCTGCTGTTGCGGCCGCATCATGACCGCCGCCAGCCGCTGCTGCTGCGGCCGGTGCAGGGCGCCTTCGATCTCTTCAACAAGGGTTTCGGCGCTTTTTCCGCCTACTACGGCTGGCTGGTGGCGCGCGTGGTGCGCTTCTCCGGGGTCATGTTACTGGTCTATGCGGCCGTACTGGCCTTGGGATACCTTGAGTTCCGCCTGGCGCCGGTCGGCTTTGTCCCGCAGCTCGACCGCGGCTATATCATCGTGGCGGCGCAATTGCCGCCCGGCGCCGCGCTCCACCGGACCGACAAGGTGCTGCGCCGCGCCGTCGACATCGCGCTCGACACGCCGGGCGTCGCCGGCGCCGTCAATATCGTCGGATTCTCCGGCGCCACCTTTAGCCAGGCTTCAAATTCGGGTGCCATCTTCCTCGTGCTTGAGCCGTTCGAGGAGCGCGCGCGCGACCCGCGAAAATCGGCCTACGCTATTCAGGCCGAGCTGTTCAAACGATTTGCCCCGATCCAGGATGCGCTGGTGCTGGTAATCCTGCCGCCGCCGGTCGCCGGCATCGGCAATGCCAGCGGCTTTCGCATGATGGTGGAGGACCGCGCCGGGCACGGCCCGCGCGCGTTGCAGGACGCGGTCTATGCCATGATGGGACGGGCGGCGCAGACGCCGGGACTCAGCCAAGTCTTCTCCTTGTTCGAGACCTCGACCCCTCAGCTCTATCTCGACATCGATCGCACCAAGGCGCAGCTTTTGGGCATTAACATTCCCGACGTCTTCAGCGCGCTGCAGATCTATCTCGGCTCGTCGTATGTCAACGATTTCAATTTGCTCGGCCGCACCTTCCGCGTCGTCGCGCAGGCGGAAGGCGAAGATCGGCTCAAGCCGGAAAATGCGCTGAAAATCCGCGTGCGCAATTCCGCGGGCGACACCGTTCCGATCGGCGCTTTCACCACCGCAAGCGACCGTTCCGGGCCGTTCCGCGTGCCGCGCTACAATCTCTATCCGGCCGCAGAGCTCGACGGTGCGCCTGCGCCCGGTTACTCGCAAGGTCAGGCGATCGAGATCATGGAAAAACTCGCGGCGGAAACGCTGCCGGAAGGTTTCAACTATGAATGGACGACCTTGGCTTTCCAGCAAATACGCGCGGGCAATACGGCCGTCTTCGCTTTCGTGCTCGCGGTGGTGTTTGTCTTTCTCGTTCTTGCCGCGCAATACGAAAGCCTGACGCTGCCGTTTGCCGTCATTCTGATCGTGCCGATGTGCCTGGTCGCCGCCATCACCGGGGTGCTGATCCGCGGCCAGGACAACAATATCCTCACCCAGGTCGGCTTCATCGTGCTGATCGGGCTTGCCGCCAAGAACGCCATCCTGATCGTGGAATTCGCCAAGCAGCTCGAGGAGCAGGGGCGCGACCGCGTCGCTGCCGCATTCGAGGCGGCGCGGTTGCGTCTGCGCCCGATCGTCATGACCTCGCTTGCTTTCATCTTCGGCGTGACCCCGCTGGTCATTGCCACCGGCGCCGGCGCGGAAATGCGCCAGGCGATCGGCACTGCCGTGTTCTTCGGGATGATCGGGGTGACCGCCTTCGGCCTGATCTTCACCCCGGCATTCTATGTGGTGTGCCGTGGCGTCGCGGACCGGCTGATGACGCTTGCAGCGCCGGAAGGTGCCGCCGGCTTGGCAAAAAGAGACCACAGTGCCCGGAAATAAGGTCCTGCGGCGTTTTGCCCGGCCCGCGGGCTCCGGGAATAATCTAGATATTCCGGTGTTTTTCAGCCGTTGCCGCAAACGTTTTCGTATCAATTGAGGGGTGCCCATGATTCGAACGCTAAGTATCCTTGCGGTGCTGGCATTGGGGGCCACTGCCGTGCTTGCCCAGTCCGATGTGAGTGCTGCGCGCAAGGAATTCATGAAAACATATGGCAAGTTTGGTTATGCCACCCTCAACCGGATGGCGCGCGATCAAATGCCGTATGACCAAGCCAAGGTCGATGAGGCGCTAGCCCACTTTGCCGAGACCGCAGCGAAAATCCCAAGCCTGTTTCCGGCGGGCGGTTTCCAGGGGCCGGTGGAAGGCAGCAGCTACTACGCCACCCAGAAAGCGTTTGAGAGTCAAAGCGACATACAGGCCCGGGCGGAGAAGTTTGCCAAGTCCGTCGCGGACGCCAAGGGAACAGTCAAGGATCTTGGCTCGCTCAAGGCCGTTTGGCCGGGCATCAACGACAACCATTGCAGCAGCTGCCACGAACCTTATCGCGCACGAAAATCTTGATCAGCGCGGGTCTTCGGGCAGATACATTTAGTTGCATTCGATGCCACGACGCCCGCAAGCGGGAAGCTTTGCGGGCGTCGTGTTGAGCAGTTAATCTATTTCGTGACTTGGCCGCGGATCTCGCCGCCTGGGTTGGCGGCGGTGTGGAAATTGACGTAATAGCGGCCGGCCAGAAGGTCGGCGGCTTGCGCGTCCGTCAATGTGGCGGAGCCCTTCACCGGGCTCGTCCCCTGATTGGGGATGGGCACGGCGACGCCGGCGTTCTTGCCGGCTTCGGCTGGGCCGTGGAAATGCGCGGCGGTCGCGGGGCCGCCGAGGCCCGAATAGTTCACCGTCCACGACAATTTCTTGGACGCCGTGTCGTAGGTGACCTCGGCGTTACCGCTGCCCTTGGTCTGGACAGGCGGTACTTCCGCCGAGCCTTTCAGATCCGCCTTGAGCTTGACCATATCCGCAAGCGCCAACGAGCCGGACGCAAGTAGCAACGAAAGAGCAAGTCCGGAATGAAAAATTGTCCTCTTCATAACGCAATCCTCCTCTGGGTTTCTAAAGCCACCTGGAATAAACCCCGCGCCACTATGGCTTGTTCCCCGGCGCCGCGACCATTTGTGGTCAAAGACGAGGATTTTGTGTGACAAAGACGCAGTAGAACTATGAATTGTTCGCAACAAATACCGTTGATCGAGGCTTGAGCGGGAGCGCCCCATGCTGCGGAGGCTCGTCATTTTGGCCGTCATGGCCGCAATCGCCAGTTTGGCGACCTTCTGGTTTCTCACGACGCCATCGGTCATGAAGGCGAGCGCGCTCGGCCTGCACACGGCGAACCTCGACAACGGCCGCACGATGTTCTTCGCCGGAGGCTGCGCCGGCTGCCACGCCACGCCGGAACGGAACGACCCGACGAGGCTGGGCGGCGGGCGCGGCCTGAAATCGCCGTTCGGCACCTTTTATGTCCCCAATATTTCCTCCGACCGCAAAGACGGCATCGGCGCCTGGAGCGAGGCGGATTTTGTCACCGCCATGTGGAAAGGAACGTCGCCGGACGGCAGCCACTACTTTCCGGCTTTCCCCTACACCTCTTATCAGCGCATGAAGCTCGAGGATGTGCGCGATCTCTTCGCCTATCTGAAAACCCTGCCGGTGGTGCAGGGCAGGGTGCGCGACCACGACGTGCCCTTTCCTTTCAATGTTCGCCGCAGCGTCGGCGGCTGGAAGCTGCTCTTCCTCGACGGCGAGCCATTTGAGCCCGATCCCGCGCAATCCGCCGTTTGGAATCGCGGCGCCTATCTCGTCAATGGTCCCGGCCATTGCGCCGAATGTCACAGCCCGCGCAATTTGCTGGGTGCGATTAAGTCCGGTCAGCGCTTTGCCGGCGGGCCGAACCCGGAAGGCGAGGGCTGGGTGCCGAACATCACGCAAAAGGGCCTTGCGTCGTGGTCGGAGAAGGAGATCGAATGGTTCCTGCAAACCGGCGACACGCCGAACGGGGATTCCACCGGTTCTCTCATGGTCAGCGTCATCAAAAATACCTCACAGTTGAGCGACGCCGACCGCGTGGCGATGGCCGTCTATATAAAATCGCTGCCGCCCGTGGAGGGCCCAAGACCTCCGCCGCGCTAATAATGCGCCCCTGAACATTTTGCCGCCATGCCGCTCACGGTACGCTCGGCGGTAAGCCTTTTGCAGATAGGCTTATTGTGATCTTATCCGGAAATGTATTGGGCATCGTGAGCCTTGCCCGGGCTGTTCTCATTCAAGGTCATAAGCGGGACCATGTCGCACCGTTTGTCCGCCAACACGATTGGGCCGCCCGACACCCAGCTGATGTGGACGTTTGCCCAAATCGCTGCCATCTGGACGGCTTCGGATCTTGGCTATTACTTTCTTTTGCCGGCGCTCGGACTACAGGTCAGCTACAACGACGGTCCCGTCGCGATCACCCTCTATTACGTTTTTTGGGTCGGGTTCGCGGTCATTACGTTTTGGCCGCTGTATGCCATCTGGCCGCTCTATGGCAAATGGTCAACGTTCGAGAATCGACTGACGAGTTATGTCGTTTGGTCGATTTCTTTTGCGGGTTGCATATTATTCGCGGCTTATGTGCTGCCTTTGCTGCCGCCGACGGACTGGACCCAGCCGTGGAAACCGCCGGAGGTCAGGATGGCTACGCCGTGGTACTTTCTGCCCAAATCCATCGAAATCCTTTATCAGCAGCTTCTTATCGTTGCCCTGGTTCTCGCTCTGGCGGCGCGAAAATATAGCCTTCGCAGGATATCCGTTTACTGCGCGCTCGCCTTTGGCGCCGCGCACGTCCTGCTCGCGTTTGGCGGAGCGCCGCTGCCTTACGTGACGAGATTTTCATTGTCGGCTGCCGCATTCGGCTTCATGTTTCCGTATCTCATATTGCGGGTGCCGAATGGACTGGCCTACTCCTACGTCGTGCATTGGGCTTACTATGCGCTGACCGTTGCGATGGCTCATATCGTCCAGGGGCTTGGATTTTACCAGCTATTCGGGTCGTTCGTTAAATGACCGGGGTCTTAGAGCATGATCGGTGGATTGGGAGAGTGAATGTCGAGTTCGCAGCGGATACGTGCCCACAGATGGCCGGCGGACATTTCGTTTAGAGCCTGTCTTCTGATCGGCGCGGGATTCATCGCGCTCCAGGCGCTTGCACTTCTTGCTATGGGCCATCCCCTGATTTGCACCTGCGGCACCATAAAGCTCTGGCACGGCGGCATTTCCAGTCCGGAGAATTCGCAACATCTCACCGACTGGTATACCTATTCGCACGTCATTCACGGATTTGGCTTTTATCTTCTCCTTTGGTTCATCGCGCCGCGCATGCCGTTGGGATTGCGGTTTGCGATCGCAATTGGCTTGGAAGCCGGCTGGGAGATTGTCGAGAACGCGCCGTTGATCATGGACCGCTATCGGCAGTCGGCGCTCGCGCAGGGCTATTTCGGCGACAGCGTCGTCAACTCCGTCGTTGATACGCTGGCGGCAGCGCTCGGTCTCGTGCTCGCGCGAATATTGCCGGTGTGGATCATTGTGGCGCTCGTGATCGGGCTGGAACTGTTCGCCGTCTATACGATTCGCGATAATCTGACGCTCAACATCATTCAGCTCATAAGGCCGAGCGAATCTATCTCGCAGTGGCAGATGGGCGGCCAATAAGGATTTGCCATCTGCGCCGCAAGAATGTGACTACCCCCCGAAGGCTTTGAAGGTGATGATGGTGCGGGTGTCCTGGATGCCGGGAAGCGTCTGCACCTTTTCGTTCACGAAGTGCCCGATGTCGGTTCCTTCCTCGACATAGAACTTGGCCAGCAGGTCGAATTCGCCGGCGGTCGAATAAATTTCCGAGGCGATCTCCGCGTCGGCCAGCCTGTTGGCGACATCGTAGGATTTGCCGAGCTGGCATTTGATCTGCACGAAAAAGGGGACCATGCGAGCCTCCCGGCCGCCGTTTCTACTTAGCGCCCAATCCAGCAAAATCGCGTGTGTCTGGCAAGCGCTTGCGGAGAAAGGTGCCCCCGACTAGTTATGTCCGGAATGCGCATCGATCTTCGCCTTTACGCCCTTGTCGATCCCGAACGCGCGGTCGGCTGGGCGCTGCCCGATCTCGTGCGCCGCGTGGCCGAAGGCGGCGCCACGCTGGTGCAATTGCGCGACAAACTGGCCGGGACGCGGACGATGATCGACGAGGCGCGCGCCATCAAGGCCGCGCTCGCGCCGTCGCGCGTGCCTTTCATCGTCAACGATCGCATCGATGTGGCGCTCGCGGCCGGCGCGGACGGCGTTCACGTCGGCCAGGACGACATGGACCCGGCCGACGCCCGCCGCCTGCTCGGGCCGGACGCCGTCATCGGGCTGAGCGTCAAGACGCCGGCGCAGGCGCGCGTCGCGCCGGTGGAGCTCTTGAGTTACCTTGCCATCGGCGGCGTGTTCGCCACATCGTCGAAGGACAATCCCGATCCGCCGATCGGGCTCGACGGCCTTAAATCCATCGCGGCGGAGATTCGCGCCCGCGCGCCGGGATTTCCCGTTTGCGCCATCGCCGGGATCGATGACACTAATGCCGCCGATGTCATTGCCGCGGGCGCGGACGGCATTGCGGTGATTTCGGCGCTGTCCTTTGCGCCCGATCCGGCGCAAGCCGCGGCCAAGCTGCGCGGTATCGTCGATGCCGCCTTGCAAAAGCGAGGCGCGCCATGACCACGCCGATTGCCATCACCATTGCGGGATCGGACTCCAGCGGCGGCGCGGGCATCCAGGCCGACCTGAAGACCTTTTCCGCGCTCGGCGTCTATGGCGCGTCCGTCATCACCGCGCTCACCGCGCAGAATACGCAAGGCGTCACCGCCATTCACGACGTGCCGCCGCAATTCATCGCCGCGCAGATCGACGCGGTTTTCTCGGATTTAAACGTGAGCGCGGTGAAAATCGGCATGCTGTCGCGGCCCGAGGCGATTGAGGCGGTGGCCGCCGGCCTCGATCGTCACAAGGCGCGCAACGTGGTGCTCGATCCGGTGATGATCGCCGCGTCGGGCGACCGGCTGCTGGCGCCGGAAGCGGTCGCGGTCCTGCGCCGCCTGCTCATCCCGCGCGCGCTGGTGATCACGCCGAATTTGCCGGAGGCCGCCGCCTTGCTCGATGCGCCCCCAGCCCGGACAGAGCCCGAGATGCGCGAACAGGCGGAAAAGCTGCTCGCGCTCGGCGCGCGCGCCGTGCTCATCAAGGGCGGCCATGCGCAAGGCGCCGAAAGCGTCGATATTCTGGTCGAGCCCGGCGCGGTGGCGCGGCTGGCGGCCGCGCGCATCGCCACGCAAAACACCCACGGCACCGGCTGCACCTTGTCCTCGGCCATCGCTGCGGGGCTGGCCAAGGGCCTCGACTTGGCGGAAGCCGTGCGCGAGGCCAAGGCTTACGTCACCGCCGCCATCGCCGCCGCCGACCGGCTGAAAATCGGTCACGGGCATGGGCCCGTGCATCATTTTCACGGCTGGTGGCGATAGTCACATTCGAAACTTCACAATCCGCTGCCGCTGCTCCCCCAGCCCCTCGATTCCCAAAGTCACCACGTCGCCGGCTTGCAGATATTGCGGCTCCACCTTGCGGCCCAGGCCGACGCCGGGCGGCGTGCCGGTGACGATGACGTCGCCCGGCTCCATGACGAAGAATTGCGAGCAATACCACACCAGATGGGCGACGCCGAAGATCATGGTGCGCGTGTTGCCGCGCTGGCGCTTCTCGCCGTTGACGTCAAGCCACATGGACAAATTCTGCGGGTCCCCGATCTCGTCCTTGGTGACCAGCCACGGGCCGAGCGGGCCGAACGTCTCGCAGCCCTTGCCCTTGTCCCATTGGCCGCCGCTGCGGTCGATCTGGAAATGGCGCTCGGACACGTCGTTGGCCAGGCAATAGCCGGCGACCACGTCCATCGCATTCTTCTGCGAGAGATAACGCGCGCGGGCGCCGATGACCACGCCGAGCTCCACCTCGTAATCGAGCTTCTTGGCGTCGCGCGGCATCACGGTGTCGTCGTTCGGCCCGCAGATGCAGGTCGTCACCTTGGAAAAGATGATCGGCTCCTTCGGCAGCGGCAGCCCGGCTTCGGCGGCGTGGTCGGCATAATTGAGGCCGATGCCGATGAAATTGCCCACCTTGCCCACGCAAGGCCCGAGCCGCGGCTTGCCGCGCACCAGCGGCAGCTTGCCGAGCTTGGTCTTGGCGATCCTGGCGAGGCCCTTGCGTGTGAGCGCCTCGCCCGCGATGTCCGGCACCACGCCCGAGAGATCGCGGATTTTTCCCTGGGCGTCGATGATCCCCGGCTTTTCGCGGCCGGGCGCGCCGAAGCGGACGAGCTTCATGAATTCCCCCCGAAACTGTTTCTGATTGTCAGTCGCGCAGGGCTGCGATCATGCGCTGCCCGCGTCTTCGGGGCAAGGCGGGTCAGAACGCGCCGTCGCCGCTCTTGGCGGAAGCCGCCGCGGGGCTTGCTTCCAGGACGCCGGCGTCGGCGCGCGCCGCCTGCGAGGTCGGCGGACGTATTTTGGAAGTCGGCGTAGGCACCGGCCTGTCATTCGACGACTATGACGAGATGACGGAGATCGTCGGCATCGACCTTTGCGAGCCGATGGTTGCCAAGGCCCGGGCGCGGCTTGCCAGCGGCCGCTATCCGCAGGTCAAGAGCGTCGCGGTCATGGACGCTCATAATCTCTCCTTCCCGGACGAATCGTTCGATTGCGTGGTCGCGCAGTTCGTCATCACGCTGGTGGCCGATCCCGAGCGGGTGCTTTCCGAATGCGCCCGGGTGGTGAGGCCGGGTGGCGAGATTATTCTGGTCAACCATCTTTATTCGGAGCGCGGGCTGACGGCGGCGATGGAGCGCTGGGCGGCCCGGCATGCGCGGCCGCTCGGTCTGCGCCCCGAGTTTCCTTTCGCGCGGCTGGCGGAGTGGGCGCGCCATCATGATCGCGCGCACATCGTCGAACGCCGTCCCATCCGGCCTTTCGGCCTTTACACCTTGGTGCGTTTTCGTCGGGTGGATGCCGGGCCCGTCGCGCGCTCCGCCTGACGTCCTTTCAAGCGGCTGATGGCGATGCTCTCGGGCGGCAATATCGACCCGGAAATGTCCTGTGAAATGATCGCGTGAACCGCGCTAGCTGAAAAGCGCGACCTTTTCTTCGTCGCTCAGCGCGCGCAACGGCGCCAGCGGATCGTAACCCGTGTGCGCCGCGGGCTTTGCGGCCGGCCGTGCAGCGAAGGGCGCCGGTGCGGGACGCGCTGGCGTTGCAGTGCGGGAAGGCTCGGAGGTGCCGGCGCCCTGCAACTGGATCGCCGGAAGCACTTGCGCGGACGGCGCCGGTTTCGGTTCCAGCAGGAAATCCGCCGGGCCGGCCTCCGGTGCCGCTTGCTCGGGCGCGAACAAAAAGTCGTCGGCTTCCGCCTCGAGCGCGGCGGCCGGTTTGGAAGGCGATTCCGGCTCGGGAGAGATGGCCGCGTTTGGGGTGCCGATGCCGTCGTCGGCCAAATTGGCCGGCGCTTGGCCGAAGTCCAGATCCGCGGGGGGCATGGCAGCATAGGCTTCTGTTTGCGGCCGCGCAGCTGCCGTGTCCGGTTGAGGCGGCAATAAATTCAGCGCCAGACGTTCCAAGACCGACCAGGCGTCCTCGGCTGTGGGCCTCGCGGCGGCCGCCTGCACTTGCAACAAGACTGCTGTCGCGCGCGCGCTCATTCCAAACTCGGCGACGGGCTCTCGCGGTGCCGCTTCGCTCTCGGTGTGCGGCGTATTCTCCGCTTTCACCGGCTCCGTTGGCGGCTCGGCAATGTTCCGCGCAGGCGCCCCTGCTTCGTTGCGGCTGGCGATGGCGATGGTGGCTTCCTCCTTTAAAACGGCCGCCGCCGTCGATAACTCCGGCTGCTGTTCCGCAAAAGAGCTTGCAGGCGCGGCCTCGGCGGCTGCCTTTGGCGCGTCCGGCGGCTCTCCGCTCACGGCGTCCGGGCGGACCACCAAGAACGGATCGAGCGCCATCATGACTCGCTCGATATCTTCCAGCGTGGCGTCCTGCCGGCCTTCCCGCGGTTCCTGCTCGAAGGCCGCCGGCGCCTCCGCCTGCGGTTCTTCCCGGGTGGCCGTCGCGCAATCCGCCGGCTGTTCTCCCGGCGGTTCCTCCGCCGGCTGCGCCAGCGGCGCTTCCCCCCATTCCATTGGATGATGCTCTCGGATTTCTTCTTTGGGCGGAGCGGACGGCTGCATCATGACGTCGACGTCGGCTTGATCGAGGCTGTCCGACGATAGCGGTGAAATGTCCGCAAGCGCCGGGATGCCCCAATTCTCGGAAGAAGGCTGCGCATTCTTGCTCCAGATCGATATCATGGCGTTGATGCGATATTCCAGGTAGCGCAGCACCTGGATCACCTTTCGGGTGCGTTGGCCGGTCAAATCCTGGAACGAGCAGGCGGTGTAGATTTCCGTCGCCTGCGCATCGAGCTGGTCGCAAAGATTTTCGTCTATTCCCTTCTCGCGCAGCGTCCAGGCGATTTCCTGTAACCGTTCGGCGGCGGTGAGGATATGGGAAGTAGCGTTTTCAGTCGTGTGCACGATGGAGTCGAGTTCTCCCGCGGCCTCGCCGATTTCGGCGCGTTGCTCCGGCGGTGGCTTGATGGCCGCAATCTCCGCCTTCATCCGCGTGATCGCCTGTGCCATGTCGGCAACGTCGAACAAGAACAGGTCCAAGGATTCGGCAGCGCGCGCGTCCGCTTCCGTGTGCCGGCCGGCGCTGGGTTCGGAATCGGCTTCCTTCGGCGGCTCGCTGCGGGCATTTTCGCTGCCGAAACGCCGGCCTCGCGCCATTTCCATCATTGCGGTGTAAATCGAATCGTATTCCGCCTGCTGCGGTGAAGGAGGCGGTGGGGCTTTGTGGGCGAGGTTATCTTCTGACATGTTCTAACCGCGGCCTTAAGTTTACCAGTCATTGCCCGGGCCCCGAACGCGCAATCGGCAAAATGCTCCACGATCCCCAGAAAATCGCGTCCGGTTTCGTGCGCGCGCTGGCCCTTTTCTATTGCGCCCTATTCGTCGCTATCGGCATCCAGCTGCCGTTTTTTCCTCTTTGGCTCGAGGCCAAGGGCCTCGATGCGCAAATGATCGGCTTGGTGCTCGCCGCGCCGATGGTCGTCCGCATCTTTGCCATTCCCGTTGCCACGCGCATTGCCGACCGCCGCCAAGCGCTGCGGGGCGCCATTGTTGCCGCCACCGTCGCCGCCGCCGCTGGAAACCTGGCTGTGGGGTTTGCCGATGGCGGCATGGCAATCCTCATAGTCTTTAGCCTCGCCTCGGTGGCCTTTACGCCCATCATGCCGCTGGCCGAGGCCTACGCGCTCAGGGGCCTTGCCCACGTTGGGCGTGCCTATGGCCCGGTACGGTTGTGGGGCTCCGCCGCATTCATCGTTGGCAGCCTTGGGGCAGGATGGATCATTGATTCGATTGCGGTGCGCAACCTCATCTGGCTGATCGTGGCGGCAATGGCCGCTTCCGCGGTGGCTGCGGTTGGGCTTGTGCCCCTGCACCCCGGGGCGCCGCCGGCCGATCGGCCGTCCGAGCCGGCCTACCGGGGATTCTTGCGCACGCCTGGTTTTGCCGCTGTGGCTGCGGCGGCGGGGCTGATCCAGGCAAGCCACGCGGTCTATTACGGCTTTTCCTCGCTGGATTGGACCACGGCAGGGCTGGGCGGTCCCACGGTCGGGGCGCTATGGGCGGTCGGCGTCATTGCCGAAATCACCCTTTTCGCCTTGTCGGGCCGCCTGCCGCCCGCCTTGAGCGCCACGGCATTGCTTCTGGCCGGCGGCCTGGGCGCGGTGCTTCGCTGGACGGCGATGGCGCTTGGCCCGCCCGCGGCCGCTCTGCCGATCCTGCAATGCCTGCATGGCTTGTCCTTTGGCGCAACGCATCTCGGCGCCGTCTTATTCGTGGCCCGCACCGCGCCGCCCGGCCTTTCCGCCACCGCCCAGGGCAATCTTGCCGTCGTGCTGGGCGCGGTGATGGCGCTGAGCATGGGTCTGTCCGGCCTGCTCTATGGAGCCTTCGGCGCCCGGGCCTATGCCGGAATGGCGCTCATGGCCGCCGCCGGCAGCCTGTTTGCGTTTCGCGCCTGGCGCGCTAGCCCCAGAGCCTAGGTTCCGGGGGGTAGACGAGGCTGTCCCGGTAGCGCAGGCCGTGGGGCCGGTCCTTCGCCAGCAGCAGCGGCCCGTCGAGATCGACGACGCGCGCCCTTTGCGCCACCAATGTTGCGGGGGCCGTCGCCAGCGAGGTCGAGACCATGCTCCCCACCATCAGCATGAGCCCGGCCCGCCCGGCTTGCTCGGCGAGTGCCAGCGCCTCGGTCAGTCCGCCGGTCTTGTCGAGCTTGATGTTGATAGCGTCATATTTGCCGGCGAGCGCGGCGAGAGAGGCGCGATCGTGCACGCTTTCGTCGGCGCAGACCGGGATCGGCCGCGTCATCTTTGCGAGAATGGTGTCCTTGCCCGCAGGCAGCGGCTGCTCCACCAGCGTGACCCCGGCGTCGGCGCAGGCCGCGAGATTTTCCGCGAGATTTTGCGCGGTCCAGCCCTCATTGGCATCGACAATGAGCTCAGTCCGTGGCGCCGCGCGGCGCACGGCGGCGATCCGCGCCGGATCCCCATCGCCTCCGAGCTTGACCTTGAGCAAGGCGCGCCCGGCAACCCTTTCCGCCGCCGCCGCCATATTCTCCGCCGTGCCGAGAGAAATCGTGAATGCGGTGGTGACGGGCCGGGGCGGGGGAAGGCCCGCCAATTCGTAGACCCGCTTGCCGGTGCGCTTGGCCTCCAAATCCCAGAAGGCGCAATCGAGCGCATTGCGCGCGGGCCCCTTCGGCAAGGCCCGTTGCAGGCCGGCGCGATCGAGCCCTCGGGCCACAGGATCGCGCATGGTCTCGATCACGGCGGCAACGTCCTCGACGCTTTCGCCAAAGCGCGCATAGGGCACGCATTCCCCGCGGCCCTTCACGTCCCCGTCGGCCAGTTCGGCAACGACGACCACCGCTTCGGTTTTGGCCCCGCGGCTGATGACAAAGGTTCCAGCGATCGGCCAGCGTTCAATGTGGACGGTAAGGCCGATGGGCATGGAATCCTGCAAGGCCGTCGGAATTGACGCCCGCTTTAGGGCGCGGGTGGCGCGCCCTCGACAGGCGCAGTGACCGATGATTGAAGTATATGATGGAAACCGGTGGTTTGACTCAAGCGCGCACTGCGCACCCATTGCCCAGGCACATGAACAAGGCGGACTCTTGAACGGCGCGGCCACACTCACCAGCAAGCGCGACGGCGAGCGCCTGGTGCTCACCGCCGAAGGGGCGTGGACCGCCATTCACGCCCACGAACTTGAACCGCTGGTCGAGGCGCAGGCCAGGAGCAGCCAACCGGTACGCGCCGTGGACATCGATGTCGCCGGCGTCAAGCGCCTCGATACCTTCGGGGCCTGGCTGATCGAGCGGCTGGCGCGCGGCTGGAATGCGCGCGGCATCGAAACCCGGGTCGTCGGCTTGCCCGACGACTATCGCGGCCTCATCCAGGAGATCCACGGCGTCAATTTGAAACCGCCGCCGTCGCGGCCGCGGGAAAATGCCTTGATCGAAGGCTTGGAAAGAATCGGCCGCACGCTCGCCAACATGGGTCGCGTGACCATGTTGATCTTGCAGATGATCGGCGCGGTGACGACCGCCGCCGCGCGCTCCATCATGCATCCGGCAAGGTTCCGATTGACGTCGCTCGTGGCGCATATCGATCGCGTCGGCTGGAATGGCGTGCCGATCATACTGCTCATCACATTTTTGATCGGCGCCATCCTCGCGCAGCAGGGCATCTTCCATTTCCGCAAATTCGGCGCCGACATCTACGTCGTCGATATGATCGGCATCCTGGTTTTGCGCGAACTGGGCGTTCTCATCGTCTGCATCATGGTGGCGGGCCGCTCGGGCAGCGCCTATACCGCCGAGCTCGGCTCGATGAAAATGCGTGAGGAAGTAGATGCGCTGCGGACGATGGGCTTCGATCCGGTTGAAGTGCTGATCCTGCCGCGCATCCTGGCGCTGGTCGTTTCGGTTCCCATGCTCACGTTTCTCGGCTCCATGGCGGCGCTCTACGGCGGCGGCCTGGTGTGCTGGCTCTACGGCGGCATCGATCCCAACGTGTTCTTGTCGCGCCTGCGGGAGGCAATCTCTATGGAGACCTTCGCGGTGGGCATGATCAAGGCGCCGATCATGGCCCTCATTATCGGCATCGTCGCCGCCGTCGAGGGCATGGAGGTTCGGGGCAGCGCGGAATCGCTTGGCGCCCACACGACGGCGTCGGTGGTCATTTCCATTTTTCTCGTCATCGTGCTTGACGGGTTGTTTGCCATCTTCTTCGCCTCGATCGGAATGTGAGAACGATGGCGAAGGATACAAAGGAGGTGGTGATCCGGGTTCGCGATCTTGCCGTCGGCTTTGGCGACAAGCTTGTTCTCGATCACCTCGATCTGGAGGTCTATCGCGGGGAGATTTTGGGTCTCGTCGGCGGTTCCGGCTCCGGCAAATCGGTGCTGATGCGAACCATCATCGGTCTGCTGCCGAAGCGGTCGGGCAAGATCGATATTTTCGGCGTCGACGTCGACACCATGAGCGAAGAGGATCTGCTGATGATGGAACGGCGATGGGGAATCCTGTTCCAGCACGGCGCGTTGTTCTCCTCGCTTACGGTAAGGCAAAATATTCAATTCCCCATCCGGGAATTTCTCGATGTTTCGGAACAACTGCAAGACGAAATGGCGGCCGCCAAGCTTGAAATGGTCGGGCTCTCGGCGGACGTACAGGAAAAGTTTCCCTCGGAATTGTCCGGCGGCATGATCAAGCGCGTGGCGCTTGCCCGGGCGCTGGCGCTCGACCCGGAAGTCGTTTTCCTTGACGAGCCCACATCGGGCCTGGATCCGATCGGCGCCGGGGATTTCGACGAGCTGATCAAGACCCTGCAACGAACTTTAGGCCTGACCGTTTTCATGGTAACCCATGACCTGGACAGCCTGCATACCGTGTGCGATCGGATTGCCGTGCTTGCAGACGGAAAAATGATCCTGGCGGGGCCGATGAGCGCTATGCTGGCCTCGGAGCATCCGTGGCTGAAAGCCTATTTCCGCGGCAAGAGAGCCCGGATGGCCGCGGGCTAAGGACGGAGTCTCGTTCATGGAAACCAAGGCCAACTACGCCCTCATTGGACTATTCGCGGTATCGATCGTCTTCGCCACGTTTGCTTTCGTCTTCTGGTTTCACAACATTGGCGGGACCGCGCAGCGCGCGGCCTATATTGTGCGCTTCGATGGATCGACGTCCGGATTGCGGCCGGGGTCGGCGGTGCTGTTCAACGGCATTCGCGTGGGCGAGGTCTCCGGGCTTGCTTTGAATCCGGAGGACCCTCGTGAGGTCCTGGCGACGATTGACATCGACCAAAAGACACCCGTGCGCGCCGACACCAGGGTTGGGCTGGACTTTCAGGGACTGACGGGAATCGCCTCCGTGGCGCTCATCGGCGGCTCCGCTTCCGCGCCGGCGCCGGTGTCCGCCAACGGCCGGCCGCCCATGCTGATTGCCGATCCCGGCGCGACGCAGGACGTGACACAGGCGGCACGGGACGTCATGCGCCGGATCGACGAATTGTTGGCCGAGGACGGCACGCTCAACAAGACCTTCAAGAACATCGAGGAGGTTTCCGCCACGCTGGCGCGCAATACCGAGCGTATCGACAATATTCTCGCCGGATTGGAAAATCTCAGCGGCGGGCCGGAAGGCAAGGGCGACATCCAGGAGGCGGCGCGGGCCGTCCGTCGGCTTGCCGACAATATGGATAAGCACGTCGCGGAAGTTGCCGCCGGCATCAATCGTTTCTCGGCCACCGGAGCGCGCGAGATCGAGGCGTTCTCCGCCGAAGGACGGCGAACGCTTTCGGAAATTGATCGTGCCGTCAAGAATATAGATAGCAATCCCTCGCGGCTATTATTCGGCGGTAGCGGAAATTCCATTCCGGCCTACAATGGCCGCTGATTGATGTTGCCGGCCGGCTGGGGCCGGGCGAAGGGGGCTGTGTGCAGGTGCCGGGGCGTAATTCCCTACGCGGGCGTGCCATGATCGTGGCCGCAACGGCGCTCTTCGTCGGGGGCTGCGCTGGTCTCGGCGTCGGTTCGAAGCCTCCTCCGCCTACTTATGATTTAACCGCCCCAAAGGACTTCCCTCGCTCCGGTCGCGCGCCGCGCGGGCAACTTCTCATCCCGGTGGCGACCGCGCTCGGCCCGCTCGACAGCGACAAGATCCTCGTGCGCCCGGGTGTGGGGGAGATCGCCGCGCTGGCGGATGCCCAGTGGAGCGACCGTCTGCCTCGGATCGTGCAGGTGCGGATCGTGCAGGCATTCGAAAATGCGAGCCGCCTGCGCGCCGTCGGTCACACCGGCGAAGGTCTTGCCGGCGACTACGAACTCGTGCTCGAAATTCGTGCCTTCGAGATTTCGGTGCCTGCCGGTCCGGCGGCGGAAGTGGAGATCGCCGCCAAGATCGTGGGCGACCGCTCCGGCCGTATCGTTGCCGCACGCATTTTCCATGCGGCGGTTCCGGCGAGCGCCACGCAAGGTTCCGCCGCCGTCGCCGCCCTCGACGCGGCCTTCGCCCAGGTCGCCACCGACTTGGTATTGTGGGCGACCAAGATTATTTGAGCCGCCGATAGATAGGCGAGGGGCAAGCAACCGATGCGCCCCGCCCGCACGGGCTCTTTCGCTCTGGGAAGGGGATGCCTACTCGAAGCGTCCCGCGGCGTGGGCGAGCATCGTGTAGACCTTTCCGGTTTCCGAAGTGAGGTAGGTGCGCGCCACCACCTGGCCGCGGTCGTCGCGCGAAACCTCGTCGAGCAGGCGCTCGAACTCGGCGATATAGCGGTCAACGGTCTGTTTGAACTCCCGATCGGCGCGGTATCTCTTGCGGATTTCGTCAAACGCCGTTTGTCCTTGCAGCGTGTAGAGCCGGCGCGTGAAAACATTGCGCTCGCCGCGTTTGTATCGATCCCACAGCTCGGAAGCGGCATCGTGGTCGATCATGCGGGCGATATCGACGGACAGCGAATCGAGAGACTCGATGCTGTGTCGCGCCGTGCGCTCTTCGTCTTCGGCTGTTCCCCTCGAGGATTCAGGCACGTCGTCGCTTTCGTCGCGGGAGGCGCGCTGCAACAGTTCGCTGAGCCAGCCACCGCGGCCATTGCCGGCAGGGCTGGACGTTGGCGCCTCCGTCCGGCGCGGCTTGCCGGGGCTTTCGCCGCGCGGGCTGTTGCGGCCCGTTTCGATGCGCCCGCTGATGTTGGCGAGCATGCCTTCGTCGCGCGCGCCGCGGCGGACAGGCTCGGCGGCGTCGAGACCGCGGCCGTGGCGGGCGGCGATGCGATTGAGTTCGGCCAGCGCCTCGATCTGATCGACGATCACGCGGCGCATCTGCGCGGCGCTCTCGGCTGTTTCCTGCGGCAGTTCAAGGATGCCGCGGCGCAGCTCGCTACGCGTAGCCTCAAGCTCGCGCTGCATTTCCGCCGCCATCTGCTTCATGCCGTGAATGACCTCGGTGAAGCGCTCGGTGGCCTGGCGAAACACGGCGTTGGTGTCGCCGCGCGCGTCCTCGTAGATGCCGCGCATGGCCTCGGCGGTGCGTTTGCGCTCCTCCTCGGCGGTTTCGCGCACCAGATCGAACTGCTCGGTAATCGCCTGGGCTCCGCCGGTGCTTGCGTCGGACACGATCCGCGCGATTTCGCGGGCGCGGCTTGCGGCCGTGTCCAGCGACTCGTCGAGCAGGCCGGTGAAGCGCTTCAGCCGCTGCTCCAGATCCTCGGTGCGGATGTCGAGAGTGGAGACCAGTGAGTCGAGGGCGACGCGCCGGTCGCTCAGCGCATCATCGGTCCGCCGGTTGCTGCGGTCGATCAGATCGACGGCTTCCGCGAGACCGCGGCCGTGCGCTTCAAACTGGACGGCGAGCTGCGCCAGATCGCTCAGCACCTGCGCCGTCGCATGGTGGAATTTGCCGATATGCTCTTCCGCCTTGATGCCGGCGGCGCCGCTTCGCTCCATCAACTCGTTCATCGTGGCGACGAATTCAGAGACGCGACTCATCATCGTGCCTTCGAGCGATGCCATGTTCTCATGGGCGCCGCTCAATACTTCCTGCAGCAGGATATTGGCCTCTCGCAGGCGCTCGAACAGCGCCGTCGTGTCGCTGCGCAGCATCCCGTGCGTTTCCTGCATCTCGGAAACGGCCGCGGCCGCGGTCTGCTTGGACTGTTCGACCGCCGTGTGCGTCGCCGTCTGCAGCTCCTGCAATGTGCGGGAAACCGCCGTCGTGGCGGCTTCGCTGGCTTCGTTGATGCCGCGGGCGATTTCACCGCTGCTGTCCACCATCGCCCGGGTAAAGGTGAAGCCCCTGGCGTCGATTTCCTTCACGGCCTGTTCGGTGGCGCGTCCAACCTCGACGGCGAATTCCTCTCGCTTTTCGGTCAGGGCCGCAAGCAAGCCGCTGCTGCTCTGGCTGAGGATGCCGCTCATTTCGGCGGCGCGCTTGCTGACGGTGGCCGCGATCTCTTCGGCCTTGCCGGTGAAGCTGCGTGTCACCTGTTCGCTGACGCCGATCAGAGTGCGCTCCACATTCAAAGAAAGTTCCGTCAACTTTCGCTCAGCATCGCTGGAATGAGTCTTGATCGCTTCGTTCAGCTCTTCAATGCGGCCGATGCGGCCGTCAAGATTGTTGGCGACGTCAAGCGCGCGCGTGCCAAGTGTCTGGTCGATATCCGCGATCTTGGCGCTCAGCGTCTCCGCCAATTCGGTGCTGCGGCTGCTGATGGTGTCGGTTGCTTCGCCGATACGCTTGTCGAGAGCCGCGACCACGTCCTTGCCACCCTCAGCCAGCGTCGCGGCGATGCTCATGACGCGAGCATTAAGCGCGTCGTTGAGCGTCTGCGTGCGGCCGTCGAGCGTCTCCTGGAAGCGCAGCAGCCTTTGGTCGAGCGCGCCGCTTATCTCTTCCGTCTTGACACTGACGCGGCTATCGAAGCCGTCGACATAAGTCCGCATCGCTTCGGTGACTTCCTCGGTGCGCGCGCCGAGCCGATCCACCAGTTCGCCGCCGTAGGTCTTCACCGTGCGGTCGAATTCCGAAAGATTGCGGGTGATAAGATTGCCCAGCGTCGCGCTCTCGCGTGAGATTTTCTCACCGAGCTCCGCCCCGTCATGCGTGAACATTTCTTCGAAGGCCGCAAGCCGGGCTGAGAGCATGTCCTTTACCGCCTCGCCCTTGTCGTCGATCATGTGCGCGAGATTTTCGGCGCTGTTGCGGAATGTCTCCGTGACTTTGGCGCTGCGTGACGCCAGCGTATCGGAGATGCGCGCGCCCGTTTGCTCCAGGTTTGCCACAATATCTCCGCCGCGCATGCCGAGATCGAGCACCAGCGAGTCGCCGGTAGCCTTCAGCGAGCTATTGACCTCTTCGACGCGGCTGGTGAGCGTGTCGGCAATGCGCGCGCTATTATCGATGATGGCATTCGCCATTTCCTGTGTGCGATCGCTCATCGTGTCGACCATCGACGCCGAACGCCGTTCGAAGTCGCGGGCGACACCGGCCATTTGCGATGACACCATCTGCGTCAGACTTGCCGCCAGTCCGGCAAATTCCTGATGGATGTGGTCGGTCTTGAAATTCAGGTTTGCCGTCATCCGCTCGCCGGCGTCGGCAATAGCGCGTGTAGTCTGATCGCTGGTTTGTTCCAGCCGCTCCAGCAGATCGCCGCCGCGATTCGCGAGCTCGGAGATCATGCTGTCGCCGGCACGTCCGAGCGCCAGCGTGATATGCTCACCCTTTTCGGCGAGCGTATGGGTGATGCGCTGCGCCGTGTCGCCCACTCGGTCCGCAACGAGATCGCTCACGGCGCTGATGTCATGGCTGAGGTCGAGATGCACGCTTGTGATCGCGTTGCGCACTTGTTCAGCTTGACTCATCATAGTGTCGCGCTGGCTGGCGAGCTCGTTAAGCAAGGCGCGGATGCGAATCTCGTTGTCGTTATAGGCGCGCTCCAATGCCGACACTTCGTTGTGCACCAGCGATTCCAGTTCGGCTGCGCGTGCCAGTGCGCGCTCGACACCGTCACCCATCGCGGTGACCTCGCGGCGAATCGCCTGACCGACCGACACGATCGAGTCATGCGTGATTGCTTCGGGTTCGGA
This sequence comes from Xanthobacteraceae bacterium, assembly GCA_040877285.1. GTDB lineage: Bacteria > Pseudomonadota > Alphaproteobacteria > Rhizobiales > Xanthobacteraceae > CANKHA01. Next base: position 21,605 of record JBBDNZ010000077.1, read on the forward strand.
GAGCCGCACGGCGACCTCCGCCATCGACTGGGCGATCAGCCGCAGTTCCTGTGACCGCCAGACCATGTGGGCCAGCCCATAGAAGAAAACGATCGGCGCCACGAAGAGGGCGCCGAGTCCGAGCAAAGCGGGGACCGCGGCGCGGCCCTGCGCAAACAGAGCATCGAGTTCCGGCAGGTAGGTCCAAGCGAGGCCGCCGCCGGCGGTCAGCCAGGCGGCGGCAAACAGGGTGGCGACGCCATAGGACATGCGCGAGGGGCGCCGCTGCATGGCCTGAAGAATTTGTCCGATTGACTGGCGGTCGTCGTTGGCGGCGCGGCGGACGGAGGCTGGCTTGTCGAGAAAAAGGTCTTCGTCGTCGGTGCCCGCCGCGGTGCGAGGGCGGTCGGGGGCGTCCGACATTGCATCGGGTGCATCGGCGCTGCCGGGCGACGCCGAATGCCCGCTTGAAGCGCTCCCGTCGTTACGCACGTCCAAGGCTTCCTGGATGGCCTCCAGAGCCGCTTGCGCCGGATCCTTCATCTTCTTGGGGTTGTGGGCCATGTCGGTTGTCGCCTCGTCTATTACGCTGGAACAGGACAGCGGCCCGGCAAATGGCCAGACCATGCCGCGAGCGCGCTATCCCCTCGGGCAGGCGGGTGTCGTTGGAAATAATTTTCGCCCCAAAACCATCCTATCGGCTTGGCAGACCAAAGGAAACTGGCCCGTAAAGGTCTCTTTAATCATCCTTAATATTAGCAAAGATGAGCGCCAGGTCCCACGGCTTGGCGGTTCCAGGGTGCAAGGATGCCGCCAACAATACGGCCGTCCTGCGGCCGGCCGTCGGCGCGTCCAAGTTCCTGGGGATATGGCGCGGGCCCATGCCCGGGGGGTGCGATCGCCGCTACCGCCGGCTCGGCCGGCCGGCCGCAGCTAATAATTCGTTAACCAAGAGCGTGGTTTGCTGGGGCAGACGCCGCCATCGCGGCCCGCAATTTACCCGGTTTTCGCCGTCTCCCGGGCACACTCCAGGCCTAAGGGGACGAAGAGCCCTTGGAGGCTGCAATGATTGAGCTTTCGGCCAAATATGTCGAGCAAGTCGATGCGCCGCCGCTGGCGCCGGTCGAGCAGGTCATTGACCTCGCTCATCTCAGCCGCATGACGCTGGGCGAGCGCAGCCTGGAACGCGAAGTTCTCGAACTCTTCGATCGTCAGGCTGGCATGCTTCTTGGCCGGATGCGCCAATCCCCCCAGGCCGCCGCGGGAGCCTTCGCGCATACCTTGAAAGGGTCTTCGCTCGGCATCGGCGCCTGGCGCGTGGCGCGTGCGGCCGAAGCGGTGGAATTTGCCGCCGCCGCCGGCGAAGCCGCCAATGTGGCCGCCGCCGTCGATCTTCTCGCCCAGGCGGTTGACGAAGCCAAGTTCGCCATCGCCGAGCTTCTGCGCGCGCATTAGGTTTCATGAATTAAGCGGGCAAGTTCCGCCGGCCAAGCGCTGGTGCGGGCGCTCGCCTGCCTTTATACGGGGCGGCTTGCAGCTTAAATCCGACCCCGCCTTCCCATGACCAAGATCACCTATATCGATTCCAACGGCACCGCGCGCACGGTGGAAGGCGAAATCGGCTCCACCGTGATGGAGACGGCGATCAAGAACGCCATCCCCGGAATCGAGGCGGAATGCGGCGGCGCCTGTTCTTGCTCCACCTGCCACGTCTACGTGGACGAAACCTGGCGGGAAGCCACCGGCGAGCCGTCACCCATGGAGGAGGATATGCTCGATTTTGCCTTCGACGTGCGGCCGAACTCGCGCCTGTCCTGCCAGATCAAGGTAACCGCGGCACTCGACGGGTTGGTGGTGAGCACGCCGGAGCGGCAAGCATAGCTTCCGATCGCTTTGCGGGCCCTTGTCCCGGCCATCTCGCTTAGGTACGCATTGTTCTTGCCAATCAATCGAGATTGCTGGGTCGCTTCCGGCAATGGCAGATCAAGAGCATGACCGAGCCAATCAAAACTGATGTAGTCATCATCGGCGCTGGCCCGATTGGGCTGTTCGCGGTGTTCGAGCTCGGCTTGCTCGACATGAAGGCGCATCTCATCGACATTCTCGATAAGCCGGGCGGCCAATGCGCCGAGCTTTATCCCGAAAAGCCGATCTACGACATCCCGGCGGTGCCTTACATTACCGGCCAAGGACTGGTCGATGCGTTGATGGCGCAGATCAAGCCATTCCAGCCGGTCTTTCATCTGAAGGAAATGGTGGAGTCGGTCGAGCGCATCGGTAATCCGATATTCCAGGTAAAAACCGACGCCGGCAAAATCTTCGAATGCAAAGTCGTGGTCATCGCCGCGGGCGGCGGCTCGTTCCAGCCCAAGCGGCCGCCGATTGCCGGCATCGAAGCCTATGAGGACAAATCGGTCTTTTACGCCGTGCGGCAGATGGAAAAATTCCGCGGCAAGAAGATACTGATTATCGGCGGCGGCGACAGCGCGCTCGACTGGACGCTCAATCTCGCGCCGGTGGCGGCGCACGTGACGCTCTTGCACCGGCGCGACGCCTTCCGCGCGGCGCCCGACAGCGTCAACAAGATGCGCGCGCTGGCCGATGCCGGAAAAATCGATTTGCTGATCGGCCAGGTGATGGCGCTGGAAGGCGAGAAGGGGCAGGTGAGGGCGGCTAAAATCAAGCGCGACAACGGCGAGATTTCTTCGCTCGCCTGCGACGCCGTGCTGCCCTTCTTCGGGCTGACCATGAAGCTCGGCCCCGTGGCGAATTGGGGCATCGCGCTCAACGATGACGAGTTGATCCCGGTGGACACGGAAAAATTCGAAACCAGCGTGCCCGGCATCTTCGCCATCGGCGACATCAACGCCTATCCGGGCAAGCTAAAGCTCATCCTCTCGGGCTTCCATGAGGCGGCGCTGATGGCGCAACGGGCGCACGCTTACGTCTATCCGGACAAGAAGCTCGTCTTCCAATACACCACGTCTTCCACCAGCCTGCAGAAAAAACTCGGCGTGGCGTAACCGCCAGCGCCCGGCGCCTAAATTTTTCACGCCGCCATCTTTGAAATCCGCCGCCAGCCCAGCGCCGCGATGACCAGCGCCAGCGGCGCCAGAGCAACGAGCCGGCTCTGATAACGGTCATGGGGGTTCGACAGCACGCCGCAGACCACGGCGTTGCCGAGCAGCGCGACGAGAAGCATGAGTGCAAGAGCGGCATGGGTACGCGGTATTCGCCGCCGCCCCGCCAGCAGCACAACGGCCGGCAGGCCCGCCATGGCGCCGAGCGCCACCGGCACGTGAATGGCATTGACCCAGGAGAAATCGATCTCGGCCTGCTGCTGCCGTGCCGCGAGGAAGTCCGGATAAGCGGCGGGGGCGTATTTCTCCAAAATAAAGCGGGTATGCCAGGTCCAGGGCGACAGGTAATCGCCGGACTTGACCATGACCAATTGTGACGATGTGCCTTCCGCTGCGGCGCGCAGATGCAGTCCGGGATATTTGCGGAGGCTGTCGAGGACGATGCGCCGCGCCTCGTCCTCGAATCCCTCCCAGCCGCCACCCATCTTCCACAGCGGACTTCCCGCGTTCCACAGCCAATAGTCGCCGTCGGCCGGCAGTTCGTCGCGGTAGGCGCAGACGCGCAGCGATGGATCGGGGCAATGATCGGCGAGGTAACGCGCGGCGATGCCGGTCTGGATCAGGCGCCCGAACAGAAAGTTAGGCCCGCCGGGAATGAAAGTGAAATGGCCGGTGATGGCGAGATTGCCGAAAAGGATCAGCAAGACGCCGGCAATGACCGCAAGCGCCGGCGCGGCCACGGCCGGGCACGGCCAATGCAGGCGCGGGGCAGCCACGCGCCAGAGCGCCAAAGGGATGAGCAGGCCCACCAAAAGAGCCAGCGTGGCCATATGTCCCGCGGCGGCGAAAGCGGGAACGGCGCCGAGCGCAAATTTTTCCCATTGGCGCAATTCCTTCCCGCGAAAGGCGAGAAGATAAAGCGCCAGCATGCCCGCCGGCAGCCAAACATCCGGCATCAGTTGCGCCGCGTACCAGGGCAGCGAGGTGAGCGTCCCAAGCCCAAGCGTGACGGTCGCCGCAAGCCACGGCCGCCCGCCAAAGCCATGCACGCGCAGGGTCAGAACCAGCAGCCAAACGACGACGGCGCTCTGGAACACGACATTGACCCAAAAGCTGCTCGCAAGGCCGAGCCGGAGAAAAAGGCCGTAGATGGCGGAGCGGCCATTGGCCAACAGCCCGGTCATGTAGGAATCGAGGTAGCCGCCGGTGTCGTGAAAAACGATGGGAAAGCCGTTCCACAGCGCCGGCCACAGCAGCGCCAACATCATCAGCGCGGCCGCCGGGATCCAGCGAAGCGTCATGGGCGGTCGATTGAACGGGTGAGATCGCTGGGTCATGCCGCGCCTGAATAGAAAAACATTGCACCCGCCGAGTGGCCCGGCGGGGCCGCCGCGTCGCGCGGCTAGCGTCGCGCTGCGAAATGCGCGGCGAAAAAGGCCATAAAGGCTCCCAATCCCATGGCCGCAAGGTTCACACCCGTCGTAACGGCCGCTTGGCCGGCAGGCCCGGCGGATGCCTCGTGCCCGGCGGCCGCCAAGAGGCCGAAGAAGGCAAGACCCAGGACCAGGCGAATAAGGCGTTGCGCCGGTCCTCTGGGCGATGTTTTACGCAAGAACACGATCGTGCCCCAGCTTCCCAGGCAGCCGGCGATGCCGATCGCCCACCACGCCAGCGCCGACCTCAGATAATCCGTGCTTGTGGGGATGAGCATGCGCAAGGCGCTTGCCAGGCCGGTGCTCTTTGCCGTCAGCCCGATATGAACCGCGAGCGCCAGAAACAGGCCGCACGCCAGCGCGATGATGAAAACAAGAATGCGCGGAAGTTCCTGCTGCGTGGGTGTGTCGGCGTCGTGCATTCCCTCAATTCCGGTCGCCGTCCGTGCCCCCTTGGGCGCGGTCATCGTATCCGTGGCGGTGACTGTAGAATATGAGAGCCATCAACCCGATTCCGATCGCAAGCGAGAACAGGATACCAAGCCCCATGGCGAAGTAACCCATGGCTGGGATTGGCGGGCCGTCGTCCGTCGTCCAGACATCATAGGCAAACCAGATCGAGGCGGCCAGAAGCGCGAACAGAGGAAGGATGACGGCGGCATAGCGCATGGGGGGAATATAGGTGTTGAGGCGGAGATTTCGACCGTAGGTAGTTTACACCTGGCGGCGGACCATTTGCGGTCCACCCGGTGCATGCCGAGCACTTGGTAGCGCAAGAAGAATGGAGTAAGGAAGCCGTCCCACCGCTCAACCCGATTCCCTATATGGCCGTTTCCGCCGCCACCAAGCTCTCGCTCCTGCGCCATAAGCAATTCGCGCTCTATTGGTGGACGCGGGTTCTTTCGACGACCGGCTACCAGATGATCCAGGTGGCCATTCAATGGGAAATCTATCAGCTTACCGACAGCGCGTTCTATCTTGGGGTGATCGGTCTCATCATGTTCATCCCGGTGATCGCCGGGACATTTGTCATCGGGCATGTTGCCGACCACTATGATCGGCGCCTGGTGATCTTTATCTGTCACGTCAGCAAGGCCGTTGGCGCCGTGATCCTGATCGGCGCGAGCTACACCGGCCACCTCAGCGTTGGGTTGATCTATTTCGTTGTGTTTGTTGTGGGCACCGGCCGCGCCTTCGAAGGGCCGACACTGCACACCATCGTGCCCAGCATCATGCCCCAGGAGGTACTGTCGCGCGCCATTGCCGCCGGCGCCACGGCGCAGCAGGTAGCCGTGATCGGCGGACCTGCGCTCGGCGGCTTCCTGCTCGCCGCTGGAACGAATGCAGTTTATTATGTGTGCCTTGCAATGTTTGTGGTCGCGGCCATTCTCATTAGCCTAATCCGCATCGAGCGGCCCGCGAAAGTGAAGAAGGCCGTGACCCTGGAATCGGTCTTTGCCGGTTTCCACTATATCCGCAGCCGGCCGGTCATCTTCGGCGCCATCACGCTCGATCTCGCCGCCGTATTGCTCGGAGGGGTCACGGCGCTGTTGCCGATCTTCGCGCGCGACATCCTCGATGCGGGGCCCTCGGGTCTCGGCCTGCTGCGTTCTTCGCCGGCGGTCGGCGCACTCTTGATGTCGTTCTTTCTCTCGAACATCCAGATCAACAAGCATGCCGGGCGCATCATGATTGGCGCGGTTGTTGTCTATGGCTTGGCAACTATGGCCTTCGGGTTTTCGTCGTGGCTCTGGCTGTCGATGCTTGCGCTTGCTATCACGGGTGCTGCGGATTCGGTCAGTGTCGTGGTGCGCCATTCGCTGGTGCAGACTCGCACGCCCAACGAAATGCTCGGCCGGGTGATGGCGGTGAATTCCACCTTCACCGGCACCACCTCTAACCTCGGCCAGTTCGAGGCGGGCACGGTCGCTGCCCTGATCGGCGCTGGACCCGCAGCAGTGGTCGGTGGTCTCGGCGCCGCTGCTGTCGCGGTGATCTGGATAAAGCTTTTCCCCGATTTCTGGCGCGTGCAGAGCGTCATTCCGGAAAAATGATGGGGCCGG
>JBBDNZ010000078.1:0-5234 GCA_040877285.1 Xanthobacteraceae bacterium
CGTCGGCGAACAGCAATTGCACGTCGCGCGCGCGCACCTCGCGGCCATTGACGCGGTAGACCGAGCCGGCCTCGCGCTCGATGCGCCGCGATACCTCCAGCGTGTCCTGATCGTTGAAGACGGCCGGCGCCGAGCGCTCGGAATTGTCCAGGTTGATCGCCACTTCCGCGGTATTGCGCGGCGGGCGGGTGTTGGAGCCCGAGAAGATCACGTCGTCCATTTCGGCCGCGCGCATGGCCTTATGGGAAGCTTCTCCCATTACCCAGCGCAGCGCTTCGACCAGGTTGGATTTGCCGCAACCGTTCGGCCCGACGACCCCGGTGAGCCCGGGTTCGATCGAAAAGTCGGTCGGCTCGACGAAGGATTTGAAACCGATCAGACGCAGTCGCGTAAGCTTCATGCCAGCGCTTTTCCAATGTCTCTGCCCGGCGGGCAGAAGGTCCGCCGCAAGGACCGGGTACAAGGCACCGACCAAAAGGGAATTCTCCCAACGCTCGTGCCCGGACAGGGCCGAGGGTGCCGCATCGAGGGGACAATGAATCGCCGCGCGAGTCTCGGCAACTGGCAGGCGGCGGTTTTCAGAACTAATCGGTGCCGCAAGACTCCCGCCGGGGCCCGTGGCGGGGCCATGCCGAGGGCTTTTTTAACGAAAAAACCCTTATCCGCCCGGAAGATACGGTTTGATGAGCTCTTCCATATCCTTGATCGATATGACGCCGGTGACTTTCTCGCCGTTGACAAAAAAGGTCGGGGTAGAGTCGACCCCGAACTTATCCTCGGCCCGCCGACGCTGGACCTCGATGGCCTGGATGACCGGTTGATTCGAGGCGCACTGCCTGAATTTTTCTTCCGTGAAGCCGGCCTGCTTGGTGATGGCGAGTAAGGGCGCGACGGGATTTTCCACCGCCCATTGCTGCTGCTTTTCATACAACGTCTTGACGAAGGGGAAGTAGGCGTCCTTGCCGACGCAGCGCGCCAGCGCAATGGCCAGCATGTCCACCTCGTTGAGCACGAATTCGCGGAAGATGTAGCGGACCTTTCCGGTGTCGATGTAGCGCTTTTTCAGTTCCGGGAATGTCGTTTCCTCGAAATTCTTGCAATGCGAGCAGGTCAGCGACGCATATTCGATAATGGTGACCGGCGCGGTCTCCGAGCCCAAGACCATGTCGGGAAGAGGACCGGGCTGCAAAAGTTCGGCGGGCGAATAGTGTACGCCGTCTCCGGATCCGCCGGTCCAGATGGCATAGCCAATAGCGCCGGCCGCAGCGACGGCCGCGGCGCCGATCAGCAGATTGCGACGTGAATTGTCCAATGCAAACTCCATGATTTTGCCTGGGCAAAAGAGGTCGCTACCCTGAAAAACAGATTGTGGCAATGGCGCTTCGGCACGCCCAGTCCGCGGACGGTAATGCCTAATGAGGCAATGATGTCGAATTAGTGATGGCGTCCGAAGTCCGCTAGGGGGCAGCGGAAGCGGCGCTCAATGGGCCGGGGAAGACAAGCAAATTTCGGCCAGCCGCGAGCGAAGCCGGAATAGCAAAACCAGGCTTCTTGCTCAGCGCCCCCCGGTGAGCACCGCCCACAACGAAGGACCCAGCTTGTAGGTGACCGCGGCGCGCACGACATGGGCCTGCATATCTATGTGCTCGGCGAGGACGGCGCCGGCAAACAAGTCATCGAAGACATGCTCGTTGCCGAAGTCCATGTAGAGATAGTCGATCTTGGCCGTCCATTTGTCATTGATGGCCGCCTCGATGCCGCCGCCCGCTGTCCAGCCGGCCACCCACCCGGAGCCTGAACCGACCGCTCCGGCGGCCGGCGTCGTGCCTTCCTCGCCGTGGATGGTGGCCGTGGCCAGGCCGGCGGTGACGAAAGGCATATAACGATCCCATGCCCAGCCGAGCCGTACGCGTGTCGTACCGGGCCACTGCAGCTCCGATGCGCAATTGGGAGGAGCGCCGCCGCAGGTGCCGACCGTGCCCGGGGTCGAACCCTCAATCGACGAATAGACGATGTCGCTCTCAAATCCGTAGACGAGCTGGCCGCTCTGCCAACTTTGGCTCCAGGTCGCGCCGATCAGGCCGCCATCGATGTCGTATGAGCCGCTGTCAAAGGGGAGGGAATCGGTTTGCCGCGCGCTGCCCCAGCCGCCGCCTCCGATGAGGCCGACACGAAATCCGCTCCAATCATGAGCGGCGGGCGCCGTCATGGGCGATGCCTTGACCGCCATGTCCGCCGCCCAGGCGGAACCGCCGGCAACGGCCACAACAATAAGCGCAATGCCTCCCGCCCAAAATCTTGTCATGACATGCGCCCCCAGCCGCGGACGTAAATACGGCTGTTAAACTACCAGGCCGTTAAACTACCCGGTAAACGCGGATGCGGCTGTGACAATAGAGCAACAATTCGTGGGCTTTGTTTACCGGTGACTTAAGCGCGCGGGGGCCGGCCCACCGCTGCGCCGAGCCGCGCCAGCGCCTGGCGCAGGCCCTCGTCCTCCACATCGGGCATTGTGGCGGCGATTTGCGCCATTGTCTCGGGGTCGGGCGCGGCCGGCTGCCGCGGCCGCTCATGGCGGCGCGAAAGCGGCGCCTGCCGCAGCGCCAGGCGGCCCACCGCCTGCCAGCCGAAGAAGCGGTTGACGCGCTCGACGATCACGCCGGACAGGTGCTGGATCTCCACCGCGGTCGGCCCCTCCACCCGCAGCACTAAAGTCGCGGCTTGCGCCGTCTCTTCGTTCGCGGTCTTCGGCCATTGCACCTTGATCGGCTCGGCATGGGCGGCGATTTCCGCGCCCACGATCTCCGTCCAGCGTGTCACCAGTTCGGCGGAGGCAAAGCCCTGCCGGGCGAAGGCGTCGGAAAGGCAGACTCCCAGAAAATCCCCAAGGGGGCGGGCGCCTCGTTTGGCAGGCTTGTTCATGGCGCGCGGCTCTGTCATCGCTTCCGCATGACGCTAGCAGTTCACCTGGGCCGAAAGAAGAAAATCGCCGCGCCGCCTGTGGGTAGTGCGGAACGGCAACCGCCGGCCGCTGACCTTCTGCTCGCTTGGTACGACCGCCACCGCCGCATTTTGCCTTGGCGGGCGGCATGCAACGCGACCTCCGACCCTTACCGGGTGTGGCTCTCGGAAATCATGTTGCAGCAGACGACGGTGAAGACCGTCGCGCCCTATTACGCGCGCTTCGTCGGACGCTGGCCCGACGTTCACAGTCTCGCCGCCGCGCCGTTGCAGGACGTGCTCAAGGCCTGGGCCGGGCTTGGCTATTACGCCCGCGCCCGCAACCTGCATGCCTGCGCCAAGGCCGTGGTCAAAGATCACGGCGGGCAATTTCCCTGCGGTGAAGACGATCTGCGCGCGCTGCCCGGCATCGGCGCCTATACCGCCGCCGCCATCGCCGCCATCGCCTTCGGCCGCCGCGCCGTGCCGGTGGACGGCAATATCGAGCGCGTCGTGGCGCGGCTGTTCGCCGTCGATGAGCCGCTGCCCAAGGCGAAGCCCGCGATCCGTCGCCTGGCCGGAACGCTCGTGCCGCAAGACCGCGCGGGCGATTTCGCCCAGGCGCTGATGGACCTCGGCGCGACCATCTGCACGCCGAAGAAACCCGCTTGCGCGCTTTGTCCCGTGAACGGCGAATGCAAAGCGCGGCATGTGAATCCTGAAGCCTTTCCCGTCAAAGAACCGAAAGCCAAAGGCAGGCTGCGCCGCGGCGCGGCCTTTTTCGTCATGCGCGGCGACGGCAAGGTGCTGGTGCGTTCGCGGCCCGCGAAGGGTCTTCTCGGCGGCATGACGGAATTTCCCACGACGGAATGGACTCACGATTTCGATGCCGCAAGCGCGCTGCGCCAAGCGCCGCGCTTGAAGGCAAAGTGGCGCCGCCTTCCGGGCGCGGTCACCCACGTCTTCACCCATTTCCCGCTGGAGCTTGTAGTTTACGCAGCCGGCGTTCCGCGCAACATGCGCCCGCCCGCCGGAGTCAGGTGGGTGCCGATTGACGAACTTGCGGAGGAAGCCTTGCCGACGGTGATGCGCAAGGTCGCGGCGCATGCGCTCGAACGCAACGTCAAGCGGTCTCGGCCATCTCCGCTCGCACGATCGTCCTGAACTCGTCGATCGAGGTCAGGCCCTTCTCAGTCTCGACGTGCCAGAAGGTCCAGCCGTTGCAGGCGTCGAGGCCTTGCGCCAATGCGCCGATGCGATGGATCGAGCCGACGCTGTCGCCGATGCAGATGGCGCCGTCGGCGCGCACCAATGCCTTATGCCGCCGCTTGGCGTCGAAGAGATGCTTGCCCGGCCGCACCAGGCCGCGCTCGACCAGAGTGGCGAAGGCGACGCGCGGGGCTTCGCGCGCGGTCATGAAGGGCGCCAGTGTCGCTTGCGGCAGGGGCTCCACCGCGGCGATGCGCATTTCCGCCGCCTTGGCATAACCGGCGTCGCGCTCAATGCCGATGAAGCGGCGGCCGAGCCGTTTCGCCACGGCGCCGGTGGTGCCGGTGCCGGAGAAGGGATCGAGCACGAGGTCGTCGGGCCGCGACGATGACAGAATTACACGCGCGAGCAGCGCTTCCGGCTTCTGCGTCGGATGCAGCTTCTTGCCGTCGCGGCCCTTCAGCCGCTCCTCTCCGGTGCAAAGGGGAAAGGTCCAATCGGAGCGCATCTGCACGCCGTCGTTGCCCGCCTTCAGCGCCTCGTAATTGAAGGTATAGCCTTTGGCGCCCGCCTCGCGCGCCGCCCAGATCAGGGTCTCATGCGCATTGGTGAAACGGCGGCCGCGGAAATTCGGCATGGGATTGGTCTTGCGCCAGACCACGTCGTTCAAAATCCAGAAGCCAAGATCCTGCAGGATCGCGCCGACACGGAAGATGTTGTGATAGGAGCCGATCACCCACAGCGTAGCGGCAGGCTTCATCACACGCCGGCTGGCGAGCAGCCAGGCGCGGGTAAGATCGTCGTAGGCGGCAAAGCTGGAAAACTTGTCCCAGTCGTCATCGACCGCGTCGACCTTGGAATCGTCCGGCCGCTTCAGGTCGCCCTGAAGCTGGAGATTATAGGGCGGATCGGCGAAGACCAGATCGACCGAGCCCGCGGTCAGCTTCGCCATTTCGGCGACGCAGTCGCCCACCAGGATGCGGGCGGCTTGGCGGGACTCGGAATGACTGCGGGGCGCCCTATGGGGCGCCCCGCGCCGCGACCGACCAGTCTGATCGGGACGGCAGCAACAGTGCAACGGCCCC
>JBBDNZ010000079.1:0-5225 GCA_040877285.1 Xanthobacteraceae bacterium
GCCCAAATCCTCGGCCAGCGCGCGGGTGACGGCATCGTCGATCGCCAGCGGCGAGAGGAAAGCGTCGGGACAAAAAAGCGAACTTGGCATGGTCGTCCTCAAGAAGTGGCCGGTGCCGCCGCGGCACGTTCGGCAATGGCGCGCGTCTCGTCCAGCGTAAAAAATGTCCGCCGCGCCTGCGCCGGGTCGGGGTGCGGAAAATCGGAGCGGAAATGCGCGCCGCGGCTCTCGTGCCGCCGCCAAGCGGGGGCGGCAATCAGCAACGCGGCGGTGGCCATGTTGCGTAAGGAGGGGCAGCCCGCCGCGCGCTCGATGCGCAGAATTTTGCCGAGCGCGCGGGAAAGGCCTGTTTGGTCGCGGATGACGCCCACGTCGGCGGACATCAGCGCGCGCAATTCGCGGTCGTCCTCCTGCAATGCCGCCGAGGCGGTATCTTTGCTCGCGGTGCGGCGGGCGGTTTTCCTTTGTTCCATCCCGCCGATGTCCCGCGCGATGCGCCCGGCATAGACCACCGCTTCCAGTAACGAGTTTGACGCCAGCCGGTTGGCGCCATGCGCGCCGGTGCCGGCGACTTCGCCCGCCGCCCATAGCCCGGCGACGGAGCTGCGCCCGCGCGCGTCCACCGCAACGCCGCCCATGTGGTAATGCGCGGCGGGCGCTATGGGAATGAGCTGTTTCGCGGGATCGATACCCGCCGCCATGCAGCTCGCATGCACGGTGGGAAATCGCGAGGAAAACGCGGCGCCGATCGCCTTGCGCGCATCGAGAAAAGCGCCGTGCCCGGCCGCGATCTCGGCAAAGACGCCGCGGGCGACGATGTCGCGCGGCGCCAGCTCGGCGTCCGCGTGCAGCTTTTGCATGAAGCGCTCGCCGGCGCGGTTGACCAGGATCGCGCCTTCCCCGCGCAGGGCTTCGGTGGCAAGCGGGGCCGGATCGCGGCCCAGGTCGATCGCGGTCGGGTGGAACTGCACGAATTCAGTGTCGGTCAACACCGCGCCCGCGCGCGCCGCGATGGCAAGCCCGATGCCGCGCGCCTCCGCGGGGTTTGTGGTCACCGCATAGAGATGCCCGATGCCGCCGGTAGCCAGCACGGTGGCGCCGGCGGCAATCGCGCGCGATTGACCCGCCGCATTACGCGCACGCACGCCGGTCACCGCGCCGTCCGCCGTCAGCAATTCTTCCGCCAAGAAGCTTTCCAGCAGATGGATGGAAGGCGTTTTCCGCACGGCGTCGATCAGCGCCGCCATGATGGCGCGACCGGCTAGGTCGCCTTTGACATGGACGATGCGCCGCGCCGAATGCGCCGCCTCTTTCGACACCTGAAGATGACCCTGCAAATCCGTATCGAAGGGAACGCCAAAGCTAAGCAGATCGCGCACGCGTTCGGGCGCTTCCTCGGCGATCCCGCGGGCGACCGCCTCATCCACCAGTCCGGCGCCGGCCGCGATGGTGTCTCGGGCATGGGCTTCGGGCGTATCGCCTTCCGCCACCGCCGCGGCAATACCGCCCTGCGCCCAGGCGGTGGAGGCGCCTTCGCCGATCGGGGCGGAAGCCAGGACCATGACCGGACGGGGGCTAAGTTTCAGCGCGCAGAACAGCCCGGCCATCCCGCCGCCGATGATGAGGATGTCGGTTTGGTTGGACATTCGGCCCTTTCACCTCTCCCCGCGCGCGGGGAGAAGAAAGAACTCAACTCTTCAAATTCACCATGCGCTCGACTGCGCGCCGCGCCTTCGCCGCAATGGCCGGATCGATCAAGACCTCTTCTTTCATATAGACGAGGCTGTCGAGGATTTTGGGCAGCGTGATGCGCTTCATATGCGGGCAGAGATTGCACGGGCGGACGAATTCCACCTCGGGCAGTTCCGCCGAAACGTTGTCGGCCATCGAGCATTCGGTGACCATCACGACGCGCCTGGGCTTGTTCTTGCGCACCCAGTCGATCATGCCGGAGGTCGAGCCGGTGTAATCGGCTTCCGCCAGCACGTCGGGCGGGCATTCCGGATGGGCGATGATCTGCACGGACGGGTCATGCTCGCGGCTGCGGCGCAGCTCCTCGCCGGTGAAGCGCTCGTGCACGATGCAGGTGCCTTTCCAGGAGATGATCTTCACCTTGGTCTGCGCGGCGACGTAAGCGGCGAGATACTGGTCGGGCAGGAAGATCACCTTGTCCGCGCCGAGGCTTTCCACGATCTGCACGGCATTGGCCGACGTGCAGCAGATGTCGCTCTCGGCCTTCACCTCGGCGGAGGTGTTGACGTAGGAGACCACCGGCACGCCGGGAAAACGCTCGCGCAACAGCCGCACGTCCTCGCCCGTGATGGACTCCGCCAGCGAGCATCCCGCCTTGGCGTCGGGAATCAACACGACCTTGTCCGGATTGAGGATCTTCGAAGTCTCCGCCATGAAGTGCACGCCGCACTGCACGATCACGTCGGCATTGGTCTTTGCCGCTTCGCGCGCGAGCTGCAGCGAGTCGCCGACCACGTCGGCGATGCAGTTGTAGATTTCCGGCGTCTGATAATTGTGCGCCAGGATGACGGCGTTGCGCTCCTTCTTCAGCGCGTTGATCGCCCGCACATAGGGCGCGAAGAACGGCCATTCGACCGGAGGAATGACGTTCTTGACGCGCTCGAACAGCGGCGCGGTCTCGCGCGCCACTTGGTCGTTCCATCCCAGGCCGGGCATGGGCAACACCGGAAACTGCCGGTTGCCGTAGAGGCGAACGGGTGCGCCTGCCGGCCCTGCGTGCGGACCGAGTGTGTCGATGATGGGCATCGGCGCCTCCCCTTTATGCTCTCGATGAGCATATTCTGGGACCGAAAATACCCGGCACCCGCGCCAGGTAAGATGGTTTTTCTCAATTCGAGCAAATCCATATATAACATTTTTGTCCCTCCTCTGCCACCCCTTGTCTTCCGAGTCAGCCAAGAGCGAACCGCAGAGCTTCTGCTAAGGAAGAATTGTTTAGGCGCGGCGCGGCAGGCTCTATGGTCGGCCGCGCGCACTTCGGCCGCGCCCGGGAGTTTCATGGCGCTTTCTTTTTCCGCCGATAAATTGATGACTTGGCGCACGCCGCTGGTCATCCTGGCGTGCGGCTGCCTGGTCTCGGCCATCGGTTTTGGGCCGCGCTCCTCGCTCGGGCTGTTCTTGACGCCGATGTCGCTGGCGCATGGCTGGGGACGCGACATTTTCGCGCTGGCGCTCGCGCTGCAAATGCTGCTCTGGGGCGCCGCCCAGCCCATCGCCGGCGCCGTCGCCGACCGCTACGGCGCCGCGCGCGTGCTGATCGCCGGCACGCTGCTCTACACCGCCGGCCTGATCCTGATGGCCTACAGCACGGCGCCCGGGATGCTCTATCTCAGCGCGGGCCTGCTCATCGGCTTTGGGCTCGCGGGGTCGTCCTTCACCATCGTGATCGGCGCCTTCGGCAAGCTGATGCCGCCGCAGTTGCGCTTGCTCTCCTTTGGCCTCTCGACGGCGGCAGGCTCGTTCGGACAATTTCTTTTTTCGCCGCTCGCGGCCGGGCTGCTCGACGGCATCGGCTGGCAGGCGGCGCTCGTGGTTTTCGCCGTTGTCGTTCTGCTGATGGTCCCGTTGGCCTTGCCTCTGGCCACGCCGTCCATGGACACCGCGCGCGCGCCCGGAGCGGAGCGGCAACAATCGTTGTGACATGCGCTGGCGGAAGCCTTCAGCCATCGCAGCTATGTGCTGCTGGTGATTGGCTTCTTCACCTGCGGCTTCCAGCTCTTCTTCATCACCGTCCACCTGCCGGCTTATCTGGTTGACCGCGGGCTGACGGTGGCGGTCGGCGCCTGGACGCTGGCCGCCATCGGCCTGTTCAACATCTTAGGCTCGCTGTCGGCCGGCTGGCTCAGTGACAGAATGCCGAAGCGTTATATTCTCTCAGGCATCTATCTGACCCGTTCGCTCGCGATCCTTGCCTTCATTACCCTGCCGCCGAGCGCGCTGTCGGCGGTGATTTTTGGCGCCATCATGGGGCTGCTCTGGCTCTCCACCGTGCCGCCGACCAACGGCCTGGTCGCGGTGATGTTCGGCACGCGCTGGCTGACCATGCTCGCGGGCGTCGCTTTCTTCAGTCATCAAGTGGGCGGCTTCCTCGGCGTCTGGCTGGGCGGCGTGCTGTTCGAGAGCACCGGCTCCTATGACGCGGTCTGGTGGACGGCGATCGGGCTCGGCGTCATTTCCGCGCTGGTCAATCTGCCCATCGTGGAAAAGCCGGTCGCCCGCATGGCGGCGGCTGCGGGTTAAAGCAGATGATGCAGAGTTCTCTTTGTTGTCATCCCGGCCAAGCGCGAAGCACGAGAGCCGGGACGAACACGAAGGGGCTGGGTCCCGGATCGGCTCGCGCTGCTCGCCGTCCGGGATGACAAAGGGAAATGCCGTGGCCACGTTCAAAGCCATCGTCATCGACAAGACGGACAGCGGCCAGAAAGTCGCGCTCACCGATTTCGACGAAAAGGATCTGATGGACGGCGACGTCACCGTCCGCGTCGAATGGTCCACCGTCAACTACAAGGATGGCCTTGCCATTACCGGCAAGGCGCCGGTGGTGCGCCGCTTTCCCATGATCCCCGGCGTCGATCTCGCCGGCACGGTGGAAAGCTCGACGCATCCGCAGTGGAAGGCGGGCGACAAAGTCATTCTCAACGGCTGGGGCCTGGGCGAAACCCATCTTGGCGCTTATGCGGAAAAGGCGCGCGTCAAAGGCGAATGGCTGGTGCCGCTTCCCGCCGGCATGAGCACGCGCGACGCCATGGCCATCGGCACCGCCGGCTACACCGCCATGCTCGCCATCATGGCGCTGGAGCGCCACGGCATCGCGCCCGATCGCGGGCCCGTCATTGTCACGGGAGCCGCAGGAGGCGTGGGCTCGGTCGCGGTGGCGCTTCTCGCCAAGCTCGGCTACCGGGTGATCGCCTCCACCGGCCGCGTGCAGGAGGCCGATTACCTCAAAGGGCTTGGCGCCGCCGAGATCGTCGAGCGCAAGGAGCTCACCGGCCCGGTCAAGCCGCTGGCTAAGGAACGCTGGGCCGCCGGCATCGACAGCGTCGGCTCCACCACGCTGGCCAATGTGCTGTCGATGACGCAACACGACGGCGCAATCGCCGCCTGCGGGCTGGCCGGCGGCATGGACCTGCCGGCGACGGTCGCGCCCTTCATCCTGCGCGGCGTGTCGCTCATCGGCATCAACTCGGTCACCT
>JBBDNZ010000080.1:0-3054 GCA_040877285.1 Xanthobacteraceae bacterium
CTTTCCGTGCGGGAGCCTTGCGCCGCGCGCGCGATCCGCCCCCGGATTCGGCGCGCGCGTCGATCAGCGCCACCGCTTCATCGAGCGTGACGGTTTCCGGGGTCTTGCCGCCCGTCAAGGTGGCGTTGATGCCCGCATGGCTGACGTAAGGACCGTAGCGGCCGCTTTTGACGACGATCGGCCCGCCCTTGACCGGATGTTCGCCCAACACGCGTCCGGGCTCGGCGCCGAAGCGGCGGCCGCGCGAAGGCTTGAGCTTCTTCTCCGCAATCAAAGTGACCGCGCGGTTGAGCCCGATGGTCAGCACGTCGTCGCCGGATTCCAGATTGGCGTAGGTCTTTTCGTGCTGCACATAGGGGCCATAGCGGCCGACGCCGGCGCGAATGGGCTCGCCGGTTTCCGGATGACGGCCGACTTCGCGCGGCAATGACAGCAGCGCCAGAGCGAAATCGAGATCGACCGACGGCAGTTCGGTGCCCTTCGGCAGTCCGGCGCGTTTGGGTTTTTCGCCGTCCACCGCTTCGCCGAGCTGCACGTAAGGCCCGAAGCGGCCGCTGCGCAGCGTCACCTCCAGGCCGGTCTTTGGAGCTTCCCCCAGTACCTTGACGCCGCCGTCGGCGCCTTCCCCGCCCGCGGTAACCGACATCTGCCGGGTGTAACGGCAGTCGGGATAATTCGAGCAGCCGACGAAGGCGCCAAATTTTCCCAGCTTGAGCGACAGGCGCCCGGTCTCGCAGCTCGGGCATTGCCGCGGATCGCCGCCGCCTTCGCGGGGCGGGAAAATATGCGGGGCGAGCAGATCGTTGAGCGCGTCGAGCACCTCGGTGACGCGCAGATCCTTGATGTCGGTCACCGCGCCGATGAAATCCACCCAAAAGTCCTGCAAGACCTGCTTCCAGTCGATCTCGTTGTTGGAGATGCGGTCGAGCTGTTCCTCCAGCGAAGCGGTGAAGTCGTATTCCACATAGCGCGCGAAGAAGCTTTCCAGAAAGGCGACGACCACGCGGCCTTTGTCTTCCGGGTGCAGGCGTTTCTTGTCGATGCGCACATAGCCGCGGTCTTTGAGCACTTGCAGGATGGCGGCGTAAGTGGAGGGACGGCCGATGCCGAGCTCTTCCATGCGCTTGACCAGAGAGGCTTCGGAATAGCGCGGCGGCGGCTCGGTGAAATGCTGATCGGCGGCGACGGCCTGTCTGGTCAGCGGCTCGCCCATGCTCATCGCCGGCAGGCGGCGGGATTCCTCGTCCTCGCTGTCTTCGTCGTGGCCCTCTTGATAGAGCGTGAGGAAGCCGTCGAACTTGACCACCTGGCCGGTGGCGCGCAACTCGATCTCGCGGCCGTTCACCTTGGCGGCGACATCGACCGTAGTGCGCTCAAGTTCCGCCGACTGCATCTGGCTTGCCACCGCGCGGTTCCAGATCAGCTCATACAGACGCGCCTGATCCTTATCGACGGATGACGCGACCTCGCGCGGGGAGCGGTTTGGATCGGTCGGGCGGATGGCTTCATGGGCTTCCTGGGCGTTCTTCGACTTGTTCTGATAGCGCCGCGGGGCATCGGGAACGTAAGGCTGGCCGTAGTCGCTTCCGATCATGCGGCGGATCGCGCCGATGGCTTCCTCCGCCATGTCGATGCCGTCGGTTCGCATATAAGTAATGAGACCGACCGTCTCGCCGCCGATGTCGATGCCTTCGTAAAGCCGTTGCGCCAGCCGCATGGTATGGGCGGGCGAAAAGCCGAGCTTGCGGCTGGCTTCCTGCTGCAAGGTGGAGGTGGTGAAAGGCGGCGGCGGATTGCGCCGCGCCGGCTTGGCCTCGACCGCGGCGACGGTGAATCTCGCCTGCTCCAGCGCCATCTTGAAGGCTTCGGCTTCCGCGCCCGTGCCGATGTCGAGGCGTTGAATTTTCTTGCCATCGGCGCCGACCAGACGCGCTTCAAAACTCTCGTTGCGCGGCGTCGCCAGCGTGGCGGCAATGGACCAATATTCGCGCGCGACGAAACGCTCGATCTCAAGCTCGCGGTCGCAGATCAGCCGCAGCGCCACCGACTGCACCCGCCCGGCGGAACGCGCGCCCGGCAGCTTGCGCCACAACACGGGGGAGAGGGTGAAACCCACGAGATAGTCGAGCGCCCGGCGGGCGCGATAGGCATCGACCAACGCGCCGTCGATGGCGCGCGGGTGTTGCATCGCCTCCAGCACGGATTGCTTGGTGATGGCATTAAAAACGACGCGCTCGACCTTCTGATCCTTCAGCGCGCGTTTTTCCTTGAGAAACTCCAGCACATGCCAAGAGATCGCCTCGCCCTCGCGGTCCGGGTCGGTGGCGAGAATGAGCTTGTCAGCCCCTTTCACCGCCCGCGTAATGTCGGCCAGGCGCTTGGCGGCCTTGCCGTCAACCTCCCAGACCATGCGGAATTCGTCGTTCGGATCGACCGAGCCATCCTTGGCCGGCAGGTCGCGGACATGGCCGAAGGACGCCAGCACCTCATAGCCGGGCCCAAGATATTTATTGATCGTCTTGGCCTTGGCCGGCGATTCCACAATGACGATATTCATGAAAGTCCAATGGCTTAGGGGAGAATTCCGGAGGCATCGCGTCCGGACTCGCGGCCCCGCGAGTCGCCGGGAACATGGGTAAAGGTACCCGCCCTGTCAATTAAGCCCGAGTGCATAGGTGCTCCGATGGCGTCATCGGTAGCGGTTATTGCAACCTAAAAGGGTAGTATTGTATTTATACCACCTGTAAGCTATCTACGGTAATCCTACGAGGTATACGTTTCGCCCCGGCTCGGGTGGGATGAAAGCGGCTCCAGCATTCCGAGGCTGAAAGAATGGCGATTGCAAATCCATCCCCGGTGCCGCGTAGACAAGCGCCACTGAGCCGAGCAGAGACAGCGAGGCACGTGGCGGAAAAGACGGGCGATCTCGCCTATATGGCGCGCTGCCACGGTCTCGATACGCTTGGCTATATCCTGGAAATGGCCAAGCTTGAGGCGGAGCAAATCCTCCAAGACGAGAGAACCTGACAGCGCGGAAGACGCGGGCTTGGCCCG
>JBBDNZ010000080.1:3064-5147 GCA_040877285.1 Xanthobacteraceae bacterium
TCACGGCGTTCTTATTCCCAGCTTTCGCAAGAATTGCTCGCTCGGATGACCGTCCGGCAGCATGGCGAACTTCACCTGCATATCGCGGATGTTGTCGCGCAGATCGAAATCCAGATGGCCGGTGAAGTTGCGCACCTTGTAGCCAAGCTCGGCGAGCTTCCTTTGCAAGGCGATGCGATCCTCGCGCGAGGGCTGCGTGGCATGTTCTGGCCATTTGGCGCGGATCGGCCCGCCGCCCTGCATCAGGTCGGCCAGATGTCCGACTGCGAGCGCGTAGACGTCGGAATTGTTGTAGCGCTTGATGACGTTGAAATTCTCGGTGACGAGAAAGGCCGGACCGGGCGCGCCGGTGGGAAAGAATAAAATGCCTTCGCCCGCGGGCGGGAACGGCTTGCCGTCGGCGCGGCGGATGCCGCGCTTGCTCCAATCGTCGAAGGCGCCGCGGCTTTGGCGGTAGTCGAAATTTTTCGGCACGACGACCTCGAAGCCCCAGGTCATTTTCGGCGTCCAGCCCGCCTTGCGGAAATAGTTCGCGGTGGAACCCAGCACGTCGGTCGTGTTGTTCCAGATATCACGCTTGCCGTCTTCGTCGAAGTCGATGGCGTATTCGACGAAGTTGGAGGGCATGAACTGCGTCTGCCCCATCGCGCCGGCCCAGGAACCCATCAAATCTTTGCGCGCGACGTGTCCCTCCTGCAAAATGTTGAGCACGGTCAGCAGTTCGTTGCGGAAATAGGGGTGGCGGTACTGGACGTGGCCGAGGGTGGCGAGCGAGCGAATGACATCCCAGCGGGATTTATAGCTGCCATAGGCGCTTTCCATTCCCCAGATGGCCAGGATGAGCCAGCGCTCCACGCCGATTTTTTCCTCGATGGCCTCGAAGGTTTTTCGCCATTCCTTTTCCTTGCGGATGCCGGTGGCGGTGCGGCCGGCGGAGGCGATGGAATTCACATAGGCGCCGGCCGGCTTGATGTATTCCGGTTGGCGCTTTGTGGCGGCGATGACGCGCGGATCGGGCGTGACGCCGGCAAAAGCCCGATCGAAGGTGGCGCGGGTAATGCCCTGCGCCTTCGCGTCGGCCCAAAGCTGTTCGAGGAAGACGGGAAAATCCGCGGCTTTCGGCTGCGCGCGCGCGGCGGCGACGCCAAGAATCAGGATCGCGGCGAACGTTGAAAGCTTACGCAAAAACATTATGCCTCCTTAAAGCAGCGAAACGAGCCCGCCGCCATGACGTTCGATCCGTCCGGCAAGCTCGAGTTCCAACAAGACGATGCGCACTGCCGCCGGCGAGCTGGCGGCGAGCCGGATCAGATCGTCCACGGCGACCGGCGTAGGCCCGAGCAGCGACACGATGCGCATACGCTCGTCGGCGTCCGGTTCCGCGACGGGCGCTCCAGTCGAAACGGCCTCGGGCTCTTCCGCGGGCCGCTCGACGGGTTCGCCCATGATTGGGCGTAGCACGGGTAGGATGTCGGCGACTTCTGTCACCAAGGTCGCACCCTGTTTCAGCAGTCCATTAGTGCCTTCGGCGCGCGGGTCGAGCGGCGAGCCCGGCACCGCAAAAACCTCGCGGCCTTGTTCGGCCGCAAGCCGCGCGGTGATGAGCGAGCCCGAACGCTTCGCCGCTTCCACCACCACAATGGCAAGAGCAAGGCCGGAGATCAGCCGGTTGCGGCGGGGGAAGTCGCGCGCGCGCGGCTCCCAGCCGAGCGGCATTTCCGAAAGCGCCGCGCCTTCGGCCAGGATCGATTGCAAAAGATCGGCGTGTTCGGGCGGATAGACGCGGTCATGGCCGCCGGCCAAGACAGCAACCGTGCCGGTGGCAAGGCTGGCCCTATGCGCGGCGGCGTCGATGCCGCGGGCGAGACCCGAGACGATGCCGAAACCGGCTTCGCCCAGCTCGCGCGCCAGGCGTTCGGTGAATTTGACGCCGGCGGCGGAAGCGTTGCGCGCGCCGACCACCGCCACGAAGGGCAGCGCGAGCGCGTGAAAGTTTCCACGCACCGCGATCAAGGGCGGCGCGTCGTCGATCGTTTGCAGCCGCGGTGGATATTCGGGTTCGCCCAGGGCGACAAAACGCACA
>JBBDNZ010000081.1:0-5091 GCA_040877285.1 Xanthobacteraceae bacterium
ATCTGCAAACGACATTATCGCTCACTTTCGAGGCTTCTGTGAAAACCGCGGTCGGCACTCGCCAAAATCCCGTCCGGCGCAAACCGGACGGGATTCTGGTAGGAGCGGGAGCGCGGCGAGATAATTTTAGGTGCGCTTGCCCTTAAGCAGGGTCTTCGGCCGCGTGCAGATATGCAGCGCGTTTGTCTGCACGTCGAGATGGATGCCCTTGCCGTTCTGCATGTCGTATTGTTTGACGTAAAGTCGCTGGCCGAGGGTATTCACCGTCTCGATGTAATCGGCGGGCGCATAGTAGGTGCGGAACAGGCCGGGAACTCCGACGGGATAGAGATGAGACTTGTCGGTATTAACAAAGGCCGTTCCGTTCACCGATCCGCGATAGTTGCGCCAGGTGATGCCGCCGAAATTGAACTCCTGATAGGCGGTGCCTTCGCGCAGCTGGGATGCCTCCTGCTGATTCAAATATGACGCCCGCACTTCCGTGTGAGCAATAAGGTCATCCCAAAAATTGTCGCCGACCTCGGCGCGGACGCCAGAGTAGGGCGCACCGCCGAGATTGCTGGCTACGAGTCGGATCGCGGCGTCGCATTTCTTGCGGAGAGCGCCGGCGGCCGGAGTGGCATTATCGAGATCGAAGTCAATCTCGGTTTCCTGCGACACGCCAAAGGTGGAAAACAGGTCAAGGGTGGTGTTGTCGGCATAAGTCACCACACCCTTGATCGCGCCGATACGGGCATACTCTTCTGTCGCCGCGAAGCTTTGGCTGTGTTCCTGGAAACGCCCGGCCAGCTTGGATTGCACGGTCTCGACAAGGCTATCCTGCCCGAAGGCGCGAATGCCCTGCACCTCATCCGCCATCACGCCATCGTTGATCTCGAAATGCGGGATGCGAAGATCGAGTAACGAGCGTTTCGGCTTGTTTGTGGTGGTTCCCGGGCCGCCGCGCGGAGAGGGCGGCACAAGAATCAGTTGCCCGTCCTTTTGCTCAACCGCAATAGCCGTGGATGAGATCGGGGACACCTGAAACAGCCCCGACGCGCCGATCTGGCCCGGAACGAACGGGATTTTATTGATCGCATCGGTGAGGGTGACCACCGAAAACGCATTCGACTTGAAAACATCCAACATCTTGTTGGCTCCATGTGGTTCGTGAAAAATCGCGCTTCGGTGATCCTGGCGCTGGGTTTACTAGCGGACGAGAATCCCGGCCGCAGCGAGTTCGGCGACCTTCGTCGCCTTCTTGGGGGCGTCATCGACTCCGGCGTCGTATTCCAGGCAGTTGCCGTTGACTTCAGCCCGCCGCACGATCGCCGCAGTCGTAACGTCCGCGCCGGTCGCATCGACGGCATCGATAAGAATGGCCGCCGCCGCGCCTGAGCCGTCGGTATTCGTCGGATCGGCAGAGCGATACTTGCCGACGCCGGTCGGATCGGCGATGGCGACTGCCAACGTGAAGGCATCGCCGGAAATGAAGTCGGTCGAGCCGTCGGCGATGGTGAACTTGACCTGCCCATCATAGGCCACGCCCACGCGGCCATGGCCGTCCACGGAGCCGTCGGGGCGGATCACGATGAAATCGCCGAGATCGGTATTTTCGTCGGTGAAGAGAGCTTTGTAGTCGCCCTCTTTCACGCCGGCGCCATAGGCCGGGGTTGCTTTCGTCAACACGCCATTGCCGGTGCCGGCAAAGGACGGTGCGCCGACCGTCGTCGCGCCGAGATCGGCCTTTACCTTGCCGAGAACTTGCCCGGCCTTGAGTGCGCCTTCGCCGGACAGGATGACCACGTTTTCACGCGACTGATGGCCGGGGCCTTCCGAAAGAATAAACTCGCCCGCATGACGGGCCTCGTTGAGAGTCGTCATTTCAATAGCTCCAATGGATGTAAGGGGACTTCCGGGTAACCGCGGATTACCGCCCGCGGCGCGCGGTCACTTCGCCCGGAAGCCGGGTAGGCGCGCGATTACCTTGTCCCAGCTGGAGGCTGCGGGGGCATCGGGCGGCTTGGTTGCGTCAATTCGGCTGGCGTCGGCGGCTTTTGCCTTGTCGGCGGCGATCGAGGCGCGCACGGCGGAGAGCGGCGACTTCGCCGCGACATATTCGCGCGCGGCAGCCGCGGTGACTCCCTGGCTAGCGCAAAGATCAAGAACAGCCGCGACTTCCGACATTCCGTAAGCATCCGCAGATGCGTCGGATGCGGCTGATGGTCCGGACTTAATGGGATCGGCCGCGGCTGGTTTCGTGGAATCGGCGGCTATTTTCTCCGGCGCAGCCGATGCGGAGGTGTCTGTGGCCAAATCCTGGCCGGGCTTCGCGTTCTCTGCCATAGAGATGGCTCCCTCATGATTGACCGCTGATGCGACAGCGGCGGTCACAGCGCTGCGCGGCCGGGGGGCCGCCTTTTCGGAAAGTTCGGCCAAGGCCTCATCAAAGCTGCCGACCGCATCGGCAAGCTTGGCCTGCACGGCAGGCCGATCGTGATAAATCGCCGCGTCGGTCGCGAGTGCGTCGGAATGCGTCATCCGGCCCTGCCGTCCGACAAGCGACGCGAATTGTTCGCGGCAATAGTCGATGCGTTCCTGCATTGATACGCGCGCGTCATCTGACAGCGGCGCGTGACCCCAGCCGTCGATCTTGCGAGCGCCGGAAAAAATGGCGGTATATTTGAGGCCGGCTTGCTTGTCGTAGCCAGATTGGTCGAGATGGATCGCAACCGCGCCGATCGATCCGACCGTGCAAAGCCGCGGGACGATCAGACGCTCGGCGGAGCCGGCGATGGCATAGGCGGCGGACAGCGCGTAGGCATTGGCGACGGCCCAAACCGGGCGCTGCTTGCGTGAGGCGATAATCCTATCGGCGATGTCGAGCATGCCGGCGGCTTCGCCGCCGGGGCTTTCGACATCGAGCAAAACCGCCTTGACGCGATAATCATTGTCGATGGCGTCGAAAGTGGCGGAAAGCCCCTCATAGGTCGTCCAGCCGCAAAGCGCGGCCAGCCAGTCGAATCTCTGGCCGAGTACGCCGCAGACGGGAACGATGGCCACACCGGAGTCGGTGAGGAAATACTCGCCGACATCTCCGGAACAGTTCTGCCATTCCCCGGCCGCGACGGCATGCAGACGTTCGCGCCGTTGCTTTCGCAGCGCGCTGGAAGCCTTTACGCTCTTCTTGCCGGCATCCGCGTTGGAGCCGGACATGATGCGCTGCGTCAGGGGACCGTCGATGATGGCGCGAAATGCCTCCGGCTCAATCGGATGCGCGCGGCCAAACACCCGCTCTGCGATATGTGGAAAGACATACGACATTGGCGATCTCTTCAACTCTATCCGGAACCAACGGGACGATCCGCTGAAGGCTCATTCACGAAGCTTCGCGGCCGGATAACGGCCAGGTCAATCCCAAGCGCGCGCATGCGCTCCTGATCTTTGGCAATCTGCTCGAATACTTCGTCGGAATCATAACCCTCCTGCTCGATGACGTGCGATAACGCCTTCGAGCGCATATCGACGGCCAATTCCTCAGCTTGGCGATCTTTCAGCGGATCAATCCATTCCCAGCGCGGCGGAATCCAGCGCACGCGCCGATAGGATTTTGGATCATCGGCGTAGCCAGGAAGATCGAGTGTGCCATTCAACACTGCCGCATCGATGAACCACTGCCAGATTGGGCGACAGAGTTGATAAACCATGACGCCGTGCTGCAACGCCTCAAGCCGACGCCTGGCTTCGATCAGCGCAGCGCGCTGATTGGAGTAGTTGGCGCGCAACACGTCGCCGGTCGCGCCCGCATACGGCAACCCCAGGGCCGCGCAGATGCGAACGAGCGTCCGGTATTGAAAAGATTCGAAATTGGGGCCTACATCGGCAGGGGTCGAGGTTTTAATGTCCTCGCCGGGCATAAGAACCTGCGCCAGGCCAGGCTCCAGCCTGACTGTCGCAACGCCGTCGCCTGACTTGGCCTTCTCCTCGGCCGCTTTGTCGAATAACTCGCCCTCTGGATCGGGGCGCGTGATGAACAGAGAAAACAGCGCGGCGGTTTTCTTTCGCTCCAACTCGGCGTCGTCATAGGCATCCAAGACCCATAGAGATACAATCGCCGCGGTCATGCGGGATAATCCCCGCACCTGGCCGCCCTCAAGCGGATCGAGGATATGCAGCACATCGGCGGCCGGGACACGCGTGCGCAGGCGCGCGCTCATCCGCTCGGTGGTATCGCCGGGATGCGCCGACCAGAAATGATAGGCGACGCGGCGGCCAATCCGGTCGAACTCAATGCCTTGGCGGATGCGGTTGCCGTTATCCAGGTCTTGGGTAAAGGCCATGTCGAGCATTTCGCTCGGCAACATCTGCAACTGCAGCGGGACAGTCAGGCCGTCGTCCAGATAGCGCGGCCGGCGGCGGACAAAGCACTCGCCGGCGGCGAACAATTCCCGCGCTGCGCGGCGCTGTATCCCATAAAAGTCGGTCAAGCCCTCCGCGTCGGCTTCATCCGTCCAATCCAACCATAGTTGCTGGGCAATTTTCTTCAATTCCGCGGCATCCTCCGGCTTCGACTTATCCCGCACCGGGGGAATCCAGCGCGGCGTAATGCCGGCGCCAACCAAATTGGCGGCGAAACATTCGAGCGCGTTGACGGCATATCCGTTGTTGCGAATAAGGTAGCGAGCCCGCGCCAAGGTGGTTTGCCCGGACTGCTGGATCAGCGTATTGACATGCGCGCTGGACGGAACCCATCCAGACAATCGGCGTGCCATGCGTCCCGACTCAAGGCCGTCCGACAACGCGAAAGCGCGCGTCGCGCGGCGGACGGCGGAGGTAATTCGGTTCAACACAGCCTAAAGTCCCTTGTCCGAATTCATGTAAAATCCGCGGACGGCACTCTGGCCTTGCAAGGAAGCCAGTTCGCGCTCATCGGCTGCAATCGCCGCCGTAATCTCCTCAACCGAACGGTATTCGACCATGCGCTCGCCATAACTGATGCGAGCGGCGCCGGAAGCGCGAGCCGCCTTCAGCTTGGCAATGCGCGATTGAAGCTCGCTGATGGAGGCCATGCGGTGTCTCGATTCAGCGGCGAGCGCTTAGCTCATGATGCCG
>JBBDNZ010000082.1:0-5054 GCA_040877285.1 Xanthobacteraceae bacterium
CTGGCCGCCCGCCATGCCTCCGATACCGGCGGCGCGCGCCAGTTCCACGACCAAGGCAATCCGCACGGCCGGGTCGGGATGCGTTTGCGGGCGCGACAACAGCTCGAAGGCGAAAGTGAGCAGCGCGTCGCCGGCCAGGATCGCGGTGGCTTCGTCGAAAGCCCTGTGCAATGTCGGCCGCCCGCGCCGCAGCGGGTCATTGTCCATCGCCGGCAGGTCGTCGTGGACGAGCGAATAGGCGTGGACGCATTCCACCGCCGCCGCGGTCATCAGGGCATGACCGGATGGCGCGCCCAACAGCCGCGCCGTCTCGGTCACGAGATAGGGCCGCAGCCGCTTGCCGCCGGCCATGCTGGCATAGCGCATGGCCTCCACAAGCCGCGCCGGGCGCGTCACCTCGCCATCCTGCGCAACGCGCGTCAGCAGGCTATCCAACAGCGCTTCGGTCTCGGCGGCGACGGCGGCAAGCCGGGATTCGAAAACGCGGTCCGCACCTCGTCCGGCGTTGGCGGCGGAAACTGACATTTGATGGGAATGCCCGAGACGCCGCTCACCCGTCAAGGCCGCCGCACCGGCGGCGGCTCGGATGACATAGAAATGGGGTAGTCTCGAAATCCCACGAATCTGCTGCAACCATGAATCTGCTGCGACAAGGGATCGATTTGTACCGCCGCTCGCGTGCGTTCCGCGCCGCGCTTTCCTTCGCCGTTGCCATTGTGGCGGCGCCCTATGTCCTCGTCGTGCTCTACGGTGTCGTCAATCCGGTTTCCACGCTGATGATCTGGCACTGGCTGACCGGACAGCGCGTCGAGCAGACTTACGTGCCGCTGGAACGCATGGCGCCGATTCTGCCGCTCACCGTGATCGTGGCGGAGGACGCGCGCTTTTGCAGCCATCGCGGCGTCGATTTCCAGGAGCTTAGGGAAATTGTCCAGGACGCGGAGGATTTCGACAATCTGCGCGGCGGTTCCACCATCACGCAGCAGATGGTGAAAAACCTGTTCCTGTGGCACGGGCGCAGCTACACGCGCAAACTGCTGGAATTCCCCCTGGCGCTGTGGGCCGATCTTGTGCTGCCCAAGCGGCGGGTCATGGAAATCTACCTGAACGTCGTGGAATGGGGCCCCGGCGGGACATTCGGGGCGGAAGCCGCGGCGCGGCATGCCTTCGGCAAATCGGCCCGCCAGGTCAGCGGCGGGGAGGCGGCCTTGCTCGCCGCGGTGCTGCCGGATCCCGCGCGCCGCAGCGCGCGGCGCGCCAACGTGCGCCGGCTGGCCGGTATTTACACCGCGCGCGCCGCCCGTTCGTCCTGGCTCGCAGAGTGCCTGAAGCCGCGGCGCACCCCCTAGTTTTCACAAATACCTTCCTCTATAAGCCCTCCCAACGCTTGACCCATCCCGGATATGGCGCGCCCCGCCGGCGTGCGCTCAAGGAGACATCGCCGTGGCCGTTCCAAAAAGAAAAACCTCGCCCTCCAGACGCGGAATGCGCCGCTCCGCCGACGCCTTGAAGAAGCCCGCCTATATCGAGGACAAGGATTCCGGCGAATTGCGGCGTCCGCATCATGTCGATCTGAAAACGGGCATGTATAAGGGCCGCCAGGTACTCAAGCCGAAGAAGGCCGAGGCCTGACGGCGCGCTTTGGCGGCGCGGGCCGCAGCGGCGGTAAAACCAGCACGAGGAGACAGCTTCCATGTTTCTGATCGGGTTCCCGCTGCTGATTATTCCCTTTGCGCTCTACAACATGTTTGCGTTTATCTTCGGGGTCACCGACTGGACGGCGCCGTTGATGTCGGTTCACATTATTTCCGGCGGCGAATGGAAGATCGCATCCGGAGACGTTTTGATCGCCTTCGCCGTGCTTGTCTTGTTCGTTGAGATTCTGAAATCGACGCGGATCGGCGCCCGCAGCATCATCGATCACATGCTGTCGATGCTGGTATTTCTCGGCATGCTTGTCGAATTTCTTTTGGTCGAGCGGGCGGCGACATCGACCTTTTTCCTGCTGACGCTTATTTCTTTCGTCGATGTGCTCGGCGGATTCACCATCACCATCCGAACCGCGCAGCGCGATATCGGCCTGGAAGGGGCCGAAAAGATCATTTCCAGCTGAAATTGGCGGCCAACGCCGCTTGGTAGGCTCGCGCGGCCTCGGCCGGCTCGGCGCGGCATCGCCGGCGCGCCTGCGGCGCCCGTTGAGCGGCGGCAATCAACTGAGCAAGGAAAGCCGCGGCCGGGCGGCGGCCCGGCCCGGCGGCTCGCTCGGCGCGCACGGCGGGTTGCACGGCCGGCAATGCGCGTGACGTTTCCGGCGTCGCGGCCGGAACGCCATCCCCATGTGACGGCTTCCGGGACAAAGCGAGGGAACCGGCGGAGGCTCCCGTCCCGTCCGGACGCACCATGTTTGCGCTCCTGTCTCGTTTCGGGACATGCAAGCCCCGTTGAACAGGAAATCGCAATTGCCGTGCCAGCGCGGCGGCTTTGGACCGTTCGGGTTTTTCGGCAAGAGGCGTTTGAGGACGGCAAGGCGGCCGGAACGGTCTAGGATTTTTCCTTGTCGCTGAGACGGTCGAGCCGCTTCTGCATTTCCTCGAGTTGGCGTTTTAAGTCGTCGATCTCGTCGCCGCCGCGTTGGGCGGATTTTTCGCCGTCGTCTTTCTGGTTCTCCCGTTTGGTAAAGGGGGTGAACATGGCGAAGGCGCGTTCGAACATTTCCATGTTGCGGCGCGCCTGTTCCTCCAGCGAACCGAAACCGCTGGCGCCGAAAGCCTGCGCCACCTGCTCGCGCATCTTCTCCTGCTCGCGGGTGAGCGAACTGATCGAGATCTCCAGAAACCGCGGCACCAGCGTCTGCATGCTGTCGCCATAGAAGCGGATGAGCTGCCGCAAAAAGGCGATCGGCAAGAGGCTCTGGCCTTCCTTGTTTTCCTGTTCGAAGATGATCTGCGCCAGCACGGAGCGGGTGATGTCCTCGCCGCTCTTGGCGTCGTAGACGACGAAATCCTCGCCCTGCTTGACCATCACGGCGAGGTCTTCGAGCGTGACATAGGTGCTTGTGCCGGTGTTGTAGAGCCGACGGTTGGCGTATTTCTTGATTATGATGGGTTCTTCGGATTTTGCCATGTCGAGAGGGTTCGGCTCCGGCCTTGCTGCGGCAGGCAGAATAACCATTTTCCTCCAGGGCGGGCCACCGTTTTGTCACGATGGCGTTGGAACTCTCGGCTAGACCGGCCGCCGTCGCGACGGGCATTCATCTTGCATGTGAAATAGCCGGATAACAGGAGTTTTTCGATGAAAGACGACGTCGTTATCGTCAGCGCCGCCCGTACGCCCGTGGGCGCCTTCAACGGGGCACTCGCCAGCCTGCCCGCCCATGAACTCGGCAAAGTGGCGATCAAGGCCGCACTGGCCCGCGCTGGCATCGAGGGCGGCCGGGTCTCCGAAGTCGTCATGGGTCAGATTTTGACCGCGGGACAGGGGCAGAATCCGGCCCGCCAAGCGGCGGTCGCGGCCGGCATTCCCGTCCAGAGCCCGGCCTGGGGGGTCAACCAGCTGTGCGGCTCGGGGCTGCGCGCGGTTGCGCTCGGCTACCAGGCCATCGTCAACGGCGACTCTGAAATCGTGGTGGCGGGCGGCCAGGAATCCATGAGCCAGGCCCCCCACTGCGCCCATCTGCGCAACGGCGTGAAAATGGGCAACTTCGAAATGATCGACACCATGATCAAGGATGGGCTGTGGGACGCCTTCAACGGCTACCACATGGGCAACACCGCCGAGAACGTCGCCAAACAGTGGCAGATTACGCGCCAGCAGCAGGACGAGTTCGCGGTGGCGTCGCAGAACAAGACCGAAGCCGCGCAGAAGGCCGGCCGCTTCAAGGACGAGATCGTGCCCGTGACGGTGAAGACCCGAAAGGGTGATATCGTCGTCGATGCGGACGAATATCCCAAGCACGGCACCACGCTCGAAGCGGTATCCAAGCTGCGGCCGGCCTTCGACAAGGAAGGCACGGTGACCGCCGCCAACGCGTCGGGCATCAACGACGGCGCCGCGGCGGTGGTGCTGATGAGCGCAAGCCAAGCGGCGAAGGAAGGCCGCGCGCCGCTGGCGCGCATCGTCTCCTGGGCGCATGCCGGCGTCGATCCGTCCATCATGGGCACCGGCCCGATTCCCGCTTCGCGCGCGGCCCTGAAAAAGGCCGGCTGGAAGATCGAAGACCTCGACCTGATCGAGGCCAACGAGGCCTTCGCCGCGCAGGCCTGCGCGGTGAACAAGGACCTCGGCTGGAATATCGCGAAGGTCAACGTCAACGGCGGCGCCATTGCGCTCGGTCATCCGATCGGCGCATCCGGGGCGCGCGTGCTGGTGACGCTGCTGCACGAAATGATCAGGCGCGACGCCAAGAAGGGCCTCGCCACGCTGTGCATCGGCGGCGGCATGGGCATCGCCATGTGCGTGGAACGGTAAGCGGAGAGGAATTTAAGCGGAGAGGAATTGACGCATGGCACGCGTTGCGGTGGTCACGGGCGGTACGCGCGGGATAGGGGCGGCGATTGCAAAGGCGCTGAAGGCGGACGGCTACAAGGTCGCCGCCAATTACGCCGGCAACGACGCGGCCGCCGCGAAGTTCAAGACCGATACCGGAATTCCCATCTACAAGTGGGACGTGTCGTCCCACGAAGCCTGCGAGGCCGGGGTGAAACAGGTCGAGGGTGATCTCGGGCCCATCGACATCCTGGTCAACAATGCCGGCATAACGCGCGATGCCATGTTTCACAAGATGTCGCTTGAACAATGGCGCGCGGTGATCGACACCAATCTCAATTCGCTGTTCAACATGTGCCGTCCGGTGATCGGGGGAATGCGCGACCGCGGCTTTGGCCGCATCATCAACATCTCTTCGATCAACGCCCAGAAGGGACAGATGGGACAGGCGAATTATTCCGCCTCCAAGGCGGGCGAGATCGGCTTCACCAAGGCATTGGCGCAGGAGAACGCGCGCAACGGCGTCACCGTCAACGCCGTCGCGCCCGGCTACATCGCCACCGAAATGG
>JBBDNZ010000083.1:0-5017 GCA_040877285.1 Xanthobacteraceae bacterium
GAAATATCGATGGTGCGGCGTCGCGACTTGAACGGGCTCTGCGACAGCAGCAGCATGCCGGTGTCGATGGCTCCGCTGATCGAGGTGCCGCTGCCGCCGAAAAGCTCGCGCGCCGAATTGGCAATGGCGTCGGCGAAGGCCCGCGCGGACTGAGAATCATTGATCAGCGTCCAGGGCACCGCCTGAACATAGTGGAAAGGGCCGGTCCATTGCACAAAGGTGACGGCGATGGACTGCTCGGCCCCGGAAGCGATCGCGCGCATGACCTGCGGATTGCGGAACGCTTCCGCATAGCCAAGCTTCTGCAATTCGAAGCGCACGTCGTTGACGCTGTTGGAGCAATCGACTGCGAGCACGAGTTGAAGATCGACGACGGTCTGGGCCTTCACAGGCCAAGCCAGGCACGCGGCAAGCAATGACGCCATGACGGCGCCGATGGCGTGCCGAATCAGCGCAGGGCGGCGGGCATTGAAGCGAATTTTCATTCCAGTCTTCTCGCACCCATCGCGGCGCAGCTTTCGTTCAAAGGCCGCGTTCCGGCGGCCGTTATAGCGTGAATGACGCATTTACAGCAGCCGGGAACGACAAAAAGCCACAAAAAATGGGCTTTAGCGCTTAGCCCGCGCTGCATGAGGCCGGCCGGCGCCCCGCCGGGTGACCTCTTATCAAATACGGCATTGGCCCTTCCAAGACGGGATTTAAGCGTTAAAATTATAAAATAGGGTGCGAATCGGAATGCGATCAATGCCGCCAAGATCAGCCAAGCCCATCGTCCTGAGCGTTGCGAGCCCTATCTTTGCCGCGGCGCTCGTTTTCGGCGCTGCCGCGCACGGGCAGAGCTCCGGTCCCTTTGCCGCCCTGGCCGGCGCCTGGTCGGGCTCCGGGACTTTGGCGCTTTCCGGCGGCTCGCAGGAACGCATCCGTTGCCGGGCTAAATACGAAGTCGATGGCGGCGGCTCGGCGGCGCGACTCGAACTGCGTTGCGCGAGCGACAGTTACAAATTCGAGCTGCGCGGCGACGTCATCTATCGCAACGGTGAAGTGCAGGGTAATTGGAACGAATCGACGCGGGGCGTGGCGGGCAACGTGACGGGCACGGTCGTAGGAAATCAGGTCAACGTCCGGATAGACAGCAATCTCTTTGCCGCGCTGCTATCCTTGATCACCAACGGCAACCGGCAATCGATCTCGATCCAGGCCCCTGCCGGAAGCGCGATGTCGCAAGCTGCAATCATGCTCGATCGTGGAAGCTAGCCTCGATTCACCCGTTAAATCGCCGCCGGGTGTTTTCTGACCCAGCGGACGACGTTCCGCAGGAACATCACTGTCGCCGGCAGGATCAAGAGATCGCCAACGAGCGCGGCGATCATGGCAAACGCACTGAGCCAGCCGAACAGGCGCAGCGACGGCAGGTCGGAAAAGACCGTCACCGCCAGTCCGCAGGCGAGCACCATGGATGTCAGGATCAAGGCCGGGCCGACAAGCACGGTAGGGCGGATGACGCCGAGCGCCGGGTCCTCGCCGGGCCGGTACTCGAGCCGCAGCCGGTTCAGATAGTGGATGGTCGCGCTCAGGCCCAATCCGAAGGACACGGTGAGCGCGACGATACTTGCGAATTGAAGGCCCTCGCCCATCGCCCAGAGCACGGCGCCCGAAACCACGATCGGGAAAATACCGGGCAGGATGCTCACCGCCATCACGAAAAACGAACGGAAGCAGATGCCGATGAAGGCGGCAACGAAGACGATCTCGATCGTCAGAGCCCGATTCAACTTTCCAATCATGCTGGCGCTGTTGCGCGCGGCAACCGCGGAAAGGCCGGTCACGGATATGGTGTAGCCCGGGTGCATCGCGCTCAAATCGGCGAAGGCTCGCTCGAGACTGTCGATGACGGGCAAGAGCTCGCTGGCGTCGATATCGGGAATGCGGCCTGAAACGACCACGGCGTCTTCCTCGACCGCAATAAACCGGCGTTTCAGGTGTATGGGCAGCAGGTCGACATATTGCTTCAAGGTTGCGGTATCAGACGTGGCGGCCTTCTCGGCCAGCCAGCGCCGGAGTGTTTCCAGCGACCAGACATTGCCGACGCCGGCTTGCTTCTCGACGATTGTGTGCACGGCACCGATGATCGCAAGGGCTTCGGGCGCGTAGAGCGATGTTCCTTTCGGCAGGTCGATCAGCACATCGACCGGATTGGCGCCGGTGAGCTTGGCGTCAAGCCGGCTGCTCGCCTCAACAGCCTGCCGCTTGTCGGGGACCTGATCCGCAAGCCGGTAGCGCGGTTCGAGGTTGGTATAGAGAAGCGCCAGGCCGCCGACGACCAGCACGCTCATGGCGCTATAGAGGACCGAATGGCGCACCATGTGATGGGCGATCCAGCTGCAAAGATTACGAAGCGCGTCCACGGCCGCGTCGGCTCCCTTCACCTTCGAGGCAAATCGCGCTTCCTTGCGCAGCAGCAGAACGCCCAGGAGCGGCATCAGCGTCAGCACCGCGACAAAGGCGATGATGGTGGCGATAAGGCCCGCCGCGCCGAAGGTGCGGATCAAGTGGGAATCGGACAACAGGAGAGCGACGAACGAGAGGCCCGCAGTCCCGTGGGTTAGAACGCAGGCCGGTCCGACGACCAGGATCGCGTTGCGTATTGCCTCGAACTTGCTTTCACCCGCCAGCAGCCGGTCACGCGCCGCAAAAGTGAGCTGCATGCTGTCCGAGAAGCTGATCACCATAATGAGTGGCGTCATCACGTTGAGAAACATGTTGAGGCGGAAATCGAGCCAGCCGAGAAAACCGAGCGCCAACAGAATGGCGATCAGGGGCGGCGCCGCCGCCATGATCATGAACGATATGCGCCGGAAGAACAGAATGGCGATCAAGCATCCGGCGGCGAAGCCGATGGCATTGTAGATCAACCGGTCGCGTTCGACCGCGTTGCGGATCTCGAGCTGCATGACCGGCACCCCGGACAGTTGGCCGGTAAGGCCGGTGCCGGAAAGATCCTCGGCGACGGTTTTGCGTATTTCGCCGATGACGGAGCTCAGGCTCCTGCTCTCGACAATGGCGGGATCGAGCGACAGCACGATGAGCGCGAGCTCGCCGTCTTCCGACAGCAGCTTGCCGCGGATGATCTCGTTCGTCTTCACCTTTTCGATCAGTTTGCCGTAGTCGGGGCCTTCCGGAAGCGCCTGCGGGAAGAGCGGCGCCGGAAGCTGTCCGCCTTCCGGCGGCTGGCGGGCGGAGAACAGCGACACCAAGCCCTTGACGCCGTCCGCCAACTGAACGTCGATGACGAGATCGCGCAGCTTCTCAAGCGACGATCGCTCCAGAAGCGTCTTGCCCTCGACAACGATAAGCACGTCGAATTCGCTGGAAGGAAAACGGCGCGATACGTCCTCATATTGCTTGAATTCGACCGTGTCCGAGCGAAATAGCTGGCTGAGCGAGTCATCCACCTTTAGGCGCGTCACGCCAAGGGCCGCCGCCAACGAAAGCGCAACGAATATAAGCGCGATGGCAATCGGGAAACGCAGCGAAATCAGGCCGATCCGCTCGAGACCAAAGGCAAGGCGGTGCGGCCCGCGTTTGCGCGGCGTGCCGGAGTTTGCGGCAGTGTCTTCCTCTTGACCAGTCGATCCGAATTGCACGGACCTTACCTCCCCAGCATTACCACGGCCGGCGCCGCGTTATCGGTGTATCAGCGTGCCCGCGCCATGATCGGTGAAAAGTTCGAGCAGCACCGCATGTGGCACTTGGCCGTCGAGGATGACGACGCCTTCGACGCCCCGGTCCAGCGCATCGATGCAGGTTTCGACCTTGGGAATCATTCCGCCGGATATGGTGCCGTCGGCAATCAGGCGCCGCGCGTCGTCGGCCGATAGCTCGCCGATCAGCGTCTTGGACTTGTCGAGCACGCCTGGGACGTCGGTCAGCATCAGCAGCCGTTTGGCTCTGAGCGCGCCGGCGATGCAGCCGGCAAAGGTGTCGGCATTGACGTTGTAACTCTGTCCGTTTGCCGAGGTCGCCACCGGCGCCAGCACCGGAATAAGCTCACGGCCGAGAATCTGATCGAGCACGGTGACGTCAACCTTTTCGGGATCGCCAACAAAGCCAAGATCGACCGGCAGCTCGCGTTTCGATTTCGGATCGACAACGTGGCGGGTGGCTTTGCGTGCCACCACCATGTTGCCGTCCTTGCCGCAGAGCCCGACGGCTTTGCCGCCCGCCTCGTTGATGAAACCGACAATTTGTTTGTTGATGGAGCCGGCGAGCACCATCTCGACGATTTCCATGGTGGCGGCGTCGGTCACCCGCAGCCCGCCGGCGAATTCCGATTTGATGCCGAGCCGTTTCAGCATTGTTTCGATCTGCGGTCCGCCGCCGTGCACCACAACCGGATTAATGCCCGTTTGTTCGAGCAAGACGACGTCGCGGGCGAAATCGCGCGCAGTCTGTTCCTGGCCCATGGCATGCCCGCCGTATTTGATGACGACGATCTGCTCGTCGTAGCGCTGCATGTGCGGCAGCGCTTCCGACAAGACATGGGCCTGGTCGTGCGGGCTCAAGGTCATGAGGGCAGTCCCTGGGATCGCGCCTTCTTAGCGGGCGGAGAGCTTGAGCGAAAGGGGCGGATGAGCCTTATTCAAGCTCTCTCCGCCAAGAGCCGCGCAATAGCGGCGCGAAGCTCGGCTATCCCGGCGCCGGTATGCGCGGAGGTTGCCAGTACGTCGGGAAAGGCCGCGGGGCGCTTGGCCAGGGTCTCTTTGGTGGCGGCAATGCGCCCTTCCAGCTCCTTGGGCTTTATCTGATCGGCCTTGGTGAGCACGATCTGGTGGCTCACGGCGGCTTGGCTCAGGCTGGCCAGGACCTCGTTGTCGGCGGGTTTCAAGCCATGACGGGCATCGATCAGCAGATAGACCCGCGCGAGATTGGCGCGGCCGTGCAGGTAGGCGTGGATCAGATCGGTCCACGCCTCGACCTTGGCTTTGGGGGCCTCGGCATAACCGTAGCCCGGCATGTC
>JBBDNZ010000084.1:0-4983 GCA_040877285.1 Xanthobacteraceae bacterium
GGTTGAGATTGAGTTGTTTGTCGTAACCGTCGACGACCGCAACCTCCTTGGCGCCGGCGAACAGCCGCGTGCTGGCCGAGCCCTTGCCGCCGGCCGCGACGGTCACGGGATCGAGCAGATAGTCGGTCTGATAAGTCTTAACATTGCCAATCGCACCGGCGGAAAAGCGTCCGCGCAAATGCGCGGAAGTATCGGGCAGGAGCGTCGCCGCCCAGTATTTGTCGGTGATGCCCAGCCAGGCATTGGTGACGTTGAAGAGAATCTCCTTCTTGTCCTCGACGTCCGAATAGGTGATCTCCTGCAAGCCTTCGTCGCCCATCACCGCGATCAGGCCTTCGTGCAGGATGAAAAAGCCCAAGGTCCGAGGTTTCCCGTGGCGGGAGATCAGCGCATAGGGAAAGAGCGTGACGGGATCTGAGGTCTTGTTTGCCACCTCGTCCTTGACGGTGAAGAGATATTTGTCATCGACCGAAATGGTTCGGCGAAACTCAAGCCCCTCGCCGTTGTCATAGACGAGCATGATCGGCCGTCCGGCTTCGAGCGCGCCGGATCCCTCTTGACGCCAGATCGTCTCCGGTCCCGGCAATTTTACCGGCGCCCCGGGTGCGGCGACCCAGCCGAATTCCGCGTAAAGCGGCTCCGGGCTTCCCGACGGCGAGAGCAACACAACCGGCGGCGAATTGGGGTCGACCGTCGTGTGGTATTTGACCAGCGAAAGATCGTCGATGCGTCCGCCTTTCAGATCGATCGATCCCGCAAGCGTCGGCGTGCTGAGAGTGATGCGGGCCGACGCCGCGATGACCGCGGCGCGGGGGAGCGCTTGGCCCGGACCTGCCGCGCTTGGCGCGGTTACGCCGGGAGCCGCGCCGGGCTGAGCCGGCGCCTGAGGCGCGCTGCCCGGTTGCTGCGGCTGAGGCGCCGCCGTAGCGGGAACGGCAGGGGCCGGCTGCGCGCGCTGCTCCGATTGCTGCTGCGCGATCTGCCGCTGCTTTTCTGCTTGCGGCATGCCGACGAAATACTGCCACACGACCAATACCAACGCCGACAACGCGATGGCGATAATGGTGTTTTTCTGATTGTCCATCGCAGCTCTTTCGTTCACTCCTTGGAGTGACGTGAATCGGATGTCTTCGCCGTGCCG
This sequence comes from Xanthobacteraceae bacterium, assembly GCA_040877285.1. Lineage (GTDB taxonomy): Bacteria > Pseudomonadota > Alphaproteobacteria > Rhizobiales > Xanthobacteraceae > CANKHA01. The sequence goes on from JBBDNZ010000084.1 coordinate 1,142, forward strand.
CGCCCTTTGTCGAGCCGTTGCAAGGCGCCCTTGAAATCTTCGACCATTTGCGCGAACGGTGCCGCAAGTCCCGCACGCCGCCCGATTACCACATAGTCGTACCCGGGGCGTGTCATTCCAGATGCCGCTCGCACTACTTCCCGCAGACGCCGCCGCACGCGATTGCGCTCCACCGCGTTGCCGACCTTTTTCGAAACGGTAAAACCGACACGCGCCGGCCCGCGCTCGCGGCGATCACGCATTTGCAGCACGAAAGCCTTGGTCGAAACCTTGGCTGCGGCTGCCGCGGCCAAAAAATCCGCCCTTTGCCTCAATCGTTCCATGAAACATGCGCGCCATCCGGCGCCGGTATCAGGCGCTCAGGCGCTTGCGCCCGCGCGCACGCCGCGCGGCCACGACTCGGCGGCCGCCCTTGGTGGCCATTCGGGTGCGGAAACCGTGACGACGCTTGCGCACAAGCTTGCTCGGCTGGTAGGTCCGCTTCACGAGGTCTTCTCCGCGGGATGGAATAGGCGGGCTAAGGCCTGGATAAGCCGCCAAAACCCAGATTCAATGAACCCGGAGCGGCAGTTACGCGGCTTATAAGGGGGCAGATCGTGCTCGTCAATGCGACGCACTTGATGGTGCCCTGCGGCTTCTGTTGGGGCGGCATTGCTCGCCGGCAAACTGGACGGGCAGCCCGGTGACTGCCAAAAGGAATAATGGGCGAACTGCTGAGACCCGATATTTGCGTCGTCGGGGCGGGCTGGGGTGGCGTCAGGGCTGCGGTGACCGCAGCCGCCTTTGGCGCGCCCGTTGTGCTGGTCGAAAAAGGCAAGCTGGGCGGGGCTCACCTGTATGCCGGAGGCCTGGCTTCGGCGGCGCTCATGGCGACGGCGCACAAAGCCGAGACCTTGCGGCGGGCAAAGCCTTTCGGCTTGAACGTGCCGCGGCCGAAAGTCGATTTCTATCAGGTTCACGATCATATCCAGGGCGTCATTGCGACAGCGGCGCCCAACGACTCAAAGGAACGGCTGACCGGCCTCGGCGTTCGGGTCGTCCACGGCACGGGCCGTTTCAAAGACGCAAGGACATTGAGCGTCGGCGACGACATCGAGATCAAGGCGCGGCGCTTCATCATCGCCACCGGCTCCGCGCCGGCCATCCCGCCGATATCGGGCATCGAGGAAACACCTTATCTCACCAACGAGACAATTTTCGATCTGCTGGTCTGTCCGAAACATCTGGCCGTCATTGGCGCGACCGCGGCGGGCCTTGAATTGGCGCAGGCGTTGCGCAGGCTCGGCGCCGAAGTGACCGTGCTGGATGGCGGGCAACCGCTTGCGCAGGAAGATCCGGAATGTGCCGCCGTGGTGCTCGATCAGCTTGAGCGCGAGGGCATCGCGCTGCTCACCGGTGTGCGGATTTCCCGGATCAGGCACGCGCGGTCGAAGACGCATATTTTTGTTGCCGGCGCCGACGGCGAGGAAAAAATCGAGGTCAGCGATCTGCTCATCGCGGCGGGACGGACGCCAAACGTCGAAGAACTCAATCTGGGCGCGGCCGGCGTCAAATGTGAGCGCGAGGGGATTGCCGTCGATGCGCGTCTGCGGACGAGCAACAAGAGAGTTTATGCCGTCGGCGACGTCGCCGGCGCCCATTCCGCTCACGTTGCTGGCAAACAGGCGGAGACCGCCGTCCGTCACGCGCTGCTTCGGCTGTCTCCCAAACTGAGAAGTAGCGAACTTCCGCGGGCGACCTTTACCGAACCCGAATTGGCGCATGTCGGATTGACCGAAGCGGACGTCCGGCAAAGCGGCCGGGCTTTTTGCGTTCTCCGCTGGCCCCTACAGGAGAATGATCGCGCCCGGGCGGAACGGCAGATCAACGGGCACATCAAAGTGATTACGGCCAAGGGCGGAAAGATTCTCGGCGCCACGATCGTCGGCGCTCAAGCGAGTGAATTGATCGGCTCCTGGGCGCTGGCGGTGAGCCGCGGCATGAATGTGCGCGCCATCGCCGATCTGGCGCTGCCCTATCCAACCTTGAGCGAGATAGGCAAGGAAGCGGCCATCAGTTATTTCGCGCCCGCCTTGGCCAATCCTTGGATCCGGCGCATCATGTCTATCGTGCGAATGCTGGGCTAAGGCGAGGCACGGGTGCTCGCCGGAGAATGAATGATGGTCGGTCCGGTTTCGATTTTGGCCTATGCCACGGCCGTGCCGCCGCATGTGCTCGAGCAGGAGCGGGTGGCGGAACGGATGCGGGGCACCTTTGGCCGTATATTTTCCCGCTATCCCGGCCTCGCCGACGTGTTTGACAACGCCGGCATCAAGCGCCGCTATTCCGTCCGCCCGCTCGATTGGTTCGATGCGCCGCACGATTGGAGCGAGCGGACCAAGACTTATCTCGAAGGCGCCGATGCCCTGTTCTTGGCGGCGGCGAAAAAGGCGTTGACGCGCGCCAAAATTTCCGCCCGCGACGTCGATGTCATTGTCACTGTATCCTCAACGGGGATTGCCACCCCGAGCCTTGAAGCGCGGGTCGGGCGGCGTTTGGGGTTCCGGCCGGACGTGAGCCGCGTCCCGGTCTTTGGCCTCGGCTGCGCCGGAGGCGTCTCGGGACTCGCTATCGGCTCGCAGCTCGCCCGCGCGAAACCCGGTAACATCGTCATGGTCGTCATCATCGAACTTTGCACGCTCGCTTTCCGGCGTGACCGCGGCACCAAGGCGGACGTCATCGCATCGGCGCTGTTCGGCGACGGCGCCGCGGCCGTAATCCTGCGCGCCGGCGACGAGCCCGCGAATATTCAAATCGGCGCCGCCGGCGAACACCTGTGGCCGGGCACGCTCGACATCATGGGATGGTCGGTGGACCCCATAGGCTTCGGTGTGGTGCTCAAGCGTTCCCTGCCGCGCTTTGTGGAGCAGCGCCTGGCCGGCCCGGCGCGGCGCTTTCTCAAGAAAGAAGGACTCAACGGCCGCACGCGATTCATCTGTCACCCGGGCGGTGCCAAAGTACTCGCCGCGGTGGAAGCCGCCTTCGAACTTCAGACCGGAACGCTTGCCGACGAACGCGCCGTGTTGCGCGATTTCGGCAATATGTCCGCGCCGACGGTGATTTTCGTTCTGGAGTATGCGCTCAAGCGCGGCTTTTCCGGCCCCGCCATCCTGTCCGCGCTGGGCCCCGGTTTTACCGCCAGCTTTCTTGCCATCGAGGCGGCGCGTGGGTGAGGGCGCTCTTCTGATCGCTTTCATTGCCGCGCAGCGCATCGCGGAGCTTTTGTTGGCCCGCAGGAATACGAAGCGTCTGCTGGCGGCGGGCGGCGTTGAGTTCGGCCGCTCGCATTATCCATTCATTGTCGCGCTGCATGCCGCATGGCTCGTGGGTCTATGGCTGCTGGGCCGCGATCGCGCCATCGATCCCCTTCTGCTTGCCGCCTTCGTCCTGCTGCAGGCCGGCCGCATTTGGGTCATCGGCACGCTTGGGCAAAGATGGACGACGCGCATTATCGTCGTTCCGGGGAAAGCGCCCGTTGCGCGCGGTCCATACCGCTGGTTGCGGCATCCGAATTATCTGATCGTTGCGCTGGAGATTGCCGTCGTCCCGCTGGCGCTGGGACTGCCGGTATTTGCCGCCGTTTTCACGTTGCTCAATGCGTTAATTCTTTATCGTCGCATCCGCGTCGAAGCTGCGGCGCTCGCGCAGGCGGCGAGCGTGGGCGGACCCGGTCAAACCCTTGCCAAGGAAACATGAAGCCTATAGCTATCGCGCATTCCGCGGGGATGAAAATCCCGGCGCCGGCATAGCGCCCGTAGCTCAGCTGGATAGAGCACCAGACTACGAATCTGGGGGTCAGGAGT
>JBBDNZ010000085.1:0-26687 GCA_040877285.1 Xanthobacteraceae bacterium
GCAAGCGAGCTTGACGATCTGCTCCGGCGCGCGCTCCACCGCGTCTCGGTAAAGGATGCGGTGAGCGAAGTGGCGGACGCGACCGGTGTTTCCCGCCGCGACGTCTATCAGCGCGCCCTGGCGCTGACGAAGGACGATAAATGACGCGGCGCGGCGCACCTTCCAAGCTTGGGCCCGGCGTCGCCGGTCCGCAAGCCGCGCGCCAGGTCGCCTTCCGCCTCGGGCTTTCGGCGGAAAGCCGCGCCGCGGCCTTCCTGGTCGCCAAGGGCTTTCGCATTCTGGCGCGGCGCTGGCGCAGTCCCGCAGGCGAAATCGACATCGTGGCGCGGCGGCGTCATCTCTTGATCTTCGTCGAGGTCAAGGCGCGCGACAATCTGGACGAGGCCGCCGAATCGGTGACGCCGCGGCAAAAGCGCCGTATCGCCGCCGCCGCCGAAGTCTGGCTCGCCGCCCATCCCGACGATCCGGTGCATGACGTGCGTTTCGATGCCATGCTGGTCGCGCCGGGGCGCATGCCGCGCCATATTCCCGCAGCCTTCGAGGTGGAGACGTGATGCTCAAAGTCGCCACGCAGATGGACCCGATCGAGCGGATCAACATCCGCGGCGATTCCACCTTCGCGCTGCTCTTGGAGGCGCAGGCGCGCGGGCATGCGCTTTGCTATTACACGCCCGACAAGCTCGCCATGCGCGACGGAAGAGTTTTTGCCGCCGTGCGCCCGCTGAAAGTGCGCGACACCGAAGGCGATCATTTCACGCTGGGAGAAGCAAGGCGCGCGGAATTGACCGAATTCGACGTGGTGCTGTTGCGCCAGGACCCGCCCTTCGATCTCAATTACATCACCACCACGCACCTGTTGGAGCGCATCCATCCCAAGACGCTGGTGGTCAACGACCCGGCGCATGTGCGCAATGCGCCGGAAAAAATGTTCGTCACCGAATTTGCCGAGCTGATGCCGCCCACCCTGCTCACCCGCGATTTGGCCGAGATCAAGGCGTTTCGCGCCGAGCACGGCGACATCGTGATGAAGCCGCTCTACGGCAAAGGCGGCGAGGCGGTGTTTCTGGTGGAGAAGGAAGACCCCAATTTTGCCTCGCTCTTCGATTTTTTCTCCGCGACGTTCCGCGAAGCCTGGGTGAACCAGAAATTCCTGCCCGCCGTGCGGCAAGGCGACAAGCGCATCATCCTGGTGGACGGCGAATTTGCCGGCGCGGTCAACCGCGTGCCGGCGGCCGACGATATCCGCTCCAACATGGTGCGCGGCGGCACGGCCAAGGCCACGGAACTCACCGCGCGCGAGCGCGACATCTGCGCGCGGCTCGGCCCGGCTTTACGCGAGCGTGGGCTATTGTTTGTCGGCATCGACGTGATCGACGGCTGGCTGACCGAGATCAACGTCACCTCGCCGACGGGAATTCGCGCGATTAAGAATCTCGGCGGGCCGGACATCGCGGCGATGGTGTGGGATAGGATCGAGCGGAAGCGGCGTTGAGTAATTTCATTAAACTAGTGCGGTGCGGACTTAAGCAAAAAGTCGAAAATCCAATTTCCGGCAATTGACATAAGCAGCGCGCTGACGACAGATAAGGAGATTTTCACCGCTGAATTTTTCCTCCTTTGATCCCAAGCTTGTTTTTGGACAACTGACCGATTTGTCAAAAGAACAAAGCTTCGCGAGCCTCCCTCTGCGGCACCCGAAATAAGTGCGCCTACGATAGAGCTTCCAACAAGCGCTATAATAACAAACACGAAGCCAAAGAATGTGTACTTAGGAGTTGGGTCTAAAGCTAAAATCCGTAGGAGCATCTGGCCCTGTTGCGCAAGTTGCTCAAGCGTGGTTGCGGTTTTGAGGGAGAGCTCTCTTGCAGGAGCAAAGAACTCAACAACTCGCTGCACGATCAAAAAAATAGAAGTGGAAATGGTGGCGCAAAAAAGAGCGACACCGGACAAAAAGCCGAGAAAGGCAGAATGGTGGCGGATAAATTCTCGCCACGGGGGATCGGACTTAAACAGTGTACTTAGATGACCAGTTAGCAGGGAGTCGATGTCCGTTCCCCATGTTCTGTCCGTATGACTGATTCGTAATGTCACTCCCTCGTTGAACATCCTTCTCCTGCCTGCAATAGTAGCCTCGATAAAATCAAATTCTAACTCCTCAAAGCGACCGCGGCTAAAGAAGCTCACGTCTATCTGCTGTTTCTCCGGATACTCTTTGTTTCTGAACTTGATTAGAAAAGTCCAACCGAGGTGCAATGAGCGTGACACCAGTGGTCGTACCTCAGTGTAAGACGTAAAGTCAGCAAATGAATTCAACAGAACGGATGAATCGTCGTCGTAGACAATGCGAGCAATAAACTGGACTAATGTTGCGTCATTTTGAGAAGAAACTCGCTGATCCACAAGGTGATAGAGGTTTTCAACTTCGGCTTTGCCCAACTCAAATCTCTTAGGGATGTATCTTTGAATTGTTTGAGGGCGACCCAAAAGATCAGCGATGAAGTCCCGAAATTGGTCGGGCTCGCATGGGAGCATTACGGCCCCGTGGCTAGACTGATTCTCGGGAATAATTTCGGGCTCTGATTTGCGCGGCGGCATTTTTGCACCTATCCCCGGAAATATCTCACTATCATAATAGTATTTCGGCTCTGTTTGTAAAGTTTAGTGCAGCTCGAAGCCTCTAATGATATTTCGTTCCAGCAATTCACGGTCCCACTTCCCGCGGTCCGCCGCCGCCTCATACGTCGCCTGCAAAAATTCCAGCAGCGTGTCGTCGGGCGTCGCCGATTGCGCCACCGTGTCATAGGGCAGCACGAATTCGCCGAGCGCGCTGTCGTAATGCGCTTCCTGCGGCCGCACCTTCGCTTGTGCGAATCCTTCCGGCTCCGGATAGGCATAGGCATAGAACGCCGGCTTGCCGAAGCCGCCGTTGCCCGGCCAGAAACCCGCGCTGCTCACCTCGTGCGAATAGGCCTCCTGCATCACCCATTGCCCGACATTCGGCGCGGCGCGCATGATCGGCGGCGCGGCGCGGCCGGAAAAGCGCGTCACCGCCAGGTCGAAGCTGCCCCAGAAGAAATGCACCGGGCTGCATTTGCCGAGGAACGGCGAGCGGAAGTTTTTGAATACGCGGTCAACCTGGACGAGCTGCCGCCAGAAGGTGTGCGCGGCCTTCGCGTCATAGGACGCATGAACATTGTCCGCGTCGAACGGAATGGCGTCGGGGATTTCCACCGGCATGGTCCAGATGCGGACCTCGACGCCGAGCGCGCGCAGGTGGCGCATGACCTCATGGTAAAAATCCGCCACCGTGCGCGGAACGAGCGCGAGCTGCTCCTGCCGTCCATCGCTCATACGGATGAGCAAGCGATGATCGATGAAATCGAAATCGATCTGCACATACTGCCCCCGATACGGCATCGGCGAGGTGGTCAGCCCGCGCGCGGTCACATAGAGCGCCACCTGCCACCAGTGGTTCACGTGCGGGGCCAGCGCCAGCCGTACCTTGCCCACCACCTGCGTCCACAGCTGCAACGTCGCGCAGGTATCCGCCCAGCCGGAATAATCGAGTTGGGGCCAAGGCTTAGGGCCAGGGGCAGACAGCGGAGCGGCCATCAATCTGTTCCCTAATTGTTCTTGCCTTTTGCTTGGCGTAGTCTAGTCTTTGCACAGGCAGGGGCAGCCGGCATGGTTCAGCGCGTATCCACCGTTGCGTTCGAGGGCATAGAAGCCCGGGCGGTCGACGTCCAGGTGCAGGTGGCGCCGGGGCTGCCGGCCTTCCATGTGGTCGGCCTGCCGGACAAGGCGGTGTCCGAAGCGCGCGAACGGGTGCGCGCCGCGCTGGTCGCCTCCGGGCTGGCGCTGCCGTCGCGCCGTATCACTCTCAATCTCGCCCCGGCCGACCTGCCGAAGGAAGGCAGCCATTACGACCTTCCCATCGCGCTCGGGCTGATGGCGGCGATCGGCGCCATTCCGCATGACGCGCTTTCCGGCTTCACGGTCTTGGGCGAGTTGGGCCTCGACGGCTCCATCGCGCCGGTGGCGGGCGTGCTGCCTGCCGCCATTGCCGCCAATGGGCGCGGCGAAGGGCTGATCTGCCCCTATGCCTGCGGGCCGGAAGCGGCCTGGGCCAGCCCGGATATCGAGATCGTCGCGGCGTCTTCGCTCATCCAGCTCGCCAATCATTTCAAGGGCACGCAGGTGCTCAACCGGCCGCAGCCGAAAATTCGCGAGGTCGAGGAAACCCCGCTCGATCTCGCCGACATCAAGGGTCAGGAGAGCGCCAAGCGCGCGCTCGAAGTCGCCGCCGCGGGCGGGCATAACCTGTTGATGGTCGGCCCGCCCGGCGCGGGCAAATCCATGCTGGCGGCGCGGCTGCCGTCCCTCCTGCCGCCGCTGACGCCGGCCGAATTGCTCGAAGTCTCCATGGTTTCTTCCGTCGCCGGGGAAATTGCCGAAGGCGCGCTGACCAACCGCCGCCCGTTCCGCAGCCCGCATCATTCCGCCAGCATGGCCGCGCTGGTCGGCGGCGGCTTGCGCGCGCGGCCGGGAGAAATTTCGCTGGCGCATCACGGCGTGCTGTTTCTCGACGAGCTGCCGGAATTCCAGCCGCAGGTGCTCGATTCGCTGCGTCAGCCGCTGGAGAGCGGCGAGGTCGCCATCTCGCGCGCCAATCACCGCATCACCTATCCGGCGCGCTTCATGCTGGTGGCGGCCATGAATCCCTGCCGCTGCGGGCGCGCCAACGACCCGAGCTTCTCCTGCCGGCGCGGGCCGAATATCCGTTGCGCCGCCGAATATCAGGGGCGGCTGTCCGGGCCGCTGCTCGACCGCATCGATCTGCATATCGAGGTGCCCGCCGTCACCGCCGCCGATCTCATCCTGCCGCCGCCCGCCGAGGGCAGCCGCGAAGTGGCCGCGCGCGTGGCGCGTGCGCGCGAAATCCAGGCGCAGCGTTACGCCGCGCTGGGTTTTCCCGGCATGCGCACTAATGCGGAAGCAAGCAGTCCCGTGCTGGAAGACGTGGCGCGCCCCGACGCCGCCGGGCTTGCGCTGTTGCGCGACGCCGCCGACGCCATGCGGCTGTCCGCGCGCGGCTATCACCGCGTGCTGCGGGTGGCGCGCACGCTGGCCGATCTCGACGGCGCCGACAAGGTCGGCCGCCTGCATCTCGCCGAAGCTTTGTCCTACCGCGCCATGGCTGACGAGATCCGCCGCGCCGCTTGAACACGCGCGGCATGGCAACCAGCTACATCACGTCGCCCGGCTCGTCGGCGGATTCGCCTTCGTACCATTCCGGCTTCATCCGGTTGGCGATGCCTTCGGCTTTCAAGGCCTCGGTGAATTCCTTGCGGATGGCCGGATCTTCCTCGTGATAGGGAATGGCGCTGCCGCCTTTCTTCAGATCGATGGCGCCATAATCCATCAGCTGCTCGCCGGGGACGCCGGCCTTGCGCGCGCGCTGATTGTTCGGGCCGTGCCAGGCGGTCACCCGCAGGCCCTCCCTGCCGGTGCCGAAATGCTGGTGGAACCAGTCGCCGCTCATCGGCGCGGCGGAGACGAGACCGACGGGTTCGTAATCCTGCCGCAACACCTTGTCCGCTTTGCCGCTTTCCCAAGGTTTCGTGCCAAGGACTTCCGGCCAGGTATAAGTGTAGCCCTTGCCCTTGATGCAAACGAGCACGGCGGCGGAGGCGTGCTTATGCGCCTTGGAATAGCGCCCGGCCTCGTGCTGGCCGATCCAGAGATAGAACCGGTTATTCGCCATCAACGGCTCCATCCGCCGGTAGCCGGGCGAACGGCGATTGTCGAGCGGCAGCTCGGCGTTGACGATGTCGGGAATGAGATTGGTGCGCCGCATCGCCAGCCCGCGGATCGGATCGGGCTCGATGTCGTCGTTCGGCTTGAAGAAATCTTCCGCGCCGGAAAAGCGATCTCGGAAAGCATAGGGGCAGTTGAAGATGAAGTCCGGATTGTCGATCAGGTTCATGACGTTCGGCGCCGAGGTCCCGCACAAGAGGAGCGCGGGCGAGCTCGCCGCATTGACGAAACGATGGAACGCATTGAGCGGGATCGCGAACAACGACCCCTTCTGCCATTCGAAGACGTGACGCTTGGCCTGGCCTTCCTGCCAAACCTCGGTGCTGCCGCGCCCTTCGACGACAAGCACCACCTTTTCATACATATGCCGTTCGATATTGAGCGCGCCGGCGCCGGGCACCTCGACGACATACATGCCCCAGAGCCCCTCGGTGCCGTAGAGCTGAATGTATGAACCGCGCCCGCCGAGCCGCTTCCACGGCGCCATGGGAAGGTCTTGCACCCGGCGCACGCCGATGCCGCGATAGACCGGCACGCCCTCCGCCTCCATGAAGCGGTCATAGGGCATCTGCGGCCGCTTGAACGTGCCAAAGCCGGCATTTTCGCCGGCTTTTGGTTCATGCCAGTGAACCTGGTCGGTCTTGTCGTGCATGGACTTCCTTTGCAGAAAGTATCGCGCTTGGCGCATGAACACGTTGGCGTGTCGGCGCCGCCCGCTTTGATCTCCCCTCCACGCTTTTGGCGGAGGGGAGAACGTCATCGTGAGCTCAACTTGGCTCTAGCCGCCACCGACAATTTTCTCCACGGATTTGAGTTGCTCCGGCGGCAGTTTGGAGATGTTGTCGATCAGCTTCAGAATCTCGTCGCCGCCGATCGGGCTCACATCGATGCCCATCTTTTCCGCCTCCTTCAGATATTCGGGATCCTTGTGTGTCGCCATGAAAGCGTCCTGCAACGCTTTGGCGCGCTCCGGCGGAACATCCGGGGGAGCGACGAAGGGCCGCGACAGCGTATAGGGAAGTTCCAGAAGCTCAATCAAGGCGCGATCCTTGTCGCTGCGTGCAAGCTCGCGCGCCGTCGGTGCATTCGGGAAGTCCGGGAACCGCGTGGCACGGCCGAAGACCAGGAGTACCTGCATTATGCCGTCCGGCTTGATCCAGTCAGGCTTGTTTGCTCTGACCGCCGATAATCCGACCGTGCGCCCCTCGATTTCGCCACGCTCCATGGCCAAGAAAAGCTGTGCGCTGTCGGTGTATCCGGTAATGAGCTTGATGTTGAAGCCAAGCATGTCCCGCAGCACCACGGGCATCACGTCGCTCGACGTGCCTGCGGCCGTGCTCCCGAGCACGATAGGCGGACCGCCGGGCTTTCGCGCCTCATCGACCGACTTCACCTTGGCGTCCTTGCGCACGAGCAGTAGATAGGCATCGTTGCCGAAGCTCGACGAGGAGCCGAGCCAGATGAATTTGCGCGGATCGAATTGCACATTTTGATCGGACTTGAGGATGCCGAGCAGCGGCATATTGCGGGCGAAGATGCCGATCGACGTGCCGTCCTTCGGCGCCACATTATAGATGTAATTGGCGGCTTTCAGACTGCCGGCGCCCGGCATGTTCTGCACCACGACTGTGGGATTGCCGGGAATGTTCTTGCCGATGTATTTCGCCATCAGCCGTCCGTAGGTATCGTAGCCGCCACCCGGGCTGTAGCCGACGATCATGCTGATCTGCTTGCCCTTATAGAAGTCGCTCACCGAATCGGCGCGTGCCGATGCCGCCATCAACATGCCGGCGATCATCGCCAAGGGCGCCGCCCATGCGACTAATCTGCTTTTTTTCATAACGGTTTCCTCCCCTCATTTCGGCCGATACGAGCCGCAAGGGTAGCACCGCCCTGCTGCGCGACCGCCATCGGCGCTTATTGTCAACTACAGGGGGACAGGACGCAATATCGACCAAATGCCAAGATCAGGCGCAAAGTGGGATCAGCCCGCGTCGCCCGCCGGCACATTCGCGCGCATCCCGATCGCGACCAGAAATTCCTGCCGCGTCTGCGTCTGGTCGCGGAAGGCGCCGAGCATCCGGCTTGTCACCATGGTCACGTCGGTCTTGTGCACGCCGCGCGTGGTCATGCATTGATGCACGGCCTCCACCACCACGGCGACGCCATAAGGCTTGAGCACCGCGGTCAGGCAGCCGGCGATCTCGGCGGTCATCTTCTCTTGCGATTGCAGCCGCCGGGCAAAGACATCCACCAGGCGGGCGAGCTTTGAAATGCCCACCACGCGGTTGCGCGGCAGATAGCCGATATGCACGCGCCCGATAATCGGCGCCATGTGATGCTCGCAGTGGGACTCGAAGCGGACGTTCCGCAGCAGCACGATCTCGTCGTAGCCGCCGATCTCCTCGAAGGTGCGCTTGAGATAGTCGCGCGGATCCTGGCCATAGCCGGAAAACCACTCCTCGAAGGCGCTGGCGACGCGCGCGGGCCTAGCCCCAAGGCCTTCGCGACCGGGATCGTCCCCGGCCCAGCGGATGAGCGTGCGCACGGCGGCTTCCGCTTCCGCGCGCGACGGCCGCGGTGCGGTGCGCGTTTTCGCGCCCTTGCCGGTCTTGGCCCGAGGTTTCGGCGTGGTAGATTTGGCCATCGGCTGTTCTCCGATTGATGAGCGCATCGGCGAGATTGACCCGGCCGGGCCGTCATTGACCAGCCGCCATTCGGCCAAGCCTAGCCTAGCCCTTGCCCCGCAGCGGCGCCCGGCCGCCATACTCGTCACCAAGCCGTTGATATCGCTTGTATTTCATCGCCGCCGCCAGGACGCGTCCGGCATGAAGAGAATCGCAAGACTCCTCAGCCACAGTCGGCGGCGCGGGCGGGCGCCAAGCGTATTGTATTGGAGTCCTAAGGTTGTCGGTCGAGTCCCTTCTCACCATCGGCGGCGTTGCCGCCTTCGTGCTGGCCTGCGGCGCGGCCGCCTTTCTGTTCTGGCGCAACCGCATGCTGCGCGCGGACGTCCGCCGGCTGGAGCAGCGCGCCGAGGAGCTCGCCGACCTCAATTGGGAACTCAAGGACGTCGAGGAACGCGCGCACAGCTTTCTCGAGGCGCAAGGCGATGTGATCGTGCGCCGCGACGCCGACGGCCTCGTCACCTATGTCAACGATGCCTTCTGCAAGCACGCCGGCCGCGCTCGTGACGCCTTGCTCGGCACCGATTTCGCGCTGCCAGTGGTCGAGCAGGGGGACAGCGCGCTCTCGCCCGACGGCACGCGCATGCATGACCAAAAAATCGCCGCCGCCGACGGCCGCCGACGCTGGATCGCCTGGCGCGACGTCTCGGTGAAGCTGAACAGCGACGGCGCGACGGAAACTCAAAGCGTCGGCCGCGACGTCACCGACCGCACGGAAGCTGAGCGCGCCTTGGCCGAAGCGCGCGATCAGGCGGAGACCGCGAACCGCGCCAAGTCGCGCTTTCTCGCGATGGTCTCCCATGAGGTCCGCACGCCGCTCAACGGCATTCTCGGGATGACCGACCTCCTGCTCGATACCGCGCTCACGCCCGAACAGACCACCTATGCCAAGGCGGTGAAAACGTCCGGCGATACTTTGCTGTCGCTGATCGAGGAAATTCTGGATTTCTCCAAGATCGAGGCGGGCCGGCTCGATCTCGATGCGCGGCCTTTCTCGCTCGGCACGCTCATCGAGGAAGCGGTCGAACTCCTGGGACCGCGCGCCCAGGCCAAATCCTTGGAGGTCGCGGCCTATGTCGATGAGCGCCTGCCGGAGAAAGTCGTGGGCGATTCAACGCGCCTGCGTCAGGTTTTGCTCAATCTCGCCGGCAATGCCATCAAATTCACCGAACAGGGCGGCGTCGCCGTCTTCGCCGAGCCCGGCGCTTGGCCCGATGAAGTGACCGTGCGCGTGCGCGATACCGGCATCGGCATCGCGGCGGATGCGCAGGAGCGCATTTTTCACGAATTCGAGCAGGGCGACGGCGGCCCCGCCCGCAAGTTTGGCGGCACCGGGCTCGGCCTTGCCATCTCCCAGCGTATCGTCGAGCGCATGGGCGGGCGTATTGCGGTGGAAAGCGCGCCGGGCAAGGGCGCGAGCTTTTCCTTCACCATCCCGCTGTCGCCGGCCGAGGAAAGCCGCGCTGCTTTCGTCGCCCCCAATCTCGAAAAGCACGCCGTTCTGATCGTGGCTCCCGGCGCCATCGAAGGCTCGCTGGTGGCGCGGCGGCTCGGCGGCTGGGGCGCCAAGACCTGCATTGCACCCGACGAGAAAGTGGCGGCGGCTGTGCTGCCCGAGCGCGAATGGGATGCGCTGTTGATCGATCATGCATTGGGCGCCGCCGCGATCGAAGCCGTGCTCGCCGCCGCGCGGCATGAAGTCGAGCAGCGCATTGTGCTCATCGCGCCCGCTGCGCGCCATGAACTGCCCGCGCTCAAGCAGGCCGGCGTCACCGGCTATCTGGTAAAGCCGGTGCGCGCAGCCTCGCTGGCGGCGCGGTTTGCCGCAATGGCCGGTGCTGCGGATGCCGCAGCGGCCGAGATCGACGCCGACGAAGATTTGCAAGCTCCGGTGCGTGCCGCCGCAACCGGCCTGTCGATTCTCGTTGCCGAGGACAACGACATCAACGCGTTGCTGGCCCGCGTGCTGCTCACCAAGCTCGGTCATCGCCCAGTCATCGCCGGCAACGGCGCCGCAGCGGTGGAATCCTGGCTGTCGGCGCGCACGGCCGGCGTTCCTTTCGATCTTGTGCTGATGGACGTGCACATGCCGGACGTGGACGGTATCGAGGCGACGCGGCAAATCCGCGCGGCCGAAGCGGGGCTGGGCGATAACCGCACCCGCATCATCGCTTTGACGGCCGACGTCATGGCCGAAGATCGCGAGGCCTGCCTTGAGGCAGGCATGGATGGCTTCCTCACCAAGCCGCTCGACCGGGAGCGGCTGGCCGAGGCCCTGTCGGGCCGGGCGGCCGCGCGCGCCGCATAAGGCTTGCAATTCAGCCGTCGCCGCGCTGTCATAAATCAGTCAGGACCTCGTGTTTTAGAAGTAGCTGGAATCGCTCGGCGATTCTCCGCCCTTCGGCAGCACGCCGGCGGGCGCATGTGGGAGACAGCATGCTAGGTCGCGATCACGCGGTTTATCCGCGCCGGTGGATGAGTCGATTTCGACCCATGAACGGGCCGGGCGCGCCCGGCTTGCTGCCGACATTGCGCGCTTTCAGCGGCGTCGTTGTCGGTGAATTGCGCGCCGAGCGCGGACATCGCCCGCTCGGCCGTCTCGGATCGCTGGAAGTGAGACTGGCTCACACCGCCGCCGAAGTGCGGCGTGCGCAGAAATTGCGCTACCGCGTCTTTTACAAGCAAGGTGCCGCGATAGCCGATCCGGCGCAAATCGTCGCCCAGCGCGACATGGATCCCTTCGACGGCTTCTGCGATCATCTTCTGGTCGTCGATCGCTCGATTGGCGTTGAAATGATGCCGCGCTTCGCGCCGGTTGTGGGCACCTATCGCCTGCTGCGGCAGGAAGTGGCCGAACGTCACGGCGGATTTTATACCGCCGGCGAGTTCGACATCAGCAGCCTGATCGCACGCCAGCGTCATCTGCGCTTTCTCGAGCTTGGCCGCTCCTGCGTGCTGCCGCACTATCGCAACAAGCGCACGGTGGAACTGCTTTGGCAGGGCATCTGGGCCTATGTGCGCCAGCATAATCGCGACGTCATGATCGGCTGCGCCAGTCTCGACGGCACCGATCCGGACCGCTTGGCCTTGCCGCTGTCCTTTTTGCATCATTACGCACCCGCGCCGGAAGCCTGGCGGGCGGGCGCGCTGCCGGGCCGGCATGTCCCGATGGACCGGATGCCGAAGGAAGCGATCGACACGAAGGCGGCCTTGCGCGCACTGCCGCCGCTGGTGAAAGGCTATCTGCGGCTCGGCGCCTATATCGGCGATGGCGCGGTGATCGACCATCAATTTGGCACCACCGACGTTTTGATCGTGCTGCCGGTTTCGGCGATCAAGGCGCGCTACATCGAGCATTTCAGCCCGGACATCGACGCCCGCGCGGCGTAAGATTGCGCTACAGTCGCCGCAGCGCCACTTCCTCGACCAGATGGCTTTCAGCCTTGCGCAGGATGAGATTGGCGCGCTTGCGCGTCGGCAGGATGTTCTCGTGCAGATTGACCAGGTTGATGCGCGACCAGATGGATGTTGCGATCTTTGTCGCTTGTTCGTCGGATAAAGTCGAATAGCGATGGAAGTAGGATTTAGGATCGGCGAAAGACGTGCCGCGCAACGTTAGAAAGCGATCGACGTACCAGGCGTGCAGCACCTCTTCGTCGGCATCCAGATAAATCGAGAAGTCGAAGAAGTCGGAGACGAAGGGAATCGCCTTGCCGTCCTTCGGCAGCCGGCCGGTTTGCAGCACGTTGAGCCCTTCCACGATGAGAATGTCCGGCCTGTCCACTTCGTGCCATTCGTTCGGGATTACGTCATAGATGAGATGCGAATAGACTGGCGCGCGCGCCGGACGGCGGCCCGCCTTCACGTCGGTGAGAAAGCGCAACAGCGCCGGGAGATCATAGCTCTCGGGAAAACCCTTCTTCTCCATCAGGCCTTCGCGCTCGAGCACGGCATTGGGATAGAGAAATCCATCCGTGGTCACGAGATCCACCGTGGGCGTGTTGGGCCAGCGCATGAGCAATGCCTGAAGCACGCGCGCGGTGGTCGATTTTCCCGCCGCGACGGAGCCGGCGATGCCGATGATGTAAGGCATCTTGACGTCTTCCGTGCCGAGAAACGCCTGCTGGGCTCGGAACAGACGTTGAGTGGCGGAGACGTAGAGCGACAACAAGCGCGAGATCGGCAGATAGATTTCTTCCACCTCCGCCATGTCGAGACGGTCGTGCAACGACCGCAGCCGCGCGACCTCGGGCTGCTTGAGCGTCATCGGCGTGTCTTGACGCAGTGCGGCCCAATCTTTCCGCGTGAAGACGCGGTAGGGCGAAAGTTCGTTTTCGGTGCGCTGTTCCATCAAGCGGCCCAATAGGATCAACGGGGCTTGCGCGTGGCCTTTTCTTGCAGACCGGACACGCGACGGCGCTCAGCCAATACCGCTTCCACTTCGGCGAGACTGACGCCGCGCGCATGCAGCACGACCAGAAGATGATAGAACAGGTCGGCGGTCTCCGCGATCAGCCGGTTGCGGTCTTCCACCGACGCCGCAATCACCGTCTCGATCGCCTCCTCGCCCATTTTCTTGGCGCAGTGCTCGATCCCCTTGTTCAGGAGCTTGCGCGTATAGGACGTCTTGGCGGGCGCGCGGGCGCGCTGGCGGATGCGTTTTTCCAGGTCCTGTAGCTTGAATTTAGCCATGCGGCGCTCATAGCACCTCTGAACCCTTGCGCAAACTACCCCTTCGTTGCCGCCTTTTGCCCTAGGGATCGAGCCGCACGGCTAAGCCGGCCTTGGCCATGTATTGCTTGGCCTCGCGCACGGAATGCTCGCCGAAGTGAAAGATCGAAGCCGCCAGCACGGCGCTGGCATGGCCGTCGCGGATTCCTTCCACCAGGTGATCGAGCGTCCCCGCGCCGCCGGAGGCGATCACCGGCACCGTCACGGCATCGGCAATGGTGCGGGTGAGCGGGAGGTCAAAACCCTGGCGGGTGCCGTCGCGGTCCATGGAGGTGAGCAGAATTTCTCCGGCGCCGAGCGCCGTCACTTCCTTGGCGTAGTCCAGGGCGTCGATGCCGGTGGGGTTGCGGCCGCCGTGGGTGAAAATTTCCCAGCGGTCTTTCTCGCCCGGCTTCGATACCTTCTTGGCATCAATTGCAACGACGATGCATTGATCGCCGAATTTTTCCGCCGCTTCCTTCACGAATGCGCGCCGCGCCACCGCGGCGGTGTTGATCGACACCTTGTCGGCGCCCGAAGAAAGCAGCGCGCGGATGTCCTCGATGGTCCGCACCCCGCCGCCGACGGTAAGCGGCATGAAGCAGGCCTCCGCCGTGCGCTGCACCACGTCGAGCATAATGCCGCGGTTCTCATGGCTGGCGGTGATGTCGAGGAAGCACAATTCGTCCGCGCCCGCGGCGTCATAGGCAATCGACGCCTCCACCGGATCGCCGGCGTCGCGCAGATTGACGAAGTTGACGCCCTTGACCACGCGGCCGTCCTTGACATCGAGGCAGGGGATGACGCGGGCCTTGATCATGGCTTAGGCTTTCACGCGCGCAGCGCGGATCAGCTTCAATGCTTCCGCCGCATCGAGCCTTCCATCATAGAGCGCGCGGCCGGCGATGGCGCCGGCAAGTTTCTTAGCGCGCGGCTGCAACAGCGCCTTTACGTCGTCGAGCGAGGCAAGCCCGCCCGAAGCGATGACGGGAATCGAAACCGCATCGGCCAAGGCAATGGTCGCATCGAGATTGAGGCCCTTGAGCATGCCGTCGCGCGAAATATCGGTGTAAATAATCGCGGCCACGCCCGCGTCCTCGAAACGCTTGGCGATGTCGAGCGCCGACAATTCGGAAGTTTCCGCCCAGCCCTCAACCGCAACCTTGCCGTCGCGGGCATCGAGTCCCACCGCGACACAGCCGGGAAATTTCTTCGCCGCCGCCTTGACGAAGGCGGGATCGCGCACGGCCGCGGTGCCGATGACGACGCGGCGCACATCTTTGCCGAGCCAGCCTTCCACCGTTTTGATGTCGCGCACCCCGCCGCCGAGCTGCACGGGAATCTTGACCGCCCGCAGGATTTTCTCCACTGCGGTCGCGTTCACCGGCTTGCCGGCGAAGGCGCCGTCGAGATCGACCACGTGCAGATATTCAAAGCCCTGCGCCTCGAAGGCGCGCGCCTGCGCCGCCGGATCGCGGCTGAACACGGTGGCGCGCGCCATGTCGCCCTGCTGCAAGCGCACGCAGGCGCCGTCTTTTAAGTCGATGGCGGGAAAGAGGATCACGGCTTCCACTTCAAAAAATTGGCGATCAGCGCCAAGCCTAACCGCTGGCTCTTCTCCGGGTGAAATTGCGTGCCGACCATGTTGTCGCGCCCGACCGCGGCGGTGATCGGCCCGCCATAGTCGGTCTGCGCCAGCAGATCGCCGCGTTCCGTCGGCTTCAGTTCATAGGAATGCACGAAATAGGCGTGCAGGCCCTGCGGCCCGAGCGAAATTCCTTCAAACAGAGCGTGCGGCTTGAGTGCGTCGAGCGTATTCCAGCCCATGTGCGGAATTTTCAGGCTCGCATCCGCCGGCGCGATCTTGTCCACCTCGCCAGCAATCCAGCCCAGCCCCGGCGTGACTTCGTATTCGCGCCCGCGCTCGGCCATGAGCTGCATGCCGACGCAGATGCCGAAGAACGGGCGGCCCTTGCGCCGCACGCTTTCCTCCAGCGCCTCAACCATGCCGGCAATGGCATCGAGCCCGCGCCGGCAATCGGCAAAGGCGCCGACGCCGGGCAGCACCACGCGGTCGGCGCGGCGCACCGCTTCCGGGTCGCGCGTCACCGCGATGGGCTGATCGAGCCTGGCTTCGCGCGCGGCGCGCTCGAAAGCCTTCGCCGCCGAGTGCAGATTGCCCGAGCCGTAATCGACGATGGCGACGCTCACCGGGGCGCTCCGGGTTGCGGAAACAGCCCGATCACGTCGCGGCTCTCCCGCGTCTTCCAGACATTCGGCGACGGCGGAACGCCCCAGGGCGGCGCGGAAGGCGGCGTCCAGGCGGCGAAGAAGCGCCGCTCCGCGGTTTCCAGATCGTCGGCGACGACGACGCCGGCGTTTTTCCAGCCGCGCCGGGCGAGCGTCCAGCGGCGCAGCGTCCCCGCCTCGAAGCCGATCAGCACCGCCATCAGCAAGCCGATGATAACGCGCGCGGCCTCGGGCGCCTGCACCGCCCACATGGCCGCTTCCAGCGCGACAATGACGACAAAATAAAACACCGTCACCAGCCAGAGCCGGCGCCACAGCATCCACAGGGGGCCGAGGAGAAAAGCCCAGAAATAAAACCCGTCGCGCACGAAAACAAACCGGTCGGGTGCGGCCGATGTCTCTTGCTTCCGCGGCGGCGGCTCATGCACGGTGTAGACGGACATGCGATTTCAACCTCGTTGACTGACGTCATCTTGAGGTGGCCGAGCGAAGCATGGCCCTCGAAAGATGACGGCGCTTACCCGCCGAGCGAGCCCTTGGTGGAGGGCACTTCGTCCTTGGCGCGCGGATCGACCGTCACCGCGGCCCGCAGCGCCCGCGCCAGACCCTTGAAGCAGGACTCGGCGATATGGTGGTCGTTGGTGCCGTAAAGCGTCTGCACATGCAGCGTGATTCCGGCGTTCATGGCGAAAGCCTGAAACCATTCCTGCACCAGCTCGGTATCGAAGCTGCCGACCTTGTCGCGCACGAATTCAGCCTTGAACAGCAAAAAAGGCCGCCCGGAAATGTCGAGCGCCACGCGCGTGAGCGCCTCGTCCATCGGCACATGCACGTCCGCGTAGCGGGTGATGCCGCGCATGTCGCCGAGCGCCTGTTTGACCGCCTGGCCGAGCGCGATGCCGGCGTCTTCCGTGGTGTGGTGGTGGTCGATGTGCAGGTCGCCCTTGGCCTTGACCGCGATGTCCATGCGGGAATGGCGGGCGAGCAGATCAAGCATGTGGTCGAGGAAGCCGATGCCGGTCGAAATGGATGCGGCACCGTTGCCGTCGAGGTTCACCGCGACCTCGACGTCGGTTTCCTTGGTCTTGCGTTTGACGGATGCCTTGCGCATGGCGACGCCTTGTATCAGGCGGCGCGCACCTTCGCCACTACATCGCAAAACGCCGCCAGCGCGGCGGTTTAGGCCTTGGGCATGCCCGTGCCGCTTTCCACCGGCGCCCAGGTATCGACAAAGCTGAAGGCGATCCCCAACGCGGCGCCATAGATCAGATGCAGGACCAGCGTCACCGCCGGCGCCGCAATTCCGAGATTGGTCCCGAACAGCCCCGCCCCCACCACCGGCATGAAGACGAGCATCATCGCCAGCCACGCGCCGGCGCCGAAAATGAGGCCCTTTAGCCAGTGCGGGGCCCTGGGCGTGACGAAGTCGAGGCCGGCGAATAGCGCACCCCACAGGATCGTACCGACAATGAAGTGGTCGGCCCAGGCGCCGCCCCGGCCGATCGAACCCAGGCGATCGATCAGCCCGATGATGTCGACCTGCGGCGCTATTCCCATCGCGCTTTGCAGCAGCATGGCCACCGATAGGACGATCGTCGCAAGAAGCCCGGCAATCACACCTTTGGTGCTGTGTGGCATTCTCGCCTCCCCCTGTCCCCCGAAGAGGTCCGAACGCTGCCACGAAACGGGGCGGGTGGAATTGCGTCCCGTTGTCCCAGCCCCTACATGTTGGGTCCGAGCGAGGATTTCCCCGATGCATACCGACCAGCCGGCGTGGCACGGCACCACCATCTTGACCGTCCGCAAGGGCGGCCTCGTCGCCATCGGCGGCGACGGCCAAGTCTCCATCGGTCAGACCATTGTGAAAGCGAACGCCAAGAAAGTGCGCCGCCTCGGCAAGGGCGACGTGATCGGCGGCTTTGCCGGCGCGACCGCGGATGCTTTCACCCTGTTCGAGCGGCTGGAGGCCAAGCTTGAGCAATATCCCGGCCAGCTTCTGCGTGCGTCGGTGGAGCTGGCCAAGGACTGGCGCATGGACCGCTACCTGCGCCGGCTGGAAGCCATGATGATCGTCGCCGACAAGGAGGTGTCTCTGGTGCTGACCGGTACCGGCGATGTGCTTGAGCCCGAAGCCGGCGTCATGGGCATCGGCTCCGGCGGCAACTACGCGCTGGCCGCGGCGCGCGCGCTGATGGATAGTGCGCTCGACGCCGAGGCCATCGTGCGCCGCTCACTCGATCTCGCCGCCGATATCTGCGTTTTCACCAACCGCAACGTCACCGTGGAGACGTTGAAGACGTAATGAAACTGTCATTCCGGGGTGCGTCGCAGGCGCGAGCCCGGAATCCAGACACACAAAAATCGTTTCTGGATTCCGGGTCCGGCGCTATTGCGCCGTCCCGCAATGACTAAGTAAGGGCAACAATGACCGACTTCTCCCCCCGTGAAATCGTCTCCGAGCTTGATCGCTACATCGTCGGCCAGAACGATGCCAAGCGCGCGGTGGCCGTCGCGCTGCGCAACCGCTGGCGCCGCCTGAAGCTCGACGAGAAGCTGCGCGAGGAAGTGCTGCCGAAAAACATTCTGATGATTGGCCCGACCGGCGTGGGCAAGACCGAAATCTCGCGCCGGCTGGCCAAGCTCGCGGGCGCGCCTTTCCTCAAGGTCGAGGCGACGAAATTCACCGAGGTCGGCTATGTCGGCCGCGACGTGGAGCAAATCGTGCGCGATCTCGTCGAAATCTCCATCGGACTCACGCGCGAGCGCAAGCGCAAGGACGTACAGGCGCGCGCCGAGCTTGCCGCCGAGGAGCGCGTGGTCGACGCCCTGGTCGGCGCCAATGCGGCTCCGGCGACGAAAGAGGTCTTCCGCAAGCGGCTGCGCGCCGGCGAGCTTGACGACAAGGAAATCGAGATCGAGGTGCAGGCCTCGTCCTCCTCCGGCCTGCCGATGTTTGAAATTCCCGGAATGCCAGGCGCACAGATGGGCGCCATCTCCATCGGCGACATCTTGGGCAAGATGAGCGGGCGCACCAAGACGCGCCGCGTCATGGTGCGCGAGTCCCACGACATCCTGGTGAACGAGGAATCCGACAAGCTTTTGGACAACGAGCAGCTTATTCAGGAATCGATCAAGGCGGTGGAGCAGAACGGCATCGTTTTCCTCGACGAGATCGACAAGATTGCCGGGCGCGAGGGCCGCACAGGCGCGGATGTGTCGCGCGAAGGCGTGCAGCGCGACCTTCTGCCGTTGATCGAAGGCACAACGGTATCGACCAAGCATGGATCGGTGAAGACCGACCACATCCTGTTCATCGCCTCGGGCGCATTCCATTTGTCCAAGCCCTCGGACCTCCTGCCTGAGCTGCAAGGCCGGCTGCCCATCCGCGTGGAGTTGAAGCCGCTCACGCGCGACGACCTCCGGCGCATCCTCACCGAACCAGAAGCTTCGCTGATCAAGCAATATGTGGCGCTGATGGCGACCGAGGGCGTGACCTTGGATTTCGCGCCGGACGCCATCGACGCCATTGCCGATGTCGCCGTGGCGGTCAATTCCAGCGTGGAGAATATCGGCGCGCGGCGGTTGCAGACGGTGATGGAGCGCGTGCTCGATGAAATCTCTTTCGCCGCTCCCGACCGCGCCGGCGAAACGGTGAGGATCGACGCCGCTTATGTCCATAAGCACATCGGCGATCTGGCCAAGAACGCCGATTTGAGCCGCTTCATCCTGTAGCTATCGCGCCTTCCAGACGAACATCCGGCTGACCATGTAATTCCAGGCCACGCCGATCACCGCGCCGCTCAATCCCGCCAGCGCCCATTCCACCTGCTGGCTGTAAATCCAGCTCGCGATGCCGATATTGGACATGGCGCCGATGCCACAGATCAGCGTGAACTCGAGCCAGCCGCGCAAGAAGGCGGCGCCGCGCAGGCGCAGGTCGCGATAGGTGATGGCATTGTTGAGCACGTAGTTGCTGGTGATGGCCAAAAGCGTGGCGGCGATCTGCGCATTGGCGAATGACGCGTCGAGCCACCGTAGTCCCGCCAGCAGCGCGAGCATATGCACGCCGATGCCTGACAGGCCGATGACGCCAAACGTGAGGAAGCGGACCGACACCAGGTCGTCCGTCGACTTGGCCAGCAACAGCGCCAGATAGTCCAGCGCCACCCGGCTATCGAGCTTGCTTTCGCCGTGCAGCCGCGTGCGGAAGATATACGGAACCTCCGCAATGCGCAGCTTGCCGCCCGCCGTCGCCACGATGTCGAGCAGAATCTTGAAACCCTGCGACGACAGTTTAGGCGCCAGATTTTCGAACGCCTCGCGCTGGATCATGAAAAAGCCGCTCATCGGATCGGAGAGCCGGATGCCGAGCAGTTTTCCGGCGAGAGCCGTAGCCTTGGCGCTGATGCGCGCGCGGGCGCGGGCGAATCCATCCTTCGCCTTGCCATCAAGATAACGACTGGCGACGACAAGATCGACACCGCCGTTGCGGAGCTTTTCCAGCATTTTCACCAGCGCTTTTTCGTCATGTTGAAGATCGGCATCCATGACCGCGATAAAGTGCGCCTGGCTTGCCAGCAGACCTTCGATGCAGGCGCCGGCGAGGCCGCGCCGGCCGATCCGCCGGATGCAGCGTATGCGAGCATCCCCCGCGCCGATGCGTTTCACCTCGGCGGCGGTGCCGTCCGGCGAATCGTCATCAACGAAAATCGCTTCCCATTCGATGCCGTCCAGCGTTTCGCGCAGACGCTTCACCACGAGCGGAATATTCGCCGCTTCCTTGAAGGTCGGGATAACGACCGTCAGTTCCGGCGCCGGACGGGCCGCGCCCGGTTGCCGCTTTATCCCGCCCGCCTCGCTGGCCGATATTCCTTTTGGACCGTGCATCTGCTCTAGTGATCCGCCCGCAGCTGTCTTCCCGATTTTTCAACAATGAACGTTACGCAATCGCTTAAAGATCCTTGGCGCCAAATGATCGCCGTTGACGCGGCCATTATGCTTGGCCTCTTTGTCTACAAGGTCTTGTACCACAATCCCGGGATTGAATATCACCACCTTATCATCGATTACCATTTCGGCTTCGCCAAGCGCGCCTTCGTCGGCGCGCTTGTATCGTTCGCCTTGCCCGTGGTGCCGGTGTGGTTTGTCTATGCGCTGGGCGGCGCGGTCTGGCTGCTCGCGCTTGCGCTATTTCTCAAGTTGTTCGCCAAAACGTTCGGCTTCGGTGCGGCCACGGCGCCTCTGTTTGCCTTTCTCTTCGGCTCGCCGTTCTTCTTCAAGAACTTCATGCAGACGATCGGCTATTTCGACATTTACGGCTGCGTGATTGCGCTCATCATGCTGCTCATGCCGGCCCGCTCTTTTGGATATTTGGCCGTCGGCGCGCTCGGCTGCGTGGCTTTGGTCCTCGCGCATCCTCTGCACATGCTTCTCTATGTGCCGACGATCGGAGTGATTGTCGTCATGCGCTATTATTTCGCGCGTGATCTGACCGCTTTCAGCATCGTTGCCGGTATCGTCCTGACCGCCGCCGTTGCGGGCGTATTCGTGCTTTCGGTGTTCTATGGCGGCATGCCGGCGCCGATGGAGCAATTGTTTGCCTATCTGCGCGAGCGCACGCCCGACGAAGCCAATCTCGCGCGGAAAACCATGGAGATGTGGTACCGGCCCATCTCCGACGACATCGGGCGCACCTGGAGGGAGATGCCCGATCATGCGCGGCGTTTCCCGGTCTATGCCGCGCTGATCGCGCTGCATTGGCCGGTGATCCGCTATTTCAAGCAGCTCGTTTGCGCGCTCGACAATGCGGGACAACGGCGGCTGACCGTTCTCGGCATCGCGGCTGTCACGGTCGGCTACGGGATCATCGGCGCCGTCGTGTTCGATTACTCGCGCTGGTTCTCGAGCTGGGCGGTTTGCATGGTCCTCATCATGCACGCGGTGAAGATGCTGCCGGCGCGTGACGTTGCGCCGCCCCTTGCAGACGACAAATGGAACCGGGTGCTGGGCTGGATCGTCACGGCGATCCCGCGCGTGGGAATCACCAAGCCGTTCTGACGGGCGACGCCGCGCCTTCTCACGCCGCGCCGCGGCCGCGCCGCACGCGCACATAGAGCGCGCCTTCGCCGCCGTGGGCGCGGTGAGCGTCCTCGAACCCTACCACATAGGGGCGAAACTCGGTCAGTTTCAGCCACATCGGCACCTGCCGTTTGAGTACGCCGCCTTCCGCGCCGCCGCGCGAGCCTTTGCCGGTAATCACCATGACGAGCCTGGCATCGCGCGCCTGCGCGGCTTGAAGAAAGCGCAGCAGGGCGCCGTGCGCCTGCGCCTGCGTGAGACCATGCAGATCGAGACGGCCGTCGATGGCGTCCCTTCCACGGGCGACACGTTGTTTTGCCCGGCGGCCGAGCGGCGCCAATGCCGGAAGCAATTCCGGCTTGGCCCTTTGCGGCGGCGCAAGGTCCGCGGACTTCGCCGTTTTGGCGGAGGAAGACGGCGCATGTGCATCGCGCGCGCGTTGCGCGCCCGCTTTCGGTCCCGCCGGCTGCAGCGGCACGATCCCGCGCGTCACGTCCCTCCAGAGCGTGCGTTCTTCCTCGCTCAAGGAGCGGTTCTTTCCGCCCCGCCCGCTCATCGTTTCGGACCGATGTTCTGGCCGATCTTGGGCCGCGGGCGCGGCAGCGGCACGGGCAGTATCTTCGGCTTCGCCTTTGTCTTGGCCGCCAGCTTGACCGGCTTCGGCTTGGGCAAGGGCGCATGCATCCGCCCCGGCTCGAAAGGATCGATCTCGTGCGGGACCAGCATGGCAAACCGCCCCGGATGCCGAATGCGCCCGGCGATCTTTCCCGCCGCGTCGCCGGCCCCGAAATAGAGATCGGCGCGCGCCGGCCCCACGATGGCGCCGCCGGTGTCCTGGCCCACCATCAGGCGGCGGAATATCGTGCTCGGTTCCGCGCTCGCGATAGGCAGCTCCGCTTCGATGTAGAAAGGCGTGCCGTAGATATGCAGCGCGCGGTCAACGGCGATCGACCGCCCCGGTGTGAGCGACACGCCCTGCGCGCCCTTTGGCTCCTCTTCGGCGGCCAGATCGACCTCGCGGAAGAAAACGAACGACCGGTTCTTCCCGCTGACCTCCCGGGCCTCTTCGGGATTGCGCCGCATCCATTGGCGGATGCGGTCCATCGACATTTGTTCCCGCGGGATAGCGCCGTTTTCGATGAGAAACCGGCCGACCGGCGTATATTGGTGGCCGTTGTGCGCGTCGTAATTGACGCGAAGCAAGGAGCCGTCGCTCAGCTGCACGCGGGCGGAGCCCTGAATCTGAATGAAAAGAGCGTCGATGGGATCCTTCAGCCAGCAGATTTCCAGTTGCCGGCCGGTAAGAATACCCTCCTCGATTTGGGCGCGATCATAGTAGGGCACGATCTTGCGCCGGCCGAATTTGCGTCCGACCAGGCCCTTGTTGGGAAAATAGGTGCCTCCCAGCAGACGGCGTCCGCTGGCGATCAAATTGGAAGGCCGGCGATAGAGCGGAACCTGAAAATCCGGGCTCCAATCGCGCCTGCCCTCCACGATGGGCTCGTAATAGCCGGTGAGAAAGCCCTCGTTGTCACCGAGTTTCGCGATGCGCAGCGGCCGGAAGTTTTTTTCGAAGAACTGTCGCGCTTCGGCATCCTTGACCGCCGAACGCGCGGTAGCGCGGCGGCAGACTTCCGCCAGCGCATCGAACATCGGCCCCGGCTGGGGCGCCTGTACCGCACGACGCAGGATCGCCGTGCAGCTGTGCAGGAAAGTTTTGAACGCAGCCGCGTGATCGTCTTCCGCCCAGCCGTTGAGATTGGACCAGATCAGCGGTTCTAGCAGACTGTTGGGGATTTTCAGTGTCGGCGGCGCCGGTGGCGCGGGCGGCGCGGGCGGCCTGGGTGCAGTGGCCGCCTGTGCCGGGCTACCGCCGCAGAACAGCAGATAAAGCGCCGCCACGGAGAGAAATCGCAATACA
Organism: Xanthobacteraceae bacterium; assembly: GCA_040877285.1. GTDB lineage: Bacteria > Pseudomonadota > Alphaproteobacteria > Rhizobiales > Xanthobacteraceae > CANKHA01. The sequence continues at coordinate 23,464 of JBBDNZ010000085.1, forward strand.
TTGGACAAAGGCGCCGGCATTTCCGCCTGCCGCATTTACTGCCCCGCTTCGGTCGCGATCAGCTTCCAATTGGGGTCGCGTGAGGACACGTCGCGCGCGAAAGTCCATACGTCGGTGACTTCCGTCACTTTCTCCGGACTGCCGTCGATGACGGCGCCGGAAGCGTCGCGCGTGACGGAGATGAGCTTGGAGACGAAACGCACCGTGATTTGCGCGGAACGGCCGCGCAATTCGGCGCCGACGATTTCCGCGGCGTCGATTGACACAAAGCGAGTCTCGGCTTTTTCCCCGCGTCTTTCGCGGTCGGTGATGGCGGCTTCAAATCCCTCCAGCACGTCGCGTGACAGAAGATTCTTCAGCGCGCGCCGGTCGCCTTCGGCGAAGGCGGTCACGACCATTTCATAGGCGGCGCGCGCGCCGGCAAGAAAATGCTTGGCGTCGAAGCTGTTTTCCGCAGCGGCAATGGCATCGAGGCCCGCCGCGAGTGCCGAGCCCGATTCCGCAACGCCTTTCCAGCGATCTGCCGCCACGATCGTGGGCGCCGCAGTCGGCGCGGATTCCGTAGCGCGAGCCGGCAAGCTCACCACCTTGTCCTTGCCCGCGCCGCGCACCGTGTCGCGGGCGGAATAGGGGTCATAGGGCGGGCGCTCCCGGCCCGTGCGCTGGCCGAGCACGCTGCGCAGCCGCAGAAAGATAAAGACTGCGACAGCGAGGAAGACGATGGTGTAAATGTCGAACACGTCTTGTGACTCTCGGCGGCGATAATGATGAATGCGCTGGTCGGCCGGCAGCGCAACCGGCAGGAGCCCGGTTGCCTACTATCATCTAGGCATGACGACCTGGTCGATCCAGGTTCTCAAGCCAATTTGCGGGCACAAAATGGCGCCGCGACGACATTAGGCGATCCCCGGGACCGCGCCAACCTCAACATATCGTATATATGGGCCAGGCGTTAATGGTTAAGCGGCTTCTTCCAATCGCTTTTTTTGCGCTGGTGGCGGCGGAAATCGCTTCGCCGGCGCTGTGACGCAAGCGGGCCTGGCCTACAAGCCGACCGGGCCGGCGGCGGCGCCTCCGCGACCGTCCCGGCTGGGATTCTGCTTCGATTGCCGGGATTTATCGCCGACATTTGCGGGGTTTTCCTGCTGGCGCCGCCGGCGCGGCGCCGGATCGGCGGACGTTTTTACCGCGTTTCGCCCGGAGCTTTAGGGCCGGTCCGGTGCGGTCGCCAATTTCGACCGTGCCGGCTGAAATCGGCTTCCCGGGCAGCCGTTTGATGGCCCCCGATGAAGAAATGATCCGCCGTGACCGTTCTTGTTCCGAAGGACACCCTGTGTTAGCCACACCCGCCCGGTTTTCCGCGTCAGCCTTGCTCGCCTTACCGGGCGGAACCGTTTACGGCGCCCGTCATGAACGGGGACCGGGATGGAATCCGGTTCGCCGCGGCAATTGCGTCAGGTCGTAACGGGCTGCATTCCTAATTTGGAGAAGACTCATGGCGGACACGAACAACGGCGGCCAGGCCCAAGACAAGCCGCCACCGCAGCTCAATGTGCTTGCGCAGTATATCAAGGACTTCTCCTTCGAGAATCCGAATGCCCCGCGTTCGCTGGCGCCGCTCCAGACCCAGCAGGAGCCTAATGTCAGCATTCAGATCAATGTGCAGGCGACGCCGCTCAGCGCCACCGATTATGAAGTCGCAATTCGCATCGAGGGCAAGGCAGATCACGAAGGCAGTTTGATGTTCGGCGTCGATCTGACATTCGGCGGCGTGTTTCGTATTCAGAACGTCGCCGCGGAGAACGTGCATCCGCTCCTCATGATCGAATGCCCGCGACTCCTGTTCCCGTTCGCGCGCGAGATCATTGCCGGAACCGTGCGCAACGGCGGCTTCCCGCCGCTGCTCCTCGATCCGGTGGACTTCGTCAGTCTCTACCGTCAGAACATGGCGCAGGCACAGGCCGTCCAGCCGCCTTCAACGCCCGCCTGAACCGACGAGCGGCCGCGTGACAATATTCTCCTACTGAATTCTCCTACTGAGAATTTTCGGCCGGCGGCAGCGCGGTATTTTCCTGCGAAGCCGTGCTTGGCAGATAATTTTTCCAGATCGCGCCGGATCCCAATGCGCCGACGAAGTCGCGGTGCGCGGCGCGGTCCTGCTCCGTCAACCGCGGGGTAAGCGGCATTGGCCGGGACCGCATGGCGGTTGTCTGTCCCGGTGTCATGGTCAGCTTTTCGCTGTTTTCGACGAGGACAAGCGCAGCCTGCCGCGCGCCGATCAGTTCGACATAGACCTCGGCCAGAAGCTCCGCGTCCAATAGCGCGCCGTGCTTGGTGCGGCGTGAGCTGTCGATGCGGTAGCGCAGGCAGAGATCGTCGAGGCGGTTCGGTCCGGCGGGATGCTTGCGCCGCGCCAGCAGCAGGGTGTCGATCAGGCGGGCATGATCCAACAGCGGCCGCGTGGCGCGCGCAAGCTCGGCATTGATGAAGCCGAGATCGAACATGGCATTGTGAATCACCAGAGGTGCATCGCCGAGGAATTCCATCAACTCATCCGCGACTTCGTGGAACAGCGGCTTGTCCTTCAACATGTCGAAGGAAATACCATGCACCCGGAAGGCTTCCTCCGGGATATCGCGCTCGGGATTGATGTAGCGGTGAAACGCTTGCCCGGTGGGAATGCGGTTGAACAACTCGACGCAGCCGATCTCGATCAATCGGTGCCCCTGGCCCGGATCGAGCCCCGTCGTTTCTGTGTCGAGTACGATTTCGCGCATTGGCCCTCGTAGCTACGAATCACCGCGGCCTTTTCGGCATCTTAGCAACCCGGCGAAGGATGTCCTGCACCTGCGCGCGCGCGGCGTCAAAGCCCTGCGAGCTATCCACGACGAAATCGGCGCGCCGGCGCTTTTCCGCATCCGGAAGCTGATTGGCCATCAGGGTTTTTAGTTTTTCCTCCGTCATGCCGGGCCGTTCCAGCAGCCGCGTCCGCTGCACCTCGGGCGGCGCCGTTACCGTCACCACGGCATCCACGCGGCTCTCGCCGCCGGTTTCGAACAGAAGCGGAATATCCAGCACCGCGACCGGCACGCCTTGCGCTTCGGCTGCCGCGAGAAAGCGTTCTTCCGCCTGGCGCACCAGCGGATGCACGATGGCTTCTAGCCGCCGCAAGGCGGCTAGGTCGCCGGCAATGCGCTCGGCCAATTTAACGCGATCGACTTTGC
>JBBDNZ010000086.1:0-26645 GCA_040877285.1 Xanthobacteraceae bacterium
AGCGTGATGCGGCGTTTGGAAATGCCGAGCCCCTCGCCGTCGGCGGCAATCAGAAGCGCGTCGCGCACGGCGTCCAAATTGTAGAGCGGCTCGCCCATGCCCATCATCACAATGTTGGAAACCTTGCGGGCGCCTTCCTGAGAGGCAGTCCAATCGCCCAGCCGGTCGCGCGCGACCATGATCTGGCCGACGATCTCTCCCGGCGTGAGATTACGGACGAGACGCTGGGTGCCGGTGTGGCAGAAGGAGCAATTGAGCGTGCAGCCGACCTGGCTCGACAGGCACAAGGTGCCGCGGTCGCTCTCCGGGATATAGACGCACTCGATCTCGTGCGGATTTTCGCCCGGATGCTCACCCGGCAGCCGCAACAGCCATTTGCGCGTGCCGTCGGCGGAAATCTGCTCGGCGACCACTTCCGGCCGCGCCAAGGTGTAATGCTCCGCGAGCGCCGCGCGTAGCTCCTTCGATACGCTGGTCATGGCGTCGAAATCGGCGACTCCGCGCACATAGAGCCAATGCCAAATCTGCTGCACGCGCATTTTCACTTGCGCGGGCGGCACGCCGACCGCCGTCAACGCCTCGGCCAACGCGGCGCGCGACATGCCGACCAGCGACGGCTTTTCCGGCGCGACATAGCGCTCAAGCGGGGTTTTTTCGATGGCGAGGTTCAGCGCGGTCATGGTTGCAAGGCCGATTGTATCTCGGCTCTTAGCATAGATAGGCATTGCTTGGCAGAAGCACTACAACACGACCTCTCCCCGCCCGCGGGGAGAGGTGAAAGGTTGTCAATTACATTCCTTCTCGACGCGCTCGAGCGCCTGCGAGACGCCTTTCAGCGAATAGGTATCGGTGGTCTGGGTGCCGCGCGACGAAGTACCCTTGATCGTCAAATCAGCACCCTTGCGCATGGCATCGATCAATTTGGCCTCGTCGTCCGCGCTCTTGACCCAGGCGCCGTCGTCTTGCGTGTACATGGCAAAGGCCGCGGAGTCGATTTCGGCCTTGGCCTCGGAATCCGGCTTGAGCGGATAGCCGACGGCGACGGACACTTCCTCCTTCACATTCTCCGCCGGCCGCGTGGAAATGAAAAAATAGATCGGGTCGCGCGGCCGGTTGGGCGGATTGGTCTTCGAGCTGGCGGGCTGGGCGAGCGCGAAGCAGATCTTCTTGCCGTCCGGCGCCGCCGAATAGGCGCCCCAATCGCCATATTGCCCGAGCAGCACCGGGTCCTTGCCGACGGCGGCCGGCTTGGCTTGGGGCTTGGCAGCTTGGCCCGTCGCCGTTTGCGCCGAGGAGACGGCGGGAGCTGCAAGGATGGCGGCAAACAAGAGCGGAAGCAGGATCGAGAAGAATCGCATCGGCGGCATCGGCCCTCACTTATTTCGGCTGTGGTGGCGGTGATTATTCGCAATATAGCGGATATCGGCCTCCCCCATAAGCCGCGAAATCGGCAATGTGAAGGCTTTGGGTCGTTACCAGTTGCCGCAGGGGGCCGCGTAGTCTTGCTTTTGGCGTGTTAACCAAAGCATCGATTTCACGCGGCGCGGCGGATTACGTCCCGCTTGCGAAATCTTCCAGCACCGCGCGTGCCGCATCGCGATGCAGGGGGCGGATATGCTCGGCGAGTAACGTCACCGTGGTCGCCACCACCGTTGCGTCGTCGGCATAGCCGAGCGCCGGCAGAACGTCGGGGAGAACGTCGGCCGGTACGACAAAATAGGCAAGCGCGCCGATCAGCGCCGTCTTCACATGCAGCGGCGTGTCGCGATCGAAAGCGCAGTAATAGGCGGCGACGAGATCGTCGGCGAAAGGCAGGCGCGCGGCGAGGCGCCTGGTCTTCTTCCAGAAAGTGCGCCGTACGAGCGATTCCTCGCCCGCGGCGTCTTCGCCCCGGTTCCCGAAAGCGGTCGATTCAAAGCCCATGCGGTCGAAGATGGCGATGAAAAACGGCGCCGGCAAGGCGCTTACTTACCCTCTCGCGCAAGGGGAGAGGGGGAAGAATTATCCCGCCATCCTATCCATCGCCTGCGCCAGCTTGATGTCCAGTTCCGTCACCCCGCCGGCGTCGTGGGTTGCGAGGGTCACCTCGACTGTCTTGTAGACGTTGAACCACTCGGGATGGTGATCCATTTTCTCCGCCACCAGCGCCGCGCGGGTCATGAAGCCGAAGGCCTCGTTGAAATCCTTGAACGTGAATTTCTTGGCAATGGCGTCGCGGCCGGCCACGTCGGACCAGCCGGACAGCTTGGCCAAAGCCGCCCTGCGGGCATCCGGGTCAAGTTTCTGCGCCATGATAAACCTCATCCAACGAATGCAATGACCCTCGCAATGGGTCCGTCCCGATATTACCTTTCGGACGACGCTACGATCATACGAGGATCACATGTCCTGGTCATTGAACATCGGCAGGATCGCCGGAACGGCTGTCCGCATCCATTTCACGTTCCTGCTGTTCCTGGCCTGGATTTTCGTCGCCAGTTACGCCTCCGGCGGCGCGGCGACGGCCTGGGCGACGCTGTTGTTCATCGTGCTGGTGTTCGCCTGCGTGCTGGCCCATGAATTCGGCCACATCCTCACCGCCCGCGCTTTCGGCGTGCCGACGCCGGACGTGACGCTGCTGCCGATCGGCGGGGTGGCGCGGCTGGAGCGCATTCCCGAGGATCCTTGGCAGGAATTCCTGATCGCCATCGCCGGGCCCGCCGTCAATGTGGCGATCGCCTTCTTCCTGATTGTTTTTGCCGGCGCGACGCTCACCGGCCACATCGCCGTCGTGGAGAGCGAAGACGTTTCGCTCATCGACCGCCTGGCGGCGGTCAATCTCTTCCTTGCCGTGTTCAATCTTATTCCGGCCTTCCCGATGGACGGCGGGCGGGTGCTGCGGGCGCTGTTGAGCATGCGCATGGGATTCGTGCAGGCCACCGAGGTGGCCGCCTCGATCGGCCAAGCCGTGGCCTTCGCGCTGGGCTTTATCGGGCTGCTTTACAACCCGCTGCTGATCTTCATCGCCATCTTCGTCTATCTCGCCGCCAGTTCGGAGGCGCATATGGTGGCGCTGCAAGCCGTCTCGCGCGGCGTGCCGGTCGACGCCGCCATGATGACGCAATTCGCCACGCTCGCGCCCGACGCCCCGGTCGAGCGGGCGGTGCAGACTTTGCTGAGCACCAGCCAGAGCGAATTTCCCGTGGTGGACGGCGCCGGCAAGCCGATCGGCCTGCTCGGGCGCGTCGATATCATTCGCGCCTTGAAGGAGCTTGGTCCGGACGCCCGCGTGACCGAGGCCATGTCGGCGGATCTGCCGGCCATCGGGCACCGCCGCTGCCTGTCCGACGCCTTCAAGCTGTTGCAGGAGAAACGGGCGCCGGCGGTGGCGGTGACCGATTCGGAAGGCAAGCTGGTCGGCCTCGTCACCGCGGAGACCATCGGCGAGATGCTGATGCTGCAGGAAGCGCGGCCGGAAGGCTTGCGATCTGGGCCCTGGAGCCGGCCGCAGCCTATATCGGGCCGTTAAGCTATTTAGGCCGCCACGATCGGGGCGCGTGAGCGGCTTCACTTTGCCGTCCTTGCGAGTCACTGACAGGCGCAGTGCCGGACCCCTTCATTCAGCGCGCGGGTATCGTGGAAGAATTTTATGTCGCCCGCGATCCGCAAGCTGTAGTCGTCGATGCCGCCGGGATTGCGCGGGTTGGGCTGCGTGGCGCGCAACGGCAGATCGCACGTCGATATATTCGGATTGGGCTCCGCCGCGATGCGTTCGATCATCCAGGACGCGGCCAATTTGTCCGCCAGCGGCTTGTTGTTCCACGGCACCATGAGTCCATTATATTCGGGCAGCGAAAGTTTTCCGTCGTTCATCGCCGTATTGACCGGACCGGACAAGGAGCCGCCGATGCGCGCGCATTGATTGCGGATCATCGTGCGTATCCGCGCAATCTCGGTCTCGTAGCAGATGAAATGCACCAGCGTGCGATAGGCCTTGTTCGGACCGATGCCGATGAGCTGCGGGTCGCGCACGAGCGGAACGTCGAGCAAGGTCCGGTAGTAGGGCTGGCTGCCGGGCGGCGTCAGCTGCCCGCTCAGCGACATCTTGGTGCCGCGCGCATCCGCGGTGACACGGCCATAGTTGAACACCGCGGGATCGACGACCACTTGCGTGGCGTTGTTGCCCAATTGCCCGGAAACGAGCTGTTGCACAACTTGAAGCCGGGCATTCTGCGCTAACCCATCCCAGGCCGTACCCGCCTGCGACCATGCGCTCGCGCCCTGCGCCGCCTGGCCGCGGCGGCAGGCCGCCTTACCGGCATCGATTTGTTGAACCACCGTCGCCGAGGAAGCGGCAACCGGCGGCGGCGCAACGGGCGGGGCCGCGACGGGCGGAAGCCGCGGGGGTGGCGCCGCCACTTTTGGCGGCGGCGGTGCGGCAACCGGCGGGGGCGGCACCGTCACTCTTGGCGGCGGTCGCGCCACCGGCGGAGGAGCTATCGCCGTCGGCGGCACAATGAGTCCCGGCGGAATCGTCGGCCCAGGCCGCGGCGGCTGCACGACCGGCGGTCGAGTCGGTCCGGGGACGGGCTGAGCAACACCTCCGCTCAGATGCACCAGCACGCTCGCCGAGGCGATCGGCTGACCGAATTGGCCAAGCACGGTGGCGGTAATGAAGACTTGGCCGTTCGGCATCCGCGAGGGTGCCGTGTAGCGGCCGCTATTGGTGAGGCGGCCCCAGTCGACACCGGGGTAGCGCGGACCGCGCAGCGACCAGCGCACATTCGCCTGGCCGGGCACTCCTTGCACGCGGGCATTCATTTGCACGCTTTGTCCCAGCGAAAGCGAAACCGCCGGCGGCGTGACGACGACGCTCGCCGTCTGCGGCTGCGCCATCGCCGCCGTGCCGTTCAGCGCGAATGCGATCAGACCGAATACTTGCAGAAACCGGTTCATGGACGCCCCCTTCGCCGCGCACGCAACAAGAGGCCCAATGGAACAGGCTAGAAGCCTTTTCCCTTTCGGACGAGCGTCGGCACGGCATTGCAATGCATGAGCAATCGATTCCTTAAATCCGTATCTCGAATGCATCTTATGCGCCTCCTGTGGAGGCAGCATGAACAGCCCGTTGGGCTTCGGTTCATCGGGCCATCATGTGCTCTGCTATGTTGCCGCTATTCCGCTTGTTTTCGCGGCCCGCTCCCTGCTAGACCCTGCTTGAATCCTTAACAGCCGAAGGCACTCCGGCCCCTGCCGGGTGGAAGACTTTTACCATGAAGCTGCGCAACGTCGCCATCATCGCCCATGTGGACCACGGCAAGACCACGCTGGTGGACCGGCTGTTGCAGCAGTCCGGCGCCTTCCGCGACAACCAGCGCGTGGCCGAGCGGGCGATGGATTCCAACGATCTCGAGCGCGAGCGCGGCATCACCATCCTGGCCAAGGCGACCTCGATCGACTGGCGGGACACCCGCATCAATATCGTCGATACGCCGGGCCACGCCGATTTCGGCGGCGAGGTGGAGCGCATTCTCAACATGGTGGACGGCGCGCTGGTGCTGGTGGACGCCGCCGAGGGCCCCTTGCCGCAGACCAAGTTCGTGGTGTCGAAGGCGCTGAAGATGGGGCTCAAGCCCATCGTGGTCATCAACAAGGTGGACCGTTCCGACGCGCGGGCGACGCAGGTGGTCAACGAAGTGTTCGACCTGTTCGCCGCGCTCGATGCCTCCGAAGAGCAGCTCGATTTTCCCATCCTCTATGGCTCGGCCAAGGAAGGCTGGATGGCCGCCACGCCCGAAGGCCCCAAGGACCAGGGCATGAAGCCGCTGTTCGATCTGGTGCTGCGCCATGTGGCGCCGCCGCAGGTCGAGCGCGGGCCGTTCCGCATGCTCGGCACCATTCTCGAAGCCAATCCCTATCTCGGCCGCGTCGTCACCGGACGCATCACGTCAGGCTCAGTGAAGGCGAACCAGAACGTCAAGGTGCTCGACCGCGACGGCGCCCAGGTGGAGCTTGGGCGCATCACCAAAATCCTTGCCTTCCGCGGGCTTGAGCGCACCGCCATCGACGAAGCGGAAGCAGGCGACATCGTCGCCATCGCCGGGCTGCCGAACGCCACCGTCTCGCATACGATTTGCGATCCGGAAGTGACCGCGCCGATCCCGGCGCAGCCGATCGACCCGCCCACGCTGTCGATGACCTTCCGCGTCAACGATTCTCCGCTGGCCGGCACCGAGGGCGACAAGGTGACCGGCCGGATGATCCGCGACCGGCTGCTGCGCGAGGCGGAAGGCAACGTGACGCTGCGCATAGCCGAGGCGGACGACAAGGATTCCATGGAAGTGGCCGGGCGCGGCGAATTGCAGCTCGGAATTCTCATTGAAACCATGCGGCGCGAAGGTTTTGAGCTGAGCGTGTCGCGCCCCAAGGTGCTGCTCAAGCGCGACGAGCGCGGCGAATTGCTGGAGCCGATCGAGGAAGTGGTGATCGACCTCGACGAGGAGCATTCCGGCATCGTGGTGCAGAAGATGTCCGAGCGCAAAGCCGAGATGCTGGAGATGCGCCCCTCCGGCGGCCACCGGCTGCGGCTGGTTTTCCATGCGCCCACGCGCGGGTTGATCGGCTACCAGGGCGAATTGCTCACCGACACCCGCGGCACGGCGGTGATGAACCGGCTGTTTCACGGCTACGCGCCCTACAAGGGCGTCATTCCGGGGCGGCGCAACGGCGTGCTGATCTCCACCGAAGCCGGCGAGGCGGTGGCCTATGCCATGTGGAACCTGGAGGCGCGCGGGCCGATGATGATCGAGCCGGGCGTGAAGGTTTATCCGGGCATGATCGTGGGCGAGCATACCCGCGGCAACGACCTGGAAGTGAACGTGCTCAAGGGCAAGAAGCTCACCAACATCCGCACCCACAGCAAGGACGAGGCGGTGCGGCTGACCCCGCCGATCCGCATGACCCTGGAAAAGGCGCTGGCCTATATCCAGGACGACGAACTGGTGGAGGTGACGCCGAAATCGATCCGGCTGCGCAAGAAGCTGCTCGATCCGCACGAGCGCAAGCGCGAAGAGCGCAAGAAAGAGGCGGAGCGGGTTTAGGCCGAATCGGTCACTTTGCCTTTCTTCGTCATGCCCGTGTTCGTTAAATTGATTCGCCGTTTGCGCGACCGGGCGGCCGCCTCGGACTCGATTTGGAGTCTCAACCTCCGCAAGACGCTTAAGGCGCCGCCTTCCCAAGACGGGAAGTTTTGCCGCTGCGGCAAAGGATTTTTGCGCATGTGTGACCAGTAATCCACACCGTTAACCGATCATTAAACACAGGGCTTGAAGGCGGACCGTCTGCTTGCTTCTATTCATTCATGAGCACGGTTGTCATCGAAATCCGCCAAGCCAAACCGACCGATGCGGCGGCGGTGGCGGCCACCCATGACGTGGCCTGGCGTTCGGCCTATCAGGGCATCATCCCCAACGTCGAGCTCGAAAAGCTGGTTAACCGCCGCGGCCCCGACTGGTGGCAAAGCGCCATCCGCAAAGGCAGCCGCATCTCCATCCTCGTCTTCGGCGACAACGTGGCCGGCTATGCCAATTACGGCCGCAACCGCGCGCGCAGCCTTTCCTACGACGGCGAAATCTACGAGCTTTACCTGCGCCCGGAATTTCAGGGACTTGGCTTCGGCCGCCGCCTGTTCAGCGCGGCGCGGCGCGATCTCGCGCAAGGCGGCATGAAGAGCATGGTGGTCTGGGCGCTGTCCGATAACGACGCGGCGGTGGGATTCTATCGCGCGCTGAGCGGCCGCGCCGTGGCGCGCTCGTCCGAGCGGTTCGGCACCCGCGTGCTCGACAAGGTCGCCTACGGCTGGAACAGCTAGGCTGACTTTTCCTCTTTTCGCGAATGTTAGAGTGACGGCGCCGGCAGTCCCGCGGCCATGCTCGCCGCCTGCAAGGTATTGGCCAGCAGACAGGCGATCGTCATCGGGCCGACGCCGCCGGGCACCGGCGTAATCGCGCCCGCGACTTCCACCGCCTCGGCAAAAGCCACGTCGCCGACAAGCCGCGTCTTGCCGCCGTCTCCCGCGATGCGGCTGATGCCGACGTCGATCACCGTGGCGCCGGACTTGATCCAGCCGCCGCGGATCGTCTCGGCGCGGCCGATGGCGGCAATCAGCACATCGGCGCGGCGGCAGACCGCCGGCAGGTCGCGCGTCTTGGAATGGGCGACGGTCACCGTCGCGTTCTCGCGCAACAGCAATTGGGCAAGCGGCTTGCCCACGATGTTGGAGCGGCCGACGACCACCGCTTCCAGTCCGGCCAGCGACGCATGAACGGTCTTGGCCAGGATCACGCAACCCAGCGGCGTGCAGGGAACGAGGCCCGGCGTGCCCATGCAAAGCTTGCCGACGTTGAGCGGATGGAAACCGTCCACGTCCTTGGCGGGATCGACGGCGGCGATGATTTTTGCCGGGTCGATGCCCGGCGGCAGCGGCATCTGCACCAAAATCCCATGCACGGCCGGATCGCGGTTGAGCCGCTGCACGACGTCGAGCAGTTCGGCCTCCGAAGCCGTGGCCGGCAGCCGGCGGTCGAAGGGGCGCATGCCGGCTTCCAGCACCGCCTTGCTCTTGTTGCGCACATAGACCTCGCTGGCCGGATTGTCGCCGGCCAGGACGACCGCCAGACCGGGCACCACGCCGCGCGCCGCCAGGCGCCGCGCTTCGCTTGCGACCTTGCCGCGCAACTCCGCCGCGATTGTCTTGCCGTCAATGATGCGCGCGGTCATGAATTATTCCTGAGACGTGGATGGCCGGGACAAGCCCAGCCATGACTTCGACATTAGCTCGCGCCCACAACCTTCTCCAGCGCAGCCGCCAGGGCGATACCGTCGCCGGCGATCGTCAGCCGTTTGATGCGCGCGGTGGCGCCGGCCGCGATTGTCACCCGGCGCGGCGCGACATCCAAAGTTTTCGCGATCAGCCGCACCAGCGCCTCGTTGGCCGCGCCTTCGCTGGCGGCCGCGCGCACGCGGGCTTTCAAAACCGCGCGGCCGTCGGCAAGACATTCGGTTCCTTCGATGGCGTCGCGTCCGCCCTTGGGCGTCAGGCGCAGGCTGACGGCAAGCCCGCCCGGCACGATGGTCCAGGGCCGCGCGCCGGCCACGGCCAAGTCACAGCACGTGTGGGTAGATGTAACCGATGATCAGCTTCTGAATGAAGATGATGATGAGGATCACGATCACCGGCGAAATGTCGATGCCGCCGAGGTTGGGCATGATCGCGCGGATAGGCGCCAGCGCCGGTTCGGTGATGCGAAAGAGGAAATCGGTCAGCATGGCGACAAATTGGTTGCGTGTGTTGATCACGTTGAAGGCGATCAGCCAGGACAGCACCGCAGCCGCGATAAGGAGCCAGACGTAGATGTCCAGGGCGATGAGAATCACTTCCAGGAGCGCGCGCATGGGAATCCGTTTGCAGGGAACCGGGGCGCCGCACCGTAGCGGGTTGCATGCGGCCGAACAAGACGGCGCCAAATCACGACGCCGGCCGGCGCCGTCCTTGACACTGGGGGTAGCGGGCCGTAAATGGCCGCACTCGCTCAGGCGCGTTTGAGCGCCTATTTGCGCGTGTCGGGCGGGGCCGTAGCTCAGTTGGGAGAGCGCCTCGTTCGCAATGAGGAGGTCAGGGGTTCAAATCCCCTCGGCTCCACCAGCACCCCCCGCATCGCGCCGATTTGCCCCATTGATCCGGCGGTATCCTCCAGGGTGTAACCTTTCCCGGGGCGGGGACGTATAATGGCCGACGGCGCGGCGCGATTGAAACGGCTGCGCCAGAGATGGCCATTCATGGAGGAAACCATGCCTTCCGCGCGCGCCATTCGCTCCTCCTTCCTGCGCTATTTGCCGGCGCTTCTGCTGCTGCCGCTGGCGGGTTTCTTGTGGTTTACCTCCGCCCCGGCCGCGGCGACCGCAATCCCTCTCCCCAACCCGGCGGTCGATCAACAGAACGCCGGGGACGAGATGCAGGTGGCGGTCATAGCCGGCGGCTGCTTCTGGGGCATACAGGCGGTATTCCAGCACACCAAGGGCGTGCAGCAGGCGTTGAGCGGCTATTCGGGCGGAACCAAAACCCTGCCAAGATACGAGGAAGTCGTCACCGGCCGCACCGGGCATGCGGAGTCCGTGCAGATCAAATTCAATCCGCGCGAAATCTCCTATGGTCAAATTCTGAAAATCTTCTTTTCCGTTGCGCACGATCCGACCCAGCTCAACCGCCAGGGGCCGGACGTTGGCACGCATTACCGTTCGGCGATTTTCTACGCCAACGACGAGCAGAAGCGCATCGCCGAGGCCTACATTGCGCAGCTTGGGACCGCCGGCGCATTCAGGGCTCCGATTGTCACGGAGGTGACGCCCTTGGCGATGTTCTACCCGGCGGAGTCCTATCACCAGGACTATGCGATCAATCATCCGACGCAGCCTTACATCGTCATCCACGACCTACCGAAGGTGGAAAATCTGAAGCGCCTGTTCCCGGACTTTTATCGGGCGGCGCCGGTGACCGTCGCGGCGGCCGGCCAATAAATAAACGGAAAGAAATTTGACGGTGCGGCCGGGCCCTTGACCCGGCCGTTGCTTTTTGACCGGGAAGCCGTCAGATCGGGCGCGGCGGCCACGCCGCCGATGGTCTCATTGACGCCCCGGCTGCCGATGCTACGCATGGCGGCTCCGGCGGAGATTCGAGGGAGCACGGAAAGGCGATGAGCGCCGAAAAGACGTCGCGGCTTTCCGTCCTTCGCCATCGGTCGTTTGCTCATTTCTGGCTGTCGCGCGTCGCGGGAAGCCTGGCGACCCAGATGCAGACCGTCGCCGTGTCCTGGCAGATGTACGATCTGACCGGAAGCCCCTTCGACCTCGGCCTGGTCGGTCTCGCCCAATTTCTTCCCTTGGTCTCGCTGATGCTGGTCGTCGGCCACGTCGCGGACCGTTACGACCGCAAATCCATCGTGCGCATGAGCCAGATCGTGGACGGCGCGGCGATGGCCCTGCTGGCGGCGGGAACCCTGTGGGGCTGGCTTAGCCGGGAATTGATCCTGGCGGTGGTTTTCATTTTCGGCGCCGCGCGCGCCTTTCAGCAGCCGACGCAGCAGACGCTGCTGCCGCTGATCGTACCAACCGCGCTGTTATCCCGCGCTGTCGCCGCCTCGTCCTCGTCCAACCAGATCGCCACCATCGTCGGGCCGGCGGCGGGCGGGCTATTGTTCGCGGTCAGCGCGCCGCTGGTCTATGCTTTGTGCGCGCTCTTCTATTTCGGCGCCGCTGTCCTGACGACGTTCATCAAAGTGGAGCGCACGCCGCCGCTTCGCACGCCCGTCACGCTGCAGACGGTGTTCGCCGGCATCGCCTATATCCGCCGACAGCCCGTCGTGCTGGGCGCCATCACGCTCGATCTCTTTGCCGTGCTGCTCGGCGGGGCGACCGCGCTGTTGCCGATTTTCGCCCGCGACGTCTTCGGCACCGGACCTGGGGGACTCGGGCTATTGCGGCTGTCGCCCGCGGTCGGCGCGCTGGCCATCTCCATCTTGCTCGCCTACTGGCCCATGCACCGCAAAGCCGGCCCAGTCATGTTCGTCACCGTGGCCTGCTTTGGCGCCGCGACCATCGTGTTTGGCCTCTCCGAATCCTTTTGGTTGAGCATGGCGGCGCTGGCCGTGCTGGGCGCTTCCGACATGGTGAGCGTGGTGATCCGCCAGACGCTGATTCAGCTTGGCACGCCGAACGAGATGCGCGGCCGTGTCAGCGCGGTGAATTCGCTGTTCATCGGCACATCCAATCAGCTCGGCGATTTCCGTTCGGGGCTGACCGCCGAATGGTTCGGCGTGGTGCCTTCCGTGCTGATCGGCGGCATCGGCACGCTGATCGTGGTGGCGGCGAGCCTGAAAATATTTCCCCAGCTCGCCCGCATTAACAGCGTCGAGGACGTGCGCAAGGATATCCCTTCATCCTGATGGGAGAAGACGGCGTCAGGCGTCCGCGCCGCCCCGCCGCGCCTTTTGTCGCCTGTCCATGACCCTGAGCACAATCCGGCGCGGGACGAGGCGTGACAAGACCGCGATGAGCCTGTTGCCGACGCCGGGCGTCACGACGCGATGGCCTGCCATGAAGCCGCGATAGCCTCGGCGCGCGACCTCCTCGGCTGAAAAAGTAAGAGGTCCCGGGCCGCGCGCACCGGGCACCCCGGCGCGCGCCTGGAATTCCGTCGGCACCGGGCCGGGACACAGTGCTGCGACGCGAATGCCGCGCGGCTTAAGCTCGCTGTGCAGGGCCTCGCTGAAGGAGAGCACATAGGCCTTGGTGGCGTAATAGACCGCCGAATGCGGCCCCGGCAGGAAGGCCGCGATCGAGGCGACGTTGAGAATGCCGCCGCGGTGCCGCTCGAGACTATCGATCCAGCGCAGCGACAAGTCCGTGAGCGTGCGGACATTGACGTCGATCATGGTCAGCTGCTCTTTGAGATCGAGCGCCGCCGCCTCCCCGACCAGACCGAAGCCGGCATTGTTGACGACGATGGACGGCTCCACACCGCCTTCGGCAAGCGCCGCGGCGATGCGGGAACCGGCCTCGGGGCTTGCGAGGTCCACCGTCAAGGTCATGGGCCGGGCATGGCCGCGCGCCGCAATGGCGTCCGCCAATTCGACGAGCCGCCGCTCGCGCCGCGCCACCAGCACGAGTTCATGACCGTGCCCGGCGAATTCCTCGGCCAGCGCCGCGCCTATCCCGGCAGAGGCCCCGGTGACCAGCGTGATGGGACGAAAAGTGGACATGGCCGGCGGGGTCAAGCTTTCTCGCCGGATTTCTTGCCGGCGACGCGGCGGCGCAATTCGATGCGCTCGCGCGACGGAACGTGCAGCAGATCGGCGGCGCGCCACAAAAGATTATCTTCGAATTCGCTCACGCTGCCGTCCGCATAAACCACTTCCCACATCATCTCGACCAGCCGGCGGCGGGCGGCTTCATCCATGATGCGATTGAGCAGGCTGGTGAAGCTGTAGAGATCCACGGCTTCGCGCTCGGCGTCGTAAGCCAATTCCAGCAATTCAGCGGCCTCGTCCTCGCCGAGTTTGAATCGCTGTTTGATCAACGCATAGAGCTTTTCGCGTTCGGCATCGGAGAGCGCGCCGTCGATGACCGCGGCATGGACGAGAAGCGCGGCGGCGGCAAGCCGGTGGTCGTCCGCTGCAAGACGGTTTGCGTCCTTGCGGTCATCGGCCAATTCGGAAACGAATTTGATGAGCGAATCGAGCATTGAAAATTTATTCCTTGGCAGACCGTGCGGGGAGATTTCCGGACCGTGACGACCGCGGCGACCGCGGCGACGGCGGCGAGCGGGGATACAGCGACAAAAATGAAGACGCCGCGCGGGCTATTGTGGTCCAACATGGCGCCGAAGACCAGGGGCGCGATGATCCCGCCGATGTTGTAGCCCGAGGTGACGAAGCCGAAGACCTTGCCATAGGACCCCGGCGGCTTGTCGGGCGCGGCAATCGGCCTTAAGGGCTTGGGCATGTCGACGCCCCTGATCCTGTCGCGGCGGTTCGCGCCGCTGTTCTGGTGCCAGTTCTTTTCGGCATTCAGCGACAATTTCCTCAAAACGGCGCTGGTCTTTCTCATCCTGTTCCGGCTCGGCGGACCGCATGCCGAGGCGCTGATCACGCTGGCCGGCGCCGTTTTCATCGCGCCGTATTTTTTTCTGTCCGCGCTGGGCGGCGAGCTTGCCGACCGTTTCGACAAGGCGCTGGTGGCGCGCCGGATCAAGCTCGTCGAAATCGGCGTCGCCTTTGTCGCGGTCGCCGGATTCGTCTTGCACTCGATTTTCATCCTGTTCATCGCGCTCTTTCTTTTCGGGGTCATCGGCGCGCTGTTCGGCCCGATCAAATACGGCATCCTGCCCGACCATCTGGCGCGCGCCGAATTGCCCGCCGGCAACGCCCTGGTGGAAGGCGCCACTTTCATGGCGATCCTGCTGGGCACCATCATCGGCGGGCTTGCGGCCAAGGGCGGCGGCGATCCCGCCTCGTTGTCCCTGCTGATGATCGCCTTCGCTTTCTTATGCTGGGGCTCGAGCGTCTTCATTCCGCCGACCGGCGAGGCGGCGCCAAATCTTGCGATTTCCTGGAATATCGCCGCTTCCACCGCGGGACTGCTGAGGCATCTGTGGAGCGATCCGCGGCTGCGGTGGGGCGCGCTGGTCACAAGCTGGTTCTGGATGATGGGCATCATCGTGCTCTCGCTCCTGCCGCCGCTGGTCGGCAATGTGCTCGGCGGCAACGAGGAGGTCGTCACCGTCTTTCTCGCCGTCTTTTCCGTCGCGGTCGCGACCGGGTCGGGCCTGGCGGCCTGGCTCTTGGCCGGGCGCATCGCGCTGTGGCCGACGCCGCTCGGCGCCCTGTTGCTCGGGGTGTGCGCGCTCGACGCCGGATGGGCGAATTCCGGCGAGTTCTCCGCAACGAGGATGGCCGGCATTGCAGCCGTGCTGGGATCGTTCCGGGGACTGCGCAGCCTGCTGGACCTCGCCGGCGTCGCGATCGGCGGCGGGTTGTTCATCGTGCCCGCCTTCGCCGCCGTGCAGGCCTGGGCCGGACCCGACCGGCGCGCCCGCGTGGTCGCGGCGGTCAACGTACTCAACGCCGCTTTCATGGTGGCCGGAACCTTAAGCGTATCCCTGGTGCAGCATGCCGGCGCGGGAGTGCCGGCGCTGTTTCTCGCGCTCGGCGGCGCCAATCTGATCGTCGCGCTCGTCATCGCGCGCAGCATGCCCGCCGCCGGCAAAGGCTGAAAGTCGTCAACCTTTCCCGCTTCTTAATCCGCGTCTTACGATTTTCGAAATCTTTGCGGCAACTCTGTTCGTCGGCGCCGCGAAAGTTGCTTCGATATTTCCGGCATATTTCAATTTTGCGCCGATGCGTTCCGATTTTCCTAAAGGTTACCCGGCGATGTATCGCGTGCGATACACCGCCCATAAACAATAGGGATTCAGCCAATCTTCAGCATAGCGACAGAACCGTTTCTTCGCCCGTTACATCAATACTTTCCGACAACCTATCTGCGTTACGACTGCGACAACGAAAAACTTTGAACAGCGTCAAACAGGGAAATTGCCGTGCGTGCCAGCACCGTCATCATGATCGGCTTTGCCGTTCTGTTCGGCCTGCTTGCCGTCTTCCTCGCGCAGTCCTGGCTGAACAGTCAGGCGGAAAAGCGAATGAAGAGCTTGCAGGCTCAGACGGAACCCGTCGCCACGCGCTCCATCGTCGTGGCGGCGCAGCCGCTGCGCTACGGCACGGAGCTTTCCGCGCCGATGCTGCGCGAGATTCCGTGGACGCAGGAAGCCGTGCCGACCGGCGCATTCTCCAGCGTGTCGGAACTGATGAAAGACGGCAAGCGGATCGTGCTCTCGGCAATTGAGACGAACGAGCCGGTACTGGCGGTGAAGATTACCGGGCCCGGACAGCGGGCCACGCTGTCCGCGCTCGTCAAGGACGGCATGAAGGCCGTTACCATCCGCGTCAACGATGTGGAGGGCGTCGGTGGCTTCGTGCTGCCCGGCGACCGCGTGGACGTCGTTCTCACCCGCCAGGTCGACAAGGACAACGCCAGCACGGGAATTGTCTTGCAGAACGCGCGCGTTCTCGCCGTCGATCAGATGGCCGACGAACGCGCCAGCAAACCCACGGTCGCCAAGGCCGTGACCCTCGAAGTCTCCACCGACGGCGCGCAGAAGTTGTGGCTTGCCTCCTCGGTAGGCAACCTCTCGCTCTTGCTGCGCAAGGCGGGAGAGACCGCCGAGGAAGAGACGCGGCGCGTGACGCTTTCCGACCTTCAGGGCTCGGCGCAAGAACCGGAGACGAATGTCAAAAGGATTGTCGTCACGCGGGGAACGGAATCGCAGGAATACCGCGTACCCGTCGAGGGCGGCAAGAAGCGCCCGGGGGCGGAGAACAACCAACAGGTTTTCTGAACAGGGGAACGTCGAATTCAGGGACGGGGAGTTGATCGTGAACAACAAGCAACATAATGCCGCGCCGGAAAACCGCCGGCAGTCGTCTGAAACCTCGCGTCATCGCTTGATCGCCGGGGCCCTGCTCGCCGCATTCTTGGCCGCGGCCGGATGGCTGCTGCCCGCGGGTCAAGCGCAGGCGCAGACGGCGGTCCAGCTTTCCGGCGCAAAGCGCGCCGCCACGGTGAACGTGTCGATCGGAAAGTCCGCCGACGTGCGCACCGACGCGAGCTTCAGCAGCGTGACGGTCGGAGACCCGGAAGTCGCCGACGTCAATGTGCTGACCGACCGTTCGCTGTCGATCCTCGGCAAGAAGAGCGGCACCACGCGCGTCACGGTCTATGGCGACGAAAAGAATCTCGTCGGCATCCTGGACATCGAAGTGTCCTACGACACCTCCATGCTGTCGAAGGAGATCACGCGCCGCTTCCCGTACGCCGGGATCCGCGTCACGACCGCGAACGGCAAAATTCTACTGACCGGCAATTCGCCGGACGCCGCCACGCTCGATGAGGCCTTGACCGTCGCCCGGCAGTTCGGACCGGACGTCATCAATTCGGTCAGCGTAAGCTCACCCCAACAGGTGATGCTGGAGGTTCGCTTTGTCGAAGTGACACGCCAGGCAAGCCGCGAACTCGGGGTGCAATGGAACGTATTCAGCTCGCATTCGCGCACGCATATCGGCGCGCGCCAGTCCGCAAGCAGCCTGCCGCTCAACCGCCCCGCCAACAATGTGCTTCCCGGGGTCGGCGAAGTCGCCGCCGGCGTTCTGTCGGGCGGACAGCCGTTCGGCGTGGCGGTCGCCCGCATGGTCGCGAACGGCGTCACCGCCGACGTCTTCATCAACGCTCTTGAGGAAAAGGGCCTGGCGCGCAGCCTGGCGGAACCGAACCTGGTCGCGCTTTCCGGCGACACGGCGAGCTTCCTCGCCGGCGGCGAATATCCGATCCCGATTGTCGGATCGCTGGGCAATACCACGGTCGACTACAAGCGTTACGGCGTGGGCCTGGCGTTTACGCCGACGGTGCTCAGGGACGGGCTCATCAATCTGAAGATCGAGCCGGAGGTAAGCCAACTCGACACCAGCAACGTCGTCAGCTTCGGCAACGGCGGCAGCCTGTTTCCGCTGATCGTCCGCCGCGCCAGCACGACGGTTGAATTGCGCGACGGCCAGAGCTTCGTGATCGGCGGGCTGTTGCAAAACGTCGGCACGACGGCGCAGGAGCAGCTCCCCTGGATCGGCGACGTGCCGGTGCTTGGCGCGCTGTTTCGCAGCGCTTCCTATCAGAAGGACGAAACCGACCTCGCCATCATCGTCACGCCGCGCATCGTTCGCCCGGCGCGCCCCGGCGATATCATCGTCACGCCGCTCGACAGCACGCTGCCCGCCAACGACCACGACCTGTTCGCGATGGGCAAGCCGGAGATTCGCCGTGAGGCGGCTCGTCTCGCCGCAGGCGGCACTCTGCCGTCCAGCGGTCACATCCTCAATCTGCCGAAAAGTGGAGGCCACATTGTCTCGATCAAGAATTGATCTCGGCTTCATCATCATCGCCGGTTGTGTGGCGCTCACGGGCTGTTCGGACCTCTATTACGATCGCCGGGAAGCCATCGAGCTGTCCGCCGGCGATGCGATAAAGACCAATCAGGTCACCCAGATGGTCGACCCCTGGCCGCCGTACAGCGCCAACCGCAACATCGCTTTCAACGGCCAGAAAATGCAGAGCGCCGTGGAGCGCTATCGCACCAACCGGGTGATTCCGCCGGTGAGCGGCATGACCAGTTCGGCCGGCTATAAGCAGGCGCCGCAGGCTGCCCCCGCCGCGGCTTCCTCGGGCGGCTCGCCCTGACAAATTTCGAAGCTGAGAACAATATGACATGCGAATCGGCCTGAAAAAAAATACACCGAACAAGACGCGGGTCGTCGTGCTGACGCCGGACGCCGATTTCGAAGAAACGGCGCGCACGACGTTTACGACCAGCGCGTCGATCGACCTGCAGATCGTCGCGGGAACGCTGCCGGCCGCCGCCGACCGTCTCGACGTCCAGGGCGCGACTGTCATTGTGCTCGACCTCGATGCGCGGCGCGAGGAGGAGATGCAGGCTTTGCAGGCCTTCATGGCCCGCGTCGGCGCTTGGCCGCCGGTGGTCGTGGTCACCCAGGCATTCGACGAGTCGGTCGCCCGCACCCTGTTGCAGATGCGCGTGGCGGATTTCCTGGTGAAGCCCGTACCTCCCGTCGAATTGGTGCGCGCATGCGCGCGGGTGGCGAAAGCCGCCGCCGCCGGCAACCAGCCGACGGAAGCGCAGATCTACACCTTCCTGCCGGCGGTGGGCGGCGCGGGGGTCACCACGCTGGCCATTCAGACGGCCATGCTGCTGCTGCACAGCGGCTCGCGCGGCCAGTCTTCCACTTGCCTGGTCGATCTCGATTTCCAGCATGGCGCTTGCGCGGATTATCTCGATCTCGAGCCGCGCCTTAATCTCAACGAAATCGAACCGCGCCCGGAACGGCTGGATCGGCAGCTTCTCGAGGTCATGCTGGCGCACCATCCGTCGGGCCTCGCCGTCATCGCCGCTCCCAACAGACCGGCGGAGATGCGTTCCTTCGATCCGGACGTGGTGACGCGCTTGCTCGATCTAGTCTCCGCTAATTTCGAATATGTCGTCTTCGACATGCCGCGCACCTGGTTCTCCTGGACCGACAGCGTGCTGCTCGGCTCCAATAATCTTTTCATCGTGAGCGAAGCGACGGTTCCCGGCTTGCGGCATGCCAAGCAACTCGTTTCCGCCATCGGCGAGCGGCTCGGCGAAGGCCAGCAGCCAAAGGTCATCGTCAATCGTTTCGAACATCGGATGTTTTCTCCCGGCCTGCGCCGCTCCGATATCGAACAGGCGCTCGGCGAGTCATTCGCCGCCGTGATCCCCAACCACTACAACCTCGTGCGCGAAGCTATCGACCGCGGCGTTCCGCTCGATACCGTAAAGCCGGGCAATGCAATTGCGGCTCAACTCAGAAAGCTGATCACGCCGCCGGCGCCCGCCAAGCAAGGTACGGCGCAAGCCGTGCCGCTATTCAAGAAGCTCAGGCTTTCGCCGGCGCGCTGAGAAACAGAAGACCTCGTCGGAAGAAGAAAAAGAAGCATGGCTGGACGGTTCACAGCTCGTCGCCACACCGTGCCGGAGATGGTTCCTTCCGTGGAGGAACCCTCGTCGGCGCTCGACGGCGTTTCATGGACCGTTTTCCCCGAGCCGGCCTCGGAACCGGCTGCGCCGTCGACCAACCCCTTGCTCAGCGACAAGCTGCTCGACGCCAAGGTGCGGCTGCACCGCCGTCTGATCGAGGAGGTCAATCTTTCCGCGCTGGAAAAACTCTCCGAAGAAGAGATGCGCGAGCACATCCAGCAGCTTGTGACCCAATATATCCTGGTCGAGCGGCTGGCGCTCAACACCGAAGAGCTCAACGAGTTCGTTTCGGAAATCCTCGACGAAATGACGGGCCTCGGTCCTTTGGAGCCTCTGCTCAAGGATCCGACGATCAGCGATATCTTGATCAACGGTCATGAGTGCGTCTATGTCGAGCGCGGCGGCATGCTGGAGCCCTGCCCCGTCCGCTTCAAGGACGAGTCGCATCTCTTGCGCATCGTCAACAAGATCGTCTCAGCGGTCGGCCGCCGGGTCGATGAATCTCACCCTCTGTGCGACGCGCGCCTGCTCGATGGATCGCGCGTCAACGTCGCCGTGCGACCGATCGGCGTCGACGGTCCGCTGGTCTCGATCCGCAAATTCTCCAAGAAGCCGTTCAACCTGAACAAGCTCATCGAGGTCGGCGCGCTGCGGCCGCAAATGGCCGAGGTGCTGGCGGCGGCGGTGAAGGCGCGCATCACCCTCATCGTCTCGGGCGGCACGGGTTCAGGCAAGACCACGATGTTGAACGCGCTTTCGGCTTTCATTTCCGAGAAGGAGCGCCTGCTCACCATCGAGGATGCCGCCGAATTGCAATTGCAACAGCCGCACGT
This sequence comes from Xanthobacteraceae bacterium, assembly GCA_040877285.1. Lineage (GTDB taxonomy): Bacteria > Pseudomonadota > Alphaproteobacteria > Rhizobiales > Xanthobacteraceae > CANKHA01. The sequence continues at coordinate 20,047 of JBBDNZ010000086.1, forward strand.
GGGCCGCATGGAGACGCGCCCGCCCAATATCGAAGGCAAAGGCGAAATCCGCCAGCGCGAGCTGGTCAAAAACGCACTGCGTATGCGCCCCGACCGCATCATCCTCGGCGAGTGCAGAGGCGAAGAGGCCTTCGACATGCTGCAAGCCATGAACACCGGTCATGAAGGCTCAATGGCGACTATCCACGCCAACAATCCGCGCGACGCCATTTCGCGCCTCGAACAGATGGTCGGCATGGCCGGTCTGCCGATGACCATTGCCAGCATCCGCAGCCAAGTCGCCAGCGCCGTGCAGGTTATCGTCCAGCTTTCCCGCCTTTCCGACGGCAAGCGCAAGGTGACCAGCCTCGCTGAAATCACCGGCATGGAAGGCGACACCATCCAGATGCAGGAGATTTTCAAGTTCACGCGCACCGGCACCGCGCCCGACGGCACCGTGATCGGCCATTTCCAGGCAACCGGCGTGCGCCCCCGCTTCCTCGCCAATCTTGCCACCCAGGGCATACAGATCCCGGGGGTTTACTTCGATCCCGGGCAACCCTTGTAAGCGCCATGTTCGATTTCAACCCGGTCTATCTGATCTACGTGCTCGTCGCCGCTTCGGCCATCTTTCTGTTCGAAGCGGCATACCTGCTTTGCTTTTCCGGCGCCTCCTATCGAAACAACGTCAATCGCCGCCTGCGGCTGACGCACGACAAGACCGATCGGGAAAGCATCCTGCTGCAGCTCCGCCGTGAGCGCGGCCTCACCGGCGGCGGCGACTTTCGCCTTTCCTTCGAGGCGTTCAACAAGCTGATGCTGCAATCCGGTTTGACTATCGGCTTCGAACGTTTTTTTCTATTCACGATTATCGGCGTTGCCGGGGCCTTTGCGGTTACTTTCCTGACCAAGCGCGACGTCATCGACGCGCTTCTGGTGGCCTTGTTCTGCGGCACCGCGCTACCCTTTCTGGTTCTGCGCATCCTGCGCTCACGCAGGCAAAAGAAATTTGGCGCGCAGTTTCCCGACGCCATCGACATCATCGTGCGAAGTCTGCGAGCCGGACATCCGGTGCCGGTCGCGATCGCCATGGTGGCGCGCGAACAGCCCGATCCGATCGGCTCCGAGTTCGGCATCGCCGCCGACGAAATCACCTATGGCGCCGATTTGGAAACCGCCATGCGGAACCTTTATTTCCGCGTCGGACAAGACGATCTGCCGCTGTTCGTCACGGCGGTCGCCATTCAGTCGTCGACCGGCGGCAATCTCGGAGAGATTTTGGAAAACCTTTCCGGGGTCATCCGGCAGCGCTTCAAGATGCGCCGGAAAATCCGCGCGCTCGCCGCGGAAGGCCGTGCGTCGGCGCTGATTCTGTCATCGCTGCCGATCGGCATATTCATCATCATCAATATCGTGTCGCCAAACTTCTACGCGAGCGTGTGGAGCGAGGACATCACGAAGATCGCGCTGTCGATCGCGGGGGGCTGGATGCTGCTCGGAAACCTCATCATGTACCGGCTGGTCAATTTCAAAATTTGACGGGTGAAAAGCGTGCTTGACCTCATCATCGCAATTTTTGGCGGCAGCCCGCAGTTGATGCTCGCGGTTCTGGTGTTTCTCGCCGCGACGACGCTCGCTTTTGTGGCAATGGCCGGCATGCGCGTGCGCGGCGAAGTCAAGCGGCGTGCCGCGAGCATCGGGCAAGACACCGCGCGGATAAAACAAACCGCGACGCAGGGATCGCGTTCGCTACGGCAGTCGAGTCTGAATGCCACAAAGCGGCTCTTGGATTACACCACCAAGCACTATTCCACCGGCGATACCAAGGGCATGAAGGTGCTGCGCCGCCGCCTCATCCAGGCCGGCGTTTACGATCCGCGCGGCGTCGCTTATTTTTTCATGGCCCGCACCGGCTTGGCCGTCGGCCTTGCAGTCGCGATCTTTTTTGCCGCGCCTTTGTTGTTGCCGGTTCAAGGCTCTAAGCTTTGGATGCTGGTCATCCTGGCCGGCATTGCCGGCTATATCGGCCCAAGCCTGTATATCGACCGCCGCATCAAGGCGCGCAAGCAGCAGCACTTGACCGGTTTTCCCGACTTTTTGGATCTGCTCGTGGTCTGCGCGGATTCCGGCTTGAGCATGGAAGCGGCTCTCGACCGTGTGGGCCGCGAGATCGCCGACTCCTACCCTTCGCTCGCCGCCAACATTCACATGGCCAATCTAGAGATCCGCGCCGGGCGTGCGCTCACCGAGGCTTTGGAACATCTCGGGGATCGCCTGGCGCTGGAGGAGGCCCGTTCCTTCGCCACCTTGATTCAGCAATCGACCGAACTCGGCTCCAGCATCACCAACGCGCTGCGGGTCTACAGCGACGACATGCGGCATAAGCGCTTGTCCCGCGCCGAGGAAAAAGCCTATGCCCTGCCGGCCAAGCTTTCGATACCGATGATGGTATGCATCTTTCCGGTGCTGTTCGTGGTCATCCTTCTGCCGGTCATTGTCCGCATTTCCACCGGCCAATACTGAACGGGCCGGCGCCGCCCTTCCCGCCTTCCCCCGCCTTCCCCCGCCTTCGCCCGCCTTCCCCCGCCTTCCCGCGCCTGTGGCGAGAAATTGTTAACCACCGTGGCCTAGGGTCGCCTATCGGGTTGCTTCCGCCCGCGCGGCGGAAGATCGCGCGCATGCGCTCGCCGCTTGGGGCGGAACCGGCTCGATGCCGACCGGGGCGTGGTGATGAAGTTTGTACAAGTCCTGTTGGTCATCGCTACGTCGCTGCTGTGGCTTTCCGGCTGCGAGACATCGACGAAACTGAGCGACATGTTTCGGACGGGTGGCGCGCAATCGGCGGACCCCGAAACGACCGGGAGCGTGACGGAGACGGAGGGTCAACCGGCAAATTTGAATGCCGGCCTGCTTGGCGGCGACCCGAAAGACGATCTCAGCCTGGCCAAGCAATATTTCCGGCAGGACGATTTCGGTTTGGCGGAGCATTATTTCCGCCGCGCGGTGGAGGGCCATCCAAGAGACGCCGAAGCCTGGCTCGGCCTTGCGGCCGCTTACGACCAGCTTCGCCGCTTCGACCTCGCCGACCGCGCCTATGCGCAGGCGCTTGGCATCGTCGGGCCGATCCCGGAAGTGCTCAACAATCAGGGCTATTCCTACATGCTGCGCGGCGATTATCCCCGCGCGCGCGAAAAGCTCCTGGCGGCGCAGACAGCCGACCCGAATAACCCCTACGTCGCCAACAATCTTAAATTGCTCGCCGAGAGCCAGAGCAAGAGCAAGGCTATTCAGTAGCCGGGCGTGACCAGGCACGACGATTCAATGTGATGCCGGTTATTGCCGCAAGGCCGGACTTCACCCTCAGGCGCCCGGCGCCTTCTCCAACTGGTCGAACCAGTCGAAGCCCATCTCCTTGATGATGCGGTTGCTGATGACGATCAGCCGCGCTTCGCCGCCGGGATCGGCGAAGTGCTGGTGAGTCACGAAGGGCGGGACGTAGATGAAATCGCCGCGTTTCCATTCAAAACGCTTGGGCTCGTCCTCCCATTTCCATTCGAACTCTTCGAGGCAATCGAAGCGGAAATCCCAATGCAGGTCGTAGCCTGAGCCTTCAATCACGAAAATGACCTCTTCCCACATATGCCGGTGCTTGCCGGAATGCTCGCCCGGCTTGAGAAACTGCATATAGGCTTCCACGCACATTTCCGGCGTGTTCATCTTGTGATGAATGAGGTGCTTGATCAGGCCGTCGGCGGAGCGCTCGAACGGCATCTCTTCCGCCGAGATAACATTCGCGCGTTTTTCATATTCTTTCCGGAACTCGGCGGCCGCCGCCACGTCCTCGGCGCGAAAGGTGGAGGTGTGCTTGCTGGCGCGGGCGACATCGCGCTCGTCAAGGGCTTTTGCCATGCTTCTTCTCCCGTTGTCCTTTTCTTACGTTGTCGCGCAATCTTGACGGCGAACCGCTTTCCACTTCGCCGGATTGCGCTCTAGAGATCGGTTGGCGGCTTGAAATTCTCGTTGCCCTTGGCCGGAGTCGACGGCGGGTAGGACACGATCTTCTGGAAGATAAGATTCATGAAATGGAAGAGCGGCTTGGCTTTGAACACCAGCAGCAAGGTCTCGTTGTTCTTGTCGTCGTTGAAATGCTGATGCACGCAGCCGTTCTCGACAATCATGACATCGCCGGCCTTCCAGGGGATATGGCGGCCGTCATGCACGTCGTGACCGTGGCCCTTGATGACATAGAAGACGGCGCTGTTGAGATGCCCGTGCTTCTGGCCGTAAGAGCCGGGCGCATAGACCTCGATATGGGTCTCGATCGATTGCGCCACGTTGGCGTGCTGCGGACTGATGACGTGCTTGCCGTAGAGCTCCGGCCCGCCCTTCCAGGCGACCTTGTTGGAGGAATAGATGCGCGGCTGCGACATGAGCTGCTTGTAGAGATCGCTGTAGGTGCCGGCCAATTCGCGCACGAAGATGCGCTTCTTCGACCACCGTTCCCAATTCTCGGCGCCGGGCAGCTCTTCGTCTTGCGGCTTATTGTGGCCGGCTCCTGGGGATCGATCGTAGAGACCTGTCATTGCCTGCCTGCTCCTTGCCTGAAGAAGATAAGCCCGCAAGAAGAGCTCACCTTAACGTTGCGGCCGCCCCTCGCGCGCGCAAATGCACGTCGCAGCGGGCCATTCACGCAGGCCCGAAGGGTAATTTAGCCACCTAACTTGGGAAATGCATCGCCAAAATCTTGCGCTAGCGCAACCAAAAACGATGGCGCAGTGCGAAGATATTAGGTCTCGATGAAGACTTTACCGTTCTCGACGATGGTCCGGTAGGTTTTCACCGGAATCATGCAGGGCGGATCCACCACTTCGCCGGTGCGGATATTGAAAGAGCCGTTGTGAAAGTTGCACTCCACCACGTCACCGTCGATGTAGCCCTCGGAAAGCAGCCCCGGACCGTGGGTGCAGGCGTCGTCGGTGACGTAAAATTGGCCGTCGAGATTGTACACGGCGACCGCAAGGCCGTGGGTTTCCACCCGCTTGGCCTGGCCGGGGGCCACTTCAGCGGTACCGCAGAGTTCTATTTTCGTGGGCGTGCTCATGGCGCTCTTGATTGTGCTGTGGACCAAGTATATAAGATACCAATCTAATACGGAACGCTGTTCCGCATAAAGGAACAATACAAAGGATGGTTTCCCATAGCTTCGCCGCAGGGTCAACCCTATTTTCAGCCAAGCTCTGGGCTCTTTTGCACTTAGGGCTGCCCGCCGCGACTTGCGAGTGGGGCCCCCAACATCTTGGAGGGTGCGATGCTTCGCAAAGAGCAAAATGATCTGGTCTCCCAGACCGGCCCCGGGATGCCGATGGGTCAGCTGTTCCGCAGCTACTGGCTGCCGGCGTTGCTGGCGGAGGAGCTGCCCGAGAAAGAATGTCCGCCGGTGCGGGTGAAAATCCTCTCCGAGCGGTTGCTCGCCTTCCGCGACACCGACGGCAAATTCGGACTGATCGACGAGTTCTGCGCCCACCGCGGCGTCTCGCTCTGGTTCGGCCGCAATGAGGAGCGCGGGATTCGCTGCCCCTATCACGGCTGGAAATACGACGTGAACGGCCAGTGCACGGAAGTGCCGTCCGAGCCGCCGGAAAGCGGCTATTGCCAGAAGGTCAAGTTGAAATCCTATCCCTTGGTCAAGCGCGGCCCGGTGCTGTGGGCCTATATGGGCCCGCCGGAAAAACAGCCGCCGCTGCCGGAATGGGAATTCGCCACGGTCCCCGACGAACAGTCCTACTGCTCCAAGCGCTTCCAGGAGTGCAACTGGCTGCAGGCGATGGAAGGCGGCATCGATTCCAGCCACGTGTCGTTCCTGCACCGCGACAACCTGGAATCGGATCCCCTGTTCAAAGGCGCCAAAGGCAACATCTACAACATCCGCGACCTGTCGCCGGTCTTTGAAGTGGTGGAAAGCCCCGGAGGGCTCTACATCGGCGCCCGCCGCCGCGCCGAGGAAGGCCGCTACTACTGGCGCATCACGCAATGGGTGATGCCGAGCTTCACCATGGTTCCGCCGCGCGGCGACCACCCGGTCCACGGGCATTTCTGGATTCCCATCGACGACGAGAACTGCTGGGCCTGGACCTACGACTACCATTCCACCCGGCCGCTGACGGGCGCCGAGCGGGCGGCCATGCGGGAGGGCAAAGGCGTGCATGCCCGCACCGCGCCGGGCACCTACCGGCCGGTCGCCAACAAGGACAACGACTACCAGATGAACCGCGCCGCGCAGAAGGCGGGGTTCACTTACAGTGGCGTCGAAGGCATCGCCATTCAGGACTCGTCCTTGCAGGAGAGCATGGGCCCGATCGTGGACCGCACCAAGGAAAACCTGGTCTCCACCGACAACGGCATCATCATGGCGCGGCATCGCGTCATGCGCGCCGCCAAGGATCTGGCGGAGAAGGGCGTCACGCCGCCCGGAGTCGACACCGCTCATCAGAAGGTGCGTTCGGCCTCGGTGGTGCTGCCGGCGGAACAGCCTTTCAAGGATGCGGCGAAGGAGGCGCTTGCGGTCAAGCCCGGCGCGGCTCACGCCTCTGTCTGACGCTTGGGCTCGCGGCGGCTTATCG
>JBBDNZ010000087.1:0-9317 GCA_040877285.1 Xanthobacteraceae bacterium
CTCCATTTCCAACACCGCGGAATACGGCGAGTATGTTTCCGGCCCGCGGGTGATCTCGCCGGCGGTCAAGGCGGAGATGAAGAATGTGCTCGCCGACATTCAGTCGGGCCGCTTTGTCAAGGACTGGATGCTGGAGAACCGCGTCAACCAGACATCGTTCAAGGCGATGCGTAACAAGCTGGCGCAGCATCCGATCGAGGACGTGGGCGTCAAGCTGCGGGCCATGATGCCGTGGATCAAGCAACGGGCGCTGGTGGACCGCAGCCGGAATTGACCCACGGCTTTTTGCGCCAAGACGGGCTCACTGCCGTGAGCCCTTTTGGGATCAAGCAAAGGGCGCTGGTGGACAAAAGCCGGAACTAAGCGCTCCGCATCCGCTCCGTCGTTCCGGGGCGCGCGAAGCACGAGCCCGGAATCCATAACCACCACCGGGAGTATGGATTCCGGACAGCCGCGGAGCCTGTCATCGGGCGGCGCTTCGCGCCGACCCGTTGGTGGCTTCCGGAATGACGGAAATGAACATGACCGATTTTTCCGTCGTGCCCATCGACCGCCTTGAACTTGCCTATTCACCTTGGCTATGGGCCTTTGCCGACGAGCGAAGGCAAGACATCGACGCGCATTTCGCGGCGCTGCGCCGAAACACGCCCGAGCTATGGAACGGCCGCGTGCTGATGCTGCGCGACTTTGCCATTGCCGACGGCGTTTTTCGCGGCCGCTATTTCGAAACTGACTTCGCCAGCCTCTTGGCGTGGCGCGACTGGGGTTTCCCAGACCCCACAGTTAAGAACTGCTTTGCCATGGGCGCGCTGCGGGGTTCCGACGGCAGTTTTGTCCTCGGCCTGATGGCGCCGCACACGGCGAATGCCGGAAAAATCTATTTCCCCGCAGGAACGCCCGATCCCGACGATATTACGGGGAACACGGTCGACCTGGCCGGAAGCATCACGCGCGAGATGCTGGAGGAAACCGGCCTCACGCCGCGCGACTTCGCCGCCGAGCCCGGCTGGTTCACGGTGCTGGCCGGTCCGCGTATCGCGCTGATGAAGATTCTCAATGCCCCGGTTCCCGCCGCCGAGCTACGCGCCCGCGTCCTTGATTATCTCGCGCAAGAGAAGCAGCCGGAACTCGCCGGCGTCCATGTCGCGCATGGGCCTGACCATCTCGATCCAATGATGCCGGATTTTGTCACCGCCTTCCTCGCCCATGTATGGCGGGAAGTCTAGTGGGTGACTGTTATCCGGTGGGCCGCCGCGCGCGTCCCTGTGTGATTGTATTACACAAGGCCCAAGCACTATATGAGGTTGGTTGATTTTTGGGGATCAGAAAAATGGGCGCGAGTTGTTGTGAACACAATAACCGTGCCGGCCTTCCGAAGCGGCCGGATGACCCCGCATACCGGCGGGTGCTGTGGGCGGTGCTTGCACTGAACGCCGGTATGTTCGTCGTCGAGGTCGCGGCGGGACTGGCGGCGGGGTCGGCATCGCTGCAGGCGGACGCTCTCGACTTCCTCGGAGACGCGGCAAACTACGGCGTCAGCTTGTTCGTTGTCGGCATGGCGATCCGCTACCGCGCGATGGCGGCGGTGGCGAAGGGTGCCAGCATGGGACTGTTCGGGCTGTGGGTGGTTGGGACGGTCGTCTGGCACGCGCTGCGCGGCACCGTCCCCGAGCCGCTAACGATGGGAGCGATCGGTTTTATCGCTCTCGCAGTGAACGCCGCCACCTTCGGACTTTTGTATACATTCCGCAGCGGCGATGCGAATATGCGCTCGGCGTGGATATGCACGCGCAACGACGTACTGGGCAATCTCGCGGTGCTGCTTGCTGCCGCCGGCGTGCTCGGCACTGGTACGGGTTGGCCCGATCTGATCGTCGCCGCGATCATGGCGACGCTTGCATTGCAGGGTGCGGGGACGGTGCTGCGCCAAGCCTCCGGCGAACTGCGGTTTAAAAGCCCGCAACCTGCCGAGTGATGGATACTCTGTAGGAGGCTTCACGATGCATGGGCACTCTCTTCAGGCATGGCAGCACGGCCATGTGTTTCTCGGCGCCGCGCACGACAGGCACGAACGCCGGACGTGGCTGGTGGTGGTCCTGACAACCATAACGATGATCGCCGAGATTGTTGCCGGCACTGTCTACGGCTCGATGGCGCTCACCGCCGATGGCTGGCACATGTCCACGCATGCCGCGGCGCTCGCGATCTCGGCGCTGGCCTATCGCTTCGCGCGCAAACATGCCGACGACTCGCGGTTTTCCTTCGGGACCGGCAAGCTCGGGGAACTTGCCGCTTTTGCCAGCGCCATCATCCTAGCCTTGATCGCGGTCCTGATCGGATACGAGAGCGCGATCCGCCTGTTCGCGCCGGTGCCGATCAGATTCGATGAGGCATTGTTGGTCGTCGTCCTCGGACTCGCGGTCAATCTGCTCAGCGCTTGGCTTTTGTGGGAAGGAAGCGGCCAATTGCACGGACATGAGCACCATGACGGAAATAGCCAGCATCACCACCATGGTCACGACAGCAACATCAGGGCGGCATTTGCGCATGTATCGGCCGACGCCCTGACCTCGGTGCTGGCTATTGCTGCGCTGCTCGGCGGCCGTTTTTACGGTTGGACATGGCTTGATTCCGCCATTGGAATTGTTGGCGCGGTGATTATTACCCGGTGGTCCTATGGACTCATCGTTTCCTCAGGAGCCACGCTGCTCGACATCGTGCCCGACTGGATGCTGGCGTCGAAAATCCGCACGTGCTTGGAGGTCGGCGGCGACCGGCTTGGCGATCTGCACTTATGGCGGCTTGGACCCGGGCACGCCGGCGTGATCGTTTCGGTGATCTCGGATCATCCGCAGGAGCCGGAGGCGTACAAGCGGCGTCTCTCCGGTATCGAGGGGCTGTCTCATGTTTCGGTCGAGGTTCATCAGTGCCGCGACCGAGTGGGGGCGTGATCGAATTTCAGCGACTTCCGGATATTCTGAGAAATTGTTATGCTGGCTGTTGTCCGGGGCAATCTGAATTACCGAACGCGACATAGGAGGAGCAGATGAGGACGAAAGATTCTGGCCTGAATCAGGGTGCAATCCTGATGTTGATCGCAAGCTTAGCCTTCATTGGTTATGCCGTGGTATTTTTGCTCCGGAATTTCTCAGGGAGCGGATTTGAGTTAGGCGTGGACACGCTCAACGGGGTCACTCGGGCCAATCTGAATGCCATTAACCCCGCCATCGTGAACTATATAGGGCATCTGCATGTGGCTACCGCGGGGTTCATCGCGGCCACCGGCATCGCCGTCGCCGCACTGTCCTGGTACGGCGTGCGCCGAGGAGAATGGTGGGCTTGGATCGCCGCCGTACTTTCACCGGTGGTTGGGCTGGCAATCGCCCTTCCGTATCACTACATGGGCACCTTTGGATTTGATTGGATCACGCACCTGGGCCCGATCTACCTTGCAACGGCCGTGTTCGTCGTCGGCGCTCTACTGGCACTGCGAGCTATGATGCAACGGGCTTAAGGTTACGCAAGACAACTTCAAAATGAGCGGTCTTCCAGGCTTCTTCGAGGGGACCGAAATGCCGCCCGCCGGGTGGTGGGAGGCGCTCTGGCCAGACCCGGCGAAAGTGCTTGCGGCTGTGGGGCTCAAGCCCGGCATGGAGGTCGTCGATCTATGTTCGGGAGACGGCTGGTTCACTTTGCAAATTGCTAAGATTGCGCGTCACGTTGTTGCGATCGACATCGATCCTGCCTTATTGGAGGTGGCGCGGTCGCGGCTTGCCGAAAAGCCGGGATGAACGGGCCGCCGTCGGCCTTGCGAAAACGCCGGGTTTTCCTTACATAGAGGCTATTGGGACGCCAGGGTTAACGCGCGGTTTACCGAGATACGCCACCCTGGAGGTCCTTTGACGAGGGTTTGAGCATGACGATGCGCCGCGATTTTCGCGCGATCGGTGGGACGGCCGGAAGGCCGGCGCCCCATGCCGCCCTCATTCTCGCTGCGCTCCTGCTCCTTATCCGCCCCTGAGGGCCGGCTGGGCGTTCGCGCCTGGGCACTCAGGGGAGCGAGCGCGGCCAGCAAAAGTGGCACCCGGTTTTGCGTCCGGCCGCGCGAGAAACTCAAAAATCCCGCGACCCAGACGATAAGGACAGATCCCATGACCACCCAGACCCAGTCCGAAAAGGACCGCGTCTTCATCTTCGACACCACCTTGCGCGACGGCGAGCAGTCGCCCGGCGCCACCATGACCCATGAAGAGAAGCTCGAAATCGCCGAGGTGCTCGACGACATGGGCGTGGACATCATCGAGGCGGGCTTTCCGATCGCTTCGGAAGGCGATTTCGCGGCGGTGAACGAAATTGCCAAGCGCACCAAGAAGGCGGTGGTCTGCGGCCTCGCCCGCGCCGGGCAGAAGGACATCGACCGCTGCGGCGAGGCCATCAAGCCGGCCCAGCGCGGGCGCATCCACACCTTCATCTCCACCTCGCCGGTCCACATGAAGTGGAAGCTGCAAATGGAGCCGGAGAAAGTCTATGAGATGGTGATCTCGTCGGTGACGCGTGCGCGCAACTATACCGACGACGTGGAATGGTCGTGCGAGGACGGCACCCGCACCGAGCACGACTTCCTCTTCCGCTGCGTGGAGGCGGCGATCAACGCCGGCGCCACCACCATCAATATCCCCGATACGGTCGGCTATACGGTGCCGGAGGAATATTTCGCGCTGATCAAGATGATCCGCGAGCGCGTGCCCAATTCCGACAAGGCGCGCTTCTCGGCGCATTGCCATGACGATCTCGGCATGGCGGTGGCCAATTCGCTGGCCGGCGTGCAGGCCGGTATCCGGCAGATCGAATGCACCATCAACGGCATGGGCGAGCGGGCGGGCAACGCCGCGCTCGAAGAAGTCGTCATGGCGATGAAGGTGCGCAACGACGCGATGCCCTATTGGACCAATATCGACACCACCATGCTGATGCGCGCCTCCAAGCTCGTCTCCGCGGTGACGTCGTTCCCGGTGCAATACAACAAGGCCATTGTCGGGCGTAATGCCTTCGCGCATGAGTCCGGCATTCACCAAGACGGCATGCTCAAGCACACCCAGACCTACGAGATCATGACGCCGGAGACCGTGGGCGTAAAGCAGACCTCGCTGGTCATGGGCAAGCACAGCGGGCGGCACGCCTTCGTGCATAAGCTGGAGGAATTGGGCTATAAGCTCGCCGACAACCAGCTGGAAGACGCCTTCGTGCGCTTCAAGGCGCTGGCCGACCGCAAGAAGCAGATCTACGACGAGGACATCGAGGCGCTGGTGGACGAGGAGATCGCCCACTTCCACGACCGTATCAAGGTGCTGTCGATGACGGTGATTGCCGGCACCACGGGCCCGCAATCGGCCACCTTGACCCTCGACATCGAGGGCAAGCATGTCACCACGCAATCCACCGGTAACGGGCCGGTGGACGCCATCTTCAAGGCGATCCACACGCTGGTGCCGCATGAGGCCAAGCTGGAACTCTACCAGGTGCATGCGGTGACCGAGGGCACCGACGCGCAGGCCGAGGTGTCGGTGCGCCTGTCGGAGAATGGCCGGGCGGTGACCGCCAAGGGCGCGGACCCGGACACGTTGGTGGCTTCCGCCAAGGCCTATCTCGGGGCGCTCAACAAGCTCATGGTGAAGCGCCAGAGAGGCAAACCGGAAGCGATGGTGGTCGGCGGCCAACGGGTGCATTCGACCGATACGATTTAACGCCTCTGTCATTCCGGGCTCTTCGCTTCGCGAAGCCCCGGAATGACAAAGAAAACCGCCGCGGTCCTTGCGATCGCGGCGTTTTTTTATTGCCCCACAATGGCCCAGGATTTGCCTGCCCCGCGCCTGACCTTGATCGCGGCGAAAGCAAGGTTAACCGCTAATTGCAGCCGCACGAGAGGCGTTTGCGCTTGTGAGCGGGGTATCCCTTCCGGTATGCCGCCTGGATAAGGGAAAACAAAAACGGAGGCGTGCATGTGGAAGGCGGGCATCGCGGGGTTGGTCGCGCTCGCGGCGATCGGTTCATCGTCGGCTCTTGCCGGCGCGGGGACGGCGTCCGCGCCGCAAGCGCGCGCGGCCGCTCAATCCGAAACCGCTCCTGCCCAAATTGCGGGGGGTTACGCGCAGATCGCGCGCCTCAAATCCGAATTGAAATTGACCGCGGAACAGGAACCGTTGTGGCCCGCCGTGGAAAAGGCGTTTCTTGAGTTTGCCCGGCAGCAATTCGAAGACGGCTCGCAAGGACTCGTGCGGGGCTTTAAGGACCGCGCGACGGCGCTCGGCTCAAATGCCGTGACAATTCGCCGCCTGATCGGCGCGGCCTACCCGCTTATCCGGACGCTGAACGACGAGCAGAAGCAAAGCGCGCTCGCTTTTGCGCGCTCGATGGGTCTTGAAACCATTGCGGCAGCTTTCTGAACAAATAGTCAGAAAAGCCGCCTGGCCAATCTTTAACTTGCATGAAACGCGCGCCATCTATTTATAGAGGCGCGATGAATATTTTTCGAGAGGCGGCCGTGCGGAAAATCATCCTTGCCGCAACAACTATCTTGGCGATCGCTGCCCCCTCGATCGCCGATGCCCAGCAGCGTCCGCAAGGGCAACCCAGTCCGCGGCCAACGCAGCAGGATGCGAGAAAGTGGGGCGATTTCCAGGGCGCCCTGCGGGACATCGCCGGTTCGCGGCTTAATCGCGCTCACGCAGAACGGCGTAACAAGCCGGAAGAGAAAGACAAGAACAAGAAGGGGCGCTGATCCGCGCCAGGCTGGTTCTCGCCAACTCCCTTTCGCATCGCGTGCGCTTTGGCTTTCAAAGCGTCGCAGCCGTGTTTCTGAACAAATAGACAGAAACGCAATCTAACCGATCTTTAACTTGCAGGAGTTGCCCGCCGCTCTTCTACTTGCAGGCACAACCAACTTCGCTTGGAGAGCTATCATGTGGAAAGCAATTCTCGCCGGCACGGCGGCACTCGCCGTTGTCGGTACTTCGATCGTCTATGCGCAATCCGATGGCGCGACAAACGTGCGATGGAATCCATCGCATGAGAAGCGTATGCCGCTGTCGCCGGAGGATATGGCGGCCTTCACCGATGCGCGCATTGCCGCGCTGAAAGCGGGCCTGCAACTCACCGTCGAGCAGGAGAAGCTGTGGCCGGGCTTTGAGACCGCGCTGCGCGACATCGTCAAGACGCGCATGGAACACCGGCTTGCGCGGCGAAACGAACCGCGCCCAGCCGATCCGGTCGAGCGTCTGCGCCGCCAGGCGGAAAACTTGACCACGGCAGGCGCCGCACTTACGCGCCTCGTCGATGCGCAGGCGCCGCTTTATGCCAGCCTCGATGACGCCCAGAAGCAGCGCTTTCAGAAACTGTCGCGTATTTTGTCCCCGCGGCACATGCGCGTTGCCGAGCGGGGCGGACGCGAAAACGGCCGCGATGGGCGCGGCGGCCGGCACGACCGCGATCATCGCGGGCCGCGCGGCTCGGACGGCGGCTATCGTCTCTAAGTGCGCCGTGTCGTTTCTTCGGGTGGAGTTTTCGTTCCGCCGGAAAACAACAGAAAGCCGCCGGGCTCACCGGCGGCTTTTTTCATGGTGGCGGTCGGACGCGCCCGCCCTGGCGGGCGCTGTATTCCTGGACTCACGCGCGACCCTTTGCTAAAGACCCGCGTCCTCGCCGTAACCTTCGCGGGGGCAATCCGGGCGCATAGCTCAGTTGGTAGAGCAGCTGACTCTTAATCAGCGGGTCCCAGGTTCGAGCCCTGGTGCGCCCACCAAAGATTTCAAACACTTAGACCGTGAACATGAGAACATCGGCGCCGCCGTGAGACTTTGCAGAAAAGTCTCACGGCTCACGGCGTCGCACGGTTACGCGGTTGTCTAGGCCGAACGGCAGCGCCAGCTTATCGGCACAATGAGGCTATCGTGCCGTTGTGCAAGGCTGTATCATCGCAAAATTATAAAGATTTTTTACGAGGGAATTTTTTAAGGCAGGGGGCTAGCCTTGAAACTCATTCTTTCGATTGTTCTTTGTTTGATTGTCTCGGCAGCCGACGCCTTGGCGCAGGCTAGCCCGTTTCAGCTTATCCGCAACCGCAGCAATCCAACCTACTTCCTCAACAACGACAACGGCCAGCCGGCGGCCGGCCCCATCCAGTCCGATTGGGAAAGCGCGCACTGGTCGCTCGAAGCCGTGCCCGGCGAATTCTTCCTGCGCATCGTGAACCGCGAGCAGGGCACCTACCTGCAGACCTTGAATGGGCCGCTGGAACTTGGCCCCGTCCCTTCCGACGGCGATGGCGCGAATTGGATCATCGAACCGGTCGAGGGGCAGCTCTTCGTCCGCATCCGCAATGTCGCCACCGGCCTCTACCTGCTGATGCAGACGCCGGCCGGCCCGCTCGACGTTGGCGCCCTTGTTGAACCGCCGGCGGACGGATCGCTACCGCAGACACCTCAGCCGGCCCCGCCGACCGCCGAATGGGAATTCCTCGCGCTCATCGAGCAGCCCGGCGACACGCCGGTCATCGTCGTTCAGCCGGTGCCGTTCGAAGTCATCATCCCGGCGGCGCCGGAATGGATCCCGCATATTCGCTCCTGCACCGGCGGCAAGATCTTTGTGGGCGGCATCTGCCGTTGTCCGATCGAAACTGCGGAGCGCAATGGCATCTGCGTTTCGCCACGCTTCGACTGCGAAGGCGGCCGCATCATCCGTTTGCAGTGCGTCTGTCCCGATGGCCGCTTGCCTGCTATTGCCGGGTTGCACCGGTTCACTTGCCAGCGCGATCGCCCACAGGAGATCAATTGCCGTGCCGGGCAGCGGCCCGCTGTGGATGGATGCAACTGCAGGGCGCCGCGCCAGGTCATCAACGGCGTTTGCCGTTTGCCGGATTGCCGGATCGGCCAAAGCCCCGCCGCCGACCGGTGCCTCTGCCAACGTCCCAATATCATGGACGCCGGCGGCGTCTGCCGCGCGGCGATTCGAGTCTGCCGACAGGGCGAACGGCCGATCAACGACGGATGCCTCTGCCGCGCGCCGATGCGGATGGACAACGCCGGCGTCTGCCGCGAGCCAGGTCAGCAGCCGAGTTGCCGGATCGGTCAGCGCCCCGCCGCCGATCAGTGCGAATGCCGCGCGCCGAACATTCTGCAGAACGACGGCGTCTGCCGGGCGAGATTGCCGGCTTGCAACGCCGGCCAGCGTCCGATCAACGACGGCTGCTTTTGCGAGCGGCCCATGCAAATGGATAACGCCGGCGTCTGCCGCGCGGCCGGACAGCCGCCACAGCCGAACTG
>JBBDNZ010000087.1:9417-26337 GCA_040877285.1 Xanthobacteraceae bacterium
CAATGCCGGACAGCGCCCCGCCGCCGACCGCTGCAACTGCGCCGCGCCGCTGCGGCTGGGGCTCGATGGCGTCTGTCGCGCGGGACCGCAACTGCCGCAACCGGCCTGCCAGGCGGGCCAGCGGCCCAACATTGCCAATTGCGTCTGCAATGCGCCGCTGCGGGAAGTCAACGGCGTCTGCGTAGTGGCCGGACAGCCGCCACAGCCGAATTGCAATGCCGGACAGCGCCCCGCCGCCGACCGCTGCAACTGCGCCGCGCCGCTGCGGGTAGGTGCCAACGGCGTTTGTGAACGGCCGAGTTGCAACGTTGACCAGATGCCGTTGCGCGATCAGTGCGAGTGCAGAGCGCCGATGCGACGCGATGCTAACGGCGTCTGTCGCGCGCCCGGGCCGGATTGCCGGCAGAATCAGAGAGTCGGCGAAAATGGCTGCGTCTGCATGGCGCCGATGGAGCGAGTCGGCGAACTTTGTCAGGCGCGCCGACAGCCCGGGCAACGGGCCTGCACAGATGGTCAGCGGCCTGACCGCGATAGGTGCAGTTGTGAATTGCCTTTTGCCGTCGCCGCCGATGGCCGCTGCTTGCATCCGGTTGCTTGCCCGGAGGGTGGCGCTGCGATTGGATGCGCGTGCCGGCCGCCGCTGCGCGTGGTCAATCAAGTTTGTGTGCGGGCGCCGGCGTGCCGACCCAACCAGCGACCGGCGCGCGACAATTGCGAATGCCGGCCGCCGGCGCAGGTGCGAAACGGCGTCTGCGTGGCGGTGGTGCAGCCCGATTGCCGAGCCGGTCAGCGGCCGGTAGCAGACCGTTGCACTTGCCAAAGACCACTGGTCATCGACCGCGCCGGCGTTTGCGTGCAACCGGCGCCGGCGCCCCGCCCGGCATGCCGGATCAACCAGCGACCGGCGCGCGACAATTGCGAATGCCGGCCGCCGGCGCAGGTGCGAAACGGCGTCTGCGTGGCGGTGGTGCAGCCCGATTGCCGAGCCGGTCAGCGGCCGGTAGCAGACCGTTGTGTTTGCCAGCGGCCGAAACGCATCGACGCCGCTGGCGTCTGCCGATAGCGGTTGCGGCCAGCGGCGGGGACTCGCGTTATTGGCGAGTCATGAAGTTGCAGTATTCACGTCATCACCGAAGGCGGACGAGCGATGCTTGATCTTGACATGGGTCAACATCGAGCCGGTCCCGTTTGGTAGTCGATAAAAAAGAGGTCTTCTCATGTCGATCGCCCCAAGTGAAATAAAAGCCATCCTCGGCGATATCGATGACGCCAGAGTCCTGCAAATTCTGGCATTGAATCCCAATGTGACTGAATTGGAAGAGGCCGCCATTTGGGCCACGGGCAATGGCGACGTTCTCGCCAAGAGCGGCCAGCCGCTGACGGGCAAAGTGGCCGGCATCCTGGATATTGTCACTACCGATGAGGAGGAGGAGCCGCCACTGGTGCGCTGATTCTCTGAGCGTGCACGGAGTGTTTGCAAAATGCCCTATCGAACCAACGAAGACCTTCCTCTCTCGGTGCGGCGGCACCTGCCGGCGCATGGTCGGGACATTTATCGCGAGGCTTTCAATCATGCCTTCGCCGCGCATGTTGGCGATCCGCGGCAGGAGGAAGCCGCGCATCGCATCGCCTGGGCGGCGGTCAAGCGAACTTACGTGAAAGTCGGCGACAAATGGGTGAGTAAACAAGCCGCGGGCCGCTGAGCGACGGCGCCGGGAGATCCCGAGCAGAGCCGCCGAGTTGACCTATCTCAAACGCAATATCCGTGGCGTCGCGTATTTTTATCATTCACATAGGAACGAAGCCATTCGAGGTTCAGTCATGAATGAAGCCGCTCCCACCCTTTCGATATCGCCGGAAAAAGTGTGCTTCATCGTCGTCAAGGCGCGCGAATTCGACGCCAAGGATATCGTCACCGATGTGGATGAAGGTTCAAATCCATCGGACGACGCCATGATTTCCGTGCTTGAGGATCATCTCGACGATCCCGTCGTTCAGGAATTGCGCGGCTTCATCGGAGCCTTGACCGAAGACGAGCAAATCGACCTTGTGACGCTCGCGTGGCTGGGGCGCGGAGACGGTGCCATCGCGGACTGGGATGAATTACGCGCCGAAGCGTCGCGCGCTCACAACAAACGCACCGCCTCCTATCTGCTCGGCATGCCGTTGTTGCCCGACCATCTCGAGGAGGCTTTGTCGCAAATGGGTCTTTCGTGTGAAGAGTTCGAAATGGGGCACTTGTAGTGTGCCGCCCGACTTGATTTTGGTGACAGGCGACGGGTGCAAACCATGACAGAATCCGCCCTTTGGTCAGCGCAGGGTGTGCGACCGCTCGTGCCGGGAGCTAATGATCTGCGATTGTTCGCGCTGCAAGCGACGGCCGATTTTGGCAAGGCGGTGGCGGATGCGCTTGGGTGCAAACTCGCCGCCCATGAAGAGCGCTCCTTTGAGGACGGCGAGCACAAAGTGCGCCCGCTCGATGCGGTTGGCGGCGCGAGCGTCTATGTCATTCAGAGCCTGCACGGCGGCCCCGTCGAATCCGCCAATGACAAACTCTGTCGGCTCCTGTTCTTCATCGGGGCGCTCAAGGATGCGGGGGCCGCAAAGGTGACGGCCGTCGTGCCCTACCTTTGCTATGCCCGCAAGGACCGGCGCACCAAACCGAATGACCCGGTAACCATCCGTTATATAGCGGCGATGTTCGAGGCCGTGGGCACCGACTGCATTGTGACTCTTGAAGCGCATAATCCCGCGGCCTTCGAGAATGCCTTCCGCTGCCGCACTGTTGCTCTCACGGGCACGCCGCTGTTCGTCGATTATGTCCGCAAATTGAAAGCCGACAAGCTCAGCGTCGTGTCGCCCGATCCCGGCGGCGTCAAGCGGGCGGAGCTTTTTCGCGAGGCGCTGGAAGCGGCGCTCGGCCGTCCGGTCGGCAAGGCTTTTGTCGACAAGCATCGCAGCGCCGGCGTTGTCTCCGGCGATCTCTTCGTCGGTGACGTGGCCGGATCGACGGCTCTTATTATCGACGATCTGATCAGCACCGGCGGCACGCTCCTGCGCGCCGCGCGCGCCGCCCGTCAAGCGGGGACGCGACGCGTGATTGCCTTCATAACGCACGGATTATTCATGCCCGGTGCCGCCGAGGTTTTGGCCGATCCAGCCATCGAGCGGCTGGTCGTGACGGACACCGTGCCTTCCTTCCGGCTCGCCGGCGAAGGCGAAGCAGTGCGCGGTAAAATCGACATCCTTCCAGCCGCGCCGCTTCTCGCCGAGACGATCCGGCGGTTGCATGAAGGCGCGGCGCTCAACGACTTGCTGGTGTTTTGAGAAGGCGCTCAAGCCGGGCAGCGTCCGTCGCGGCGAGCCGCAAATAAGCGCGGGCAAGGAGCGGCCATTTTTCCGGAGTGCGGGGATCGGGCTCCAGGAGGTGGGCGATGGCCAAACGCGCCCTCAGCATCGCACGATGGCTGCGGTAGAACAGAAAAAGTTCTTCGGACAGACCATCGCGCAGGCCGCGCGCCACACGGCGCCTGATGTAGTCACCCGCCCAAGCGGCGCCGAGCCGTTCGCATTCGAGACTCAAGAATGCGATTTCGTCGAATGGATCGACGGCTCGCAAACGGGGATTGAATTCCAGGCAGTCGATGATTCGCACCGGATCGCCGAGCCATATGTGCTCGGGGCGAAGGTCGCCGTGCCCGTCGACGATGCGGCGGTTACGAACGCGCCGGAGCAGCGCCTTGCGACGGCCGGAAAGGAATCTCGATTGAATTCCGTCGAGGCGCAGAACGAGCCCGGAAGGCAGACCCAGGCGCGAGTCAAGAAGCACACGCCGATTGTATGCGAGGCTTTGGCGCCAGTCGCGCAGATACAGTGAGGGCGAAAGGATTACCGGTTGCGCGCGGCGATAGAATTGCACGAGCGTGGCGGCAAGCTGATCAAGCTGCCAGGGTTCGAGCCGGTCTTCCAGGATAGTGCGTTCGAGCGTCTGACTTTCGTCGAGACGGCGCATGACGACGAGCCAGTCCGCCACATCGCCCGTTCCGCCGATCGCAAGGCCGCCGGGCGTTGCGACCAACGGGAGAACGTCGAGGTAGACATCGGGTGCAAGCCGGCGATTGAGCCGTAACTCCGCCCGGCACGCCCATTCGCGCCGCTCAAGCGTCGAGAAGTCGAGGTAAGGAAATCTGACCGGTTTCTTGAGCTTGTAGACCCGATCGCCCGCGAGAAAAACCCACGACATGTGAGTCTCACGGCGCGTCACGTGGGCAACGGCGGGGGAATAGGCGGCGGGCCGGCTCAGAAACTCGACTTTCTGCTCAAGCGCAGGCGCCTCGCCGCCGGCCACCGGCCCCTCGCGGCGGGCCTCCAGCCTCTGAACCGCATCGGTACGCTCCAATGAATTCATGACGTTCTCTTGATCGGACTCAAGAGCCGCTGTGCACGCTTGCTGTTCGCAGCGCGGCTCATGGCTCATGCCGGTGTCGTATTTTCCGCGTGGCGGGGAGCGCGAACAGGGCCATCACGCTTTGGAAAAACTGATTTCCGCTCCCAGCAATTTGTCGAGAAGCTGTTCGTCGAGAGCCTCATAAAGGGCCCCGACGCTCGTGGCCCGGGCCATGTGCATTTCCCGCAACTGCGTCCAGGCGTCGGCGCAGGCCTTTCCAAAACTTTCCGCGTCGGAAACGGTATAGAAGCCTTCATATATGGCGATGCCGCCCTTGTGGATTTGCAACCTAACCTTCATTCAGGCCTCCCGAAAGCCGCGCTGGCGAGGACCAAGCCGCGAATGGTGCCGGCATCGCTGGGCTGAAATTCAAGCCCAAAAACCGGCCTGTGGGGAT
The DNA here is from genome assembly GCA_040877285.1 of Xanthobacteraceae bacterium. GTDB lineage: Bacteria > Pseudomonadota > Alphaproteobacteria > Rhizobiales > Xanthobacteraceae > CANKHA01. The sequence goes on from JBBDNZ010000087.1 coordinate 14,262, forward strand.
CATCCGCCGCCCGTGCTGCTTGCTTCCGCTCACGTTCGTCAATCATACGGTTAGCCCGCCTGACCACGAGCGAAATTGACGTGAATCAACATGCGGATCCGCACCTTGTCCTAGCTATAAAATCACTCGGGCGATTTCTCGCTTCAATCGGCAAAGCCACGCCAAGTTTAAGGTGTGGAATTGCCTCATATCTCACCGATCGCCGCGGTGACCGAAACTTGCAGGAAGCCTATGCAAACACCCGTTGAAATCGACTTTCAAGGCCTGCGCGGAACACCGGAGGTTCGCGCCTCGATCGAGCAGCACATCGCCGCGCTGGAGCGGCGCTATGGCCGCGTCACGGCCTGCCGGGTGGTGCTAAAGGGACCAGGCGGCCACCACCGGACGGGCGGTCTCCACGAGGTCAATATCCACCTCGCTCTTCCCGACGGCCGTGAAGTCAACGTCGGGCGCACCGCACAGGCCGACGAGCGGCACTCCGATCTGACATTTGCCATCAACGATGCCTTCAAGCGGGCGCGGCGGCGGCTGCAAGATCAAGTTCGCAGCATGCAGGGACAGGTGAAGCAGCATGAAAACCAGCCGGTCGGTGTGGTGAAGAATTTGGATCCGGCCGGCGAGTTTGGGTTCATTGAGGCGGCCGACGGGCATGAAGTCTATTTCCACAGGAACAGCGTGCTTGCCGGCGCGTTCGGTCGTCTCGCTGTCGGCACGCCCGTCGCCTTCGCCGAGGAAATAGGTGAGAAGGGACCGCAGGCCAGCACGGTCAAGCTGTTGGGAAAACATAGACTCCGGCTATGAGCCATCCTGTCGCAGCCAAAGCGAGATGGGAGCATTTTCCGCACGATGCCGATGTCGGCGTACGCGGATGGGGTGCGACGGCGGCCGAGGCGTTCGAACAGGCGGCTCATGCGCTGACGGCCGTCATCACCGATGCCGAGGTCAAGCCGCAGCTTTCGGTTGACGTGGCATGCGAGGCGCCCGACCTGGAACTCCTGTTCGTCGAATGGCTCAACGCCATCATTTACGAGATGGCGGTTCGCAAGATGCTGTTCGGGCGCTACTCCGTGCGGATCGACGGCAATCGGCTCACGGGAACGTTATGGGGCGAGCCGGTCGACGTCGAGCGCCATGCGCCCGCCTGCGAGCCGAAAGGCGCGACCTACACCGCATTGAGGGTTGCCAAGGAGTCCGACGGCGGCTGGTCTGCCGCCTGCATCGTGGACGTATGACGGAGATTTGCGATGGATCTTGCCCGCTTCACCCGTGTCGATGAAACGACTTGGCGCATCGAGCCGCAAGGCGCCATGCGCGTGCCGGCCGTCATCTATGCGGATGAAAAACTGATCCGCGACATGGACGACAAAGTCTATGAGCAGGCAGCCAACGTCACCAAGCTGCCCGGAATCGTTCAGGCGTGTTACGTCATGCCGGACGCCCATTGGGGCTATGGTTTCCCGATCGGGGGCGTGGCGGCTTTCGATCCCGACAAAGACGGAGTCATTTCGGCCGGCGGCGTGGGTTTCGACATTTCATGCGGAGTGCGCACGATGCTTACCGGCCTCTCGGTCGCCGACATTCTTCCCGTGCAGAAGCCGCTGGCCGATTCGCTGTTTCGCCAAATCCCGGCCGGCGTCGGCAGCAAAGGAGCCATTACTCTCGACGCGGCGGAAATGGACGCAATGCTGTCGGGTGGTGCTCTCTGGGCGGTGGAGCGCGGCTGGGGAGAGATGCGCGATCTGGAAAGGATCGAAGAGGGGGGGAAGATGGCCGGGGCCCGGCCAGAGCATGTTTCCGACCGCGCCAAGGAGCGGCAGCGGCGCGAGATGGGGACACTCGGTTCCGGCAATCACTATCTTGAAGTCCAGGCGGTGGCCGAAATCTTCGATCCGGCCGTCGCCAAGACCTTTGGCCTCGCTCAGGGCGATGTCGTCGTCACGATCCACTGCGGCTCTCGCGGGCTTGGCCATCAGATCGGAACCGAGTTTTTGAAGGAAATGGTCGTGAGCGCGAAGGAAGCGGGCATTGAGCTTCCCGATCGCGAGCTTGCCTGTGCGTCGATCAATTCCGAGGTCGGCCAGCGCTACCTCGGCGCGATGCGGGCGGCGATCAATTGCGCGCTGGCCAATCGGGAAATCCTCGGCCATTTATCGCGCCGCGTTTTCGCTCATTTCTTTCCGGACTGCGATCTGCGTCTTCTCTTCGACGTATCCCACAACACCTGTAAGGTCGAATCGCACGCCGTCGACGGAAAACAACGCGAGCTGTTCGTTCATCGCAAAGGCGCGACCCGGGCCTTTGGTCCCGGCCACCCGACTCTGCCCGACGCGCTGCGGACGGTCGGTCAGCCGGTGCTGATCGGGGGCAGCATGGGGACGGGCTCATATATCCTCGTGGGCGAGGCGTCGAGCGAGCAAAAGGCGTTTTCGTCGGCCTGTCACGGCGCCGGCCGCGCAATGTCCCGGCACGCGGCGCTCAAGCAGTGGAGCGGGCGCAAAATCGTCGACGATCTGGCGGCACGGGGCATCTTCATCCGCTCGCCATCGACGCGCGGCGTGGCCGAGGAAGCGCCCGGCGCCTACAAGGATGTCAGCGCAGTGGTGATTGCGGCGGAGCACGCCGGGCTCGCCCGGCGAGTGGCCCGCCTTCGGCCACTGATCTGCATCAAAGGCTGAACAGCCGTGATCGAAGGTGTTCCGCAGGAAATCAAAGTGTTGCCCTGTATCCCAATCGAGGGCTAGTCGAGGAAACCACCATGCCGTTCGAGAACCGGTCGGATGCGGGAAAGAAGTTGGCCGCCGCGCTGGTCAAGTACAAGGATCAGCAGCCGGTGATCCTCGCGCTGCCGCGCGGCGGCGTGGCCGTGGCAGCCGAGGTGGCGCAGGCGCTCGACGCGCCGCTCGATCTGATCCTGGTGCGCAAGATCGGCGTGCCTTACCAGCCTGAATTGGCGATGGGCGCCGTTGTTGACGGACCTTCGCCTCTCGTCGTGCGCAATGAAGATGTGATCCGCGTGTCGGGCGTGGAGGAAGCGGAATTCAAGGCGGTCTGCGACAGCGAACTCGCCGAGATCGAGCGGCGCCGCCAGAGCTATCTCGGCGGCCGCGATCGCGTAGATGTCGCGGGCCGCACCGCGATCATAGTCGATGACGGCATTGCGACCGGCGCAACCACCCGTGCGGCACTGCGCGCAGCGCGGCTGCGCAACCCCAAAAAGATCGTACTCGCCATACCTGTGGCGCCGACGGAAAGCCTCGATGCGTTGCGTGCCGATGCCGACGATGTCATTTGCCTCGAGGACCACGAATTCTTCGGCGCGATCGGGTTCTACTACTCCGATTTCCGCCAAGTTTCCGACCAGGATGTGATCGAGACGCTCGCGCGGTTCCCTGCGCGGAATCCAAAGGAAAGCCCGGCTGAGGTCCCTAAAGCGCGGGCATAGGGTCTCAATCGGGACGCACCCGCGGGCCCAGTCTGCGACAATGGCAGCCCCTTTCCCGCGGCGGCACGGGGATGCTAGACAGCAGGCCGAGGCAAGTAGAACAGGGGAAAATGGCAAAGGTTGGTAACGATGTCCTTCGCGACCCCTATATGGAATGGGTCGCGCGCCAGGGTGTCCCCGTCGTCGAGGATTTCGGCATCGACATCCGCCAAGTGCCGGTGGCGCCGTGGGAGCGTTACGGCATGCACGGCGCCTTCTGCCATCTCAAGGGCCGCGACGATTTTCTCTCCATCTTCGCCTTCGAGCTGCCGCCCGGCGGCAAATCGCGGCCGCTGCGCCACATCTGCGAGGAAGTATTTTATGTGATCTCCGGCCACGGCTCGACGGTCGTGACCACCGACGACGGGCGCCGCCACAGCTTCGAATGGGGCCCGCGCAGCCTCTTCGCCATTCCGCTTAATCTGGAGCACCAGCATTTCAACGGCTCGGGTGTGGAGCCCGCGCGCTTTGCCTCGGCGAATAACATGGTTTTCACCATGAACCGCTTTCGCAACGAGGATTTCATCTTCAACTGCCCGGTGCGGTTCCCCGAGCGCGTGGGCGCCGACAATCATTTTGCCGGAGAAGGGGAGTTCATCGGCATCCGTCCGGGGCGGCATCAGTGGGAGACGAATTTCGTCGCCGATCTTTCCTCCTTCGAGCTGAAGTCCTGGGCCGCGCGCGGGGCGGGCGGCTCCATGCTGCGCTTCATGCTGGCCGACAACACTATCGGCGCGCATTCCTCGGAGATGCCGGTCGGCACCTACAAGAAGGGCCACCGGCATTTCGACGGCGTCTGCGTCTTCGCCGTTACCGGCAAGGGCTATTCGCTGCTCTGGCACGAGGACGATCCGGATTTCGTGCGGGTGGATTGGGAGCATGGCGTCGTCTATTGCCCGCCCGACGCCATGTTCCATCAACACTTCAACGTGGCGAACCACCCCTCGCGCTACCTCGCTTTGCAGATCGGCACGGTGCGCTACCCGCTGCTCAAGGTGAAGCACAACATCTGGGACAGCGGCGTCGATAAGGACGTCAGGCAGGGGGGTGCGCAGATCGAGTATGAAGATCAGGATCCGCGTATCCACGAGATGTGGCTAAAGGAGATCGCCAAGAACGGCGTGCAGTCCGGCATGGGAAAATTCATCGATGAATCCCGTTTCGTAAAGAAGGCGGCAGGATGAGCGAGCTTAACCAGCCCGCCCCACCTGGGAAATTTCTGGTCGATCCCTATCAGGAATGGGCCAAGGGCGAAGGCGTTCCCATCCATACCGGCGCGGCGGCCGATCTGCTCAAAGCGGAGACGAAGACTTGGGCGCGCTTCGGTGCGAAGGGGGCGATGTGTCATCTGGATGGGCGTGACGATTTTCTGACCGTGTTCCTTCTGGAGATCGCGCCGGGCGCAAGTGCGGCCTTGCGGCGGCATCTCTATGAGGAAATCTCCTATGTGCTGTCCGGCAGCGGCGTGACCGAGTTCGAATTGGCGGGCCGCAAGCAGACTATCGAATGGGGCCCGCGCAGCCTTTTTGCCGTGCCGATGAATGCCCGCTACCGCCACCGCAATACGTCCGGCGCGCAGGCGCGCATCGCTTGCGTCAATGATCTGCGCTATCTGTTCAGTCTCTACCGCAACGAGAAATTCATTTTCGAAACGCCGGTCGATTTTTCCGAGCGCGATGGCGGGACGCTCTCGGTGCCCGATGCCGCCGCGCTCAAGCTGCAAGAAAGCAAGAACGGCATCGCGTCGGCGCCGCTCACCTTGGCGAACGGCACCATCGGCGCGGATGTGGTGGAATTGGCGCCGGGTACGTATCAGCCGGCGTCGCGTCAGATGCAGGGCGCGCACCACTTCGGCGTGGCCGGCGAAGGCTACACGCTCGTCTGGGAGGAGGGCGCGCAGGATTTTTCCCGTATCGATTGGCGCCACGGCATCGTTTTTGCCGCGCCGGGCATGCAATTCCATCAGCATTTCAACGCCGGTGCCGCGCCCGCGCGCTATCTCGGCATCGAGTTCGGCAGCCTGCGCGATCCCATGCTGCGCAGCCGCCGTGCGGCTTACGGCGACACGACGGTCTATGCCGCCGGCAGCGCGACCGTGGCTTACGCGGAGCAGGATCCACGCATCCACCAGTTGTGGCTCGACACCATCGCGGGCAAAGACGTCGCGCCGCGGACTCCGGCGGGCGCTTGAAGGCGGGGCCTCTTGCCTGAAATGCCCTACGTGCTAGGGAAACCTCCGGCAGCCTCCTTTTCATATCTCCACGGAAATCGCATGCACGAAGTCGATTTTGAGCACGAACACGCTGACGAAGCCTATCGGGAGGAGCTCGCTCGTTTTATCTGGAGCCAGGACAATATCGAGCTGCGCACAATCGGCATCGATATCGGCAGCTCCACCTCGCATCTGCTCTTTGCCAAGGTCACCTTGCAGCGCCAGTCGCTCGGGCTGTCCAGCCGCTTTCTGGTGGTGAGCCGCGAGATCGTCTGGCGCTCGCCCATCATGCTCACGCCGTTCCTGCCGGACGGCACTATCGATGCCAAGAAGCTCGGCACCTTCATCCATAACGCCTATCACGAGGCCGGCTTTGGCCGCGGCGACATCGACAGCGGCGCGGTGATCCTCACCGGCGAGGCGATCAAGAAGACAAACGCGCGGGCCATCGACGAACTTTTTGCCGCCGAGGCCGGTAAATTCGTCTGCGCCACCGCGGGGCATAAGCTGGAATCCACGCTGGCGGCGCATGGTTCCGGCGCGGTCGCCATATCCAAGCAGCGCAACGCCTGCGTGCTGCATGTTGATATCGGCGGCGGCACCACCAAGCTCGCGCTGATCGACAAGGGAAAGATTCTTGGCGTCGCCGCCGTTGCCGTCGGCGGGCGGCTGCTGGCGACGGACTCTTATGGCGCCTGGACGCGCGTGGACGATTCCGCGCGCCTGGTGGCTGAGGAATTGGGCCTGCCGACAGACTTCCGCAGCATTGGCGAGCTAAAGACCCGCAAAGCCATCGCGGCGCGGCTGGCGGCGCTGGCAGTCGATCAAATCGTCGGAGCGCCACTCGATCAACTCGGCAAGGCGCTGGAATTGACCGAGCCGCTGACGCGGGAAGTGGAGCCTGTGTTGCTCACCTTCTCCGGCGGAGTGGCGGAATACATTTTCGGCCATGAGACGCGCGAGCACGGCGATATCGCCAAACTTCTGGCGCAGGAGATCGGCGCCCAGCTCGGCAAGCGCAGCTCTACCAAGGTGATCGATCCCGGTCAGCGCATCCGCGCCACGGTGATCGGCGCCTCGCAATTCACCGTGCAGGTGAGCGGCAAGACCATCTATTTGCCGGAAGCCGATATCCTGCCGGTCCACAACGTCCCGGTGATCCATGCCGACGTCGATCTATCGGGAAAGATCGACCCGCGGGCGCTGACGCAAGCGATCGAAACCAAGCTCAAGCAGGCGGACCTCGAGCCCAATTCGCGCATGGCCATCGCCTTCACCTGGTCGGGCGATCCGGAATATTCGCGCATCCGCGCCGCCGGCGAGGGCATTGCCGCCGCGGTCAGCGCCGGCCGCACCGCGAAGGACATCCTTTTCCTCATGGTCGAGGGGGATGTGGGCCGCACCTTCGGCCACCTGCTGGAAACCGAGCTGAAACTGCCGGGACATGTGGTATCCATTGACGGCGTGCAACTGCACGATTTTGACTATGTTGACGTGGGCGCTATGATCACGCCGCCGGGCGTGGTTCCCATGGTGATCAAGTCGCTGCTATTCTCTTGAGGAGAAGCCAACCGGCTCGCGGCCTCCTTGTGGGAGCCTGCGGGCCTTAATGAGATCGCGAATGCGGGGATAGGAAGATGACAGGGACGCAACAACCGCGCTACGGCGTCGATGCCTATCTGGATTGGGTGAAGGCCGAGGGCATTCCGGTCACGGAGGATTACGGCATCGACCTGTTCAAGGTCGAGACCGGCTTGTGGCCGCGCTACGGCGTCAAGAGCGCGGCGGTGCATCTGAAGGGGCGGGGCGATTTCGCCAATATGTTCCTTTATGACATCGCGCCGGGCCGGGCCACGACGCCGCAGCGCCATCTCTACGAGGAAGTGATTTACGTTCTCGAAGGAGCCGGCAGCACGCAGGTCGAGTTCACCGACGGGCAGAAGCGCAGCTTCGAATGGGGTCCGAAGAGCCTGTTCGCGATTCCGCTCAACGCCAAACACCGGCACTTCAATGGCAGCGGCGCGCAGCGCGCCTTGCTGGTAAGCACTACCGACCTGCCGCTGGTGATGAATACCTTCCACAACGAGAAATTCATCTTTGATACCGACTTCGAATTCATCGACCGCGCCGGCAAGAAGGAATACTTCGCGGGCGAAGGCGATCTCATCACCGTCCGTCCGGGCAACCATATGTGGGAGACGAATTTCATCCCCGACCTCGCCGCCATCGAATTAAAGTCATGGGGCGACCGCGGCGCCGGCGGCACCAACATCATGTTCGTGCTGGCCGACGGCACCATGCACGCGCACATCTCGGAAATGCCGGTCGGCACCTATAAGAAGGGTCACCGCCACGGTCCGGGCTTTCACGTCATGTGCGTCACCGGCCACGGCTATTCGCTGCTGTGGATCCCCGACCAGAAGGATTTTCTGCGCATCGACTGGAAGCACGGGGTGGTATTTCCGCCGGCGGATCAGCAGTTCCACCAGCATTTCAACACCAGCAACTTTCCTGCGCGCTATCTCGCGACCGGAGTCGGCGGCCTGCGCTATCCGCTGACCTTGCAGCAGCGGCGGTCGCTGCTGGGCGTAAAGCCGGGGGAAAAGGGCGCCGTCTCCACCCCGCTCAAAGAGGGCGGTGACCAGATCGAATACGAGGATCAGGATCCGCGCATTCACCGCATCTGGCTGGAGGAAATGAAGAAGCACGGCGTCGCGCCGAAGATGGAAAAGTTCATGGTGTCCGGCGATCCGGCCAGTGCGCGGACCTCCGCCGCCTGACAGTCGGGCAAAGGCGGCGCAAGATCGCTGGAAAGCGACAACCATCGCGGCTTATCTTTGAGGGGGATCGTTCAAATCCGAAACGTTGTGGAGTGATTGCATGCTACAGGTCCCTCTCGAAATCTCCTTTCACAACATGGAACATTCCGATTGGGCCGAGCAGGAAATTCGCAACCGCGTGTCTGCATTGGAGTCGATCTACGACCGGCTTTTATCGTGCCGCGTGCGCGTCGATCGGCGCGCGACCAACAGCCACGATACCATTCCGCCGGTGGTCCGCATCGAGATGGGCATTCCCGGCCGCAAGGACCTAGTGGTAAGTCACGAACCGGAGCACTTGCAGCAGAAGTACCAGCGGCCCGATCTGCACAAAGCGATCAACGAAGCCTTTCGTATTGCCGAGCGCCGGCTGCTCGATTTGAAGGAGCAGCGCACGGGCCGGACCAAGGAGCCGCATCACGACGCCGAAAATCAGTTTCTCGGCCAGGTGGCGGAGCTGAATCCGGAGCGGGACTTCGGCTTTCTGCTGACCAAGGAAGGCGGGCTGCTCTATTTCCATCGCAACAGCATTCTCAACGGTAACTTCGACAAACTGAAGCCGGGCACCGAGGTCTATTATGTCGAGGACGTGGGCGACACGGGGCCTACGGCGATCAAGGTGCGGGTGAAGGGAAATTCCACCGCCTGAGCGCGGTAGCAATGCAATCGTAGGCCGTTTGTGATGCGCGCTGGCTTTCGACTCGTTGCAAGCGGCTTAGCCGATGGGCGGGCCAATGGCGATGGCAAGTTTGCCCACGCCCTCCACCTCGCATGCGATGCGGTCGCCCGCGACGGTAGCGCCGACGCCGGACGGCGTGCCGGTGAAAATGACATCGCCCGCCGCAACCTCGACCTGTTCGGAGAGCTTGGCGATGATCTCCGGCACGTTCCAGATCATCTGCGACAGGTCGCCGTCCTGACGGACCTTGCCGTTGACGGCAAGCCGGATGAAGCCGTTTGACGGGTGCCCAATCTCGGAAGCCGGGCGCAGCGCGCTGCACGGCGCCGCATTGTCGAAGAACTTTCCGATCTCCCACGGCCGCTTGAGATCGCGCGAGGCGATCTGCAGATCGCGGCGGGTAAGGTCGATGCCGACGCCGTAGCCATAGACGCAGGCCAGCGCCTTGTCGGCGGTGATTTTTCTGCCTCCGCTTTTCAGCGCCACCACGAGTTCCACCTCGAAGTGAAAATCCTTGGTCAGTGGCGGATAAGGGATCGTTGAGCCGTCGCGGGCCAGTGCATCCGATGGCTTGGCGAAGAAAAAAGGCGGCTCGCGTTCATCCTGCCCCATTTCACGGATGTGCTCGACGTAGTTGCGGCCGACGCACCAAACCCTTCGGACGGGGAACAGTTTCGATGTGCCGGCGACGGGGAGAGCCGGCGCAGGCGGCGGAGAAATAACGTATTCACTGGCATTCATTTTTTTTGGTTCGCTTGTTGGATTGGACTAATAGTTAGTTGAATGCGGGAAGCAACGGGAGAGGTCAACCGATCGCCGCGATAGGATCGCGCGGCTCCTGATCCTTGAGTTGCAGGCGGTAGAATGAAGCGTATCGTCCGCTCTTGCGCAACAGGTCATCATGCCGGCCGGATTCGACGATGGCGCCCTGCTCGATGACATAAATTCGATCGGCATGGGTCACCGTGTGCAGACGGTGGGCGATGACCAGCGTGGTGCGGCCCTGGCAGAGATGTTCGATCGCCTGCTGCACCTGGCGCTCGGATTCCGAGTCGAGGGAGGCCGTCGCCTCATCAAGCAGAATGATCGGCGCGTCCTTGATCAGCGCGCGGGCCACCGCGATGCGCTGGCGCTGTCCGCCGGAAAGCTGCAAGCCGTGCTCGCCGGCCGGCGTGTCGTATCCATTGGGGAAGGCCATGATGAATTCATGGGCGCAGGCGGCCTGCGCCGCGGCGACGATCTCGTCGTTGCTCGCGCCCGGCCGGCCGAAGGCGATGTTCTCGCGCACCGTGCCGTGGAACAGAAAGACATCCTGGCCGACATAGGCAATCTGCCGGCGCAACGATTGGCGCGATACTTCGGCGATATTCTGCCCGTCGATGCCGATCGAGCCGCGGGTGACTTCATAGAAGCGCAAGATCAAATTGAGGATCGTCGATTTTCCACCGCCCGAGGGCCCGACCAGGGCCGTGACCGTGCCCGGCTCGGCCACGAATGACATATTGCGGAGCACCGGCTCGCCCGCCCGGTATTCGAACGATACGTTGGAAAATTCGATGCGCCCGTTCTTGAGCGTCAACGCGGGCCGCCCGGTGTCGGACGGCTCGGTCGCCGGACTGTCGAGAATTTCAAATAGGACGCGGACGCCAACCAGGGCTTGATTGAGGTCGATGTTCAGCCGGGCCAGGCGCTTGGCGGGCTCATAGGCCAGCAAAAAAGCGGTGATAAACGAAAAAAACTGTCCGGGCGCCGCGCCTGTCTCGATCACCCGATAGCCGCCATAGACCAGCGCGATGGCGATGGCAAAGCCCCCGAGCGTTTCCATGAGCGGACTAGCGCGGTTGCCGACGCGCGCCATCTTGTTCGATTCGCGTTCGACCTCGGCGACATTAGCGTCGAGCCGCGCCTGCATCACATCCTCGAGGTTGAAGGCCTTGACGATGCGGATTCCCTGTAGCGCCTCCTGCATCGTTTCCAAGATGCGCGTGCCGCCGGTGAACTGATTCCTGGCGATTGTACGGATGCGCCGGATCATGGCGCGAAGGATGAAGAGGGCCGGCGGCGCCACCGAAAAGGCGATGAGCGACATCACGGGATCCTGGACGAACATGACCACCGCCAAGCCGAACAATGAAAGAAAGTCGCGGCCGACCGCCGTGATGAGAAGATTGAGCACTTGCGTTGCCGAGAGAGCCCCGACCGTCAGCCGGGCGAGGAATTCCGAGCTGTGCCGGTTGGCGAAGAAGTCGAGGTTCTCATGCATCAGCTTGGCGAACATGCGCCGCTGATTTTCCGCCACGATCCGGTTGCCGATTTTCGACAGCACCACAGCTTGGCCATAGGTCGCCGCGCCCTTGGTGGTGAAGAGCAGGACGGTGACGATGCCGAGGATGAAAATGGCCTGGATGTCGCGGTTGACATAGGCCTGATTGATGACTTCGCCGATCAGATAAGCCGACAGCGCCGTACAGGCCGCCGCCACGCCCATCATCGAAAAGGCGAGCGCATAGCGCTTCCAATGGCGCATTCCGTGTTCGGCCAGCAACCGCCGTATCAGGGCGATGGCGCCGTAAGGATCTGCGAGCAGGGATTTTGCGACCGCTTCGACCATCCGCCGTCCGTCGGGTGCGAGGAGTAGTTTGCCTCGGTTCCCGTGTGGCCTGACGCCACTGGCGCCACAGGCTAGTTCCTTGCCCGTCCGGGCGGCTTTTTTCAAGCCAAAAGAACAAGCTAGACGGAATTGCGGTTAAGTTCGGCCGAGGCCGATTTAGGCTGGAATAGCTTGGCGTTGGCCGCGCTTGCGCGTGTCCTGAAGCCGGCGTTCCCAAGCCAGGGCATGGCGGACGATCAGGTCGAGATCGTCGAATTGCGGCGACCATTTCAAC
>JBBDNZ010000088.1:0-26285 GCA_040877285.1 Xanthobacteraceae bacterium
CAGCACGACCGGATCGACGATCTCCAGATGCGAGGGATTGGCGGTCAGCGACAGATGCACCTTGTTGCCGTCGAACTCGCGGTCCGATGACGCGCCAAGGTGATACTTGACGTCGCCGGAACCTTCGATTTCGTCCGGTGTGGCCGAGCCGCCCTTGAATTCGTGGAAGATGGCGCGGTGCGGCTTGCCCATCACCTGAGCGAGCACATTGAGCCGCCCGCGGTGCGCCATGCCGAGCACGATTTCTTTGACGCCGAGCGCGCCGCCGCGCTTGATGATCTGCTCCAGCGCCGGAATCATGGCCTCGCCGCCGTCGAGGCCGAAGCGTTTGGTGCCGGTGAACCGCAGATCGCAGAATTTCTCGAAGCCTTCCGCTTCGGCCAGCTTGTTGAGGATGGCGCGCTTGCCCTCGCGCGTGAAACTGATTTCCTTGTCCTTGCCTTCGATCCGTTCCTGCAGCCAGCCTTTCTGCGACGGATCGGAAATGTGCATGAACTCTACGCCCAGCGTCTGACAATAGGTGCGGCGCAGGATGGCGAGGATTTCGCGTAAAGTAGCGAATTCCAGCCCGAGAACCTTGTCGAGAAAGATTTTCCGGTCGTAGTCCGCTTCGGTGAAGCCGTAGGAGCGTGGATCGAGATCCTCTTCGTTCTTCTCCGGCTCAAGCCCGAGCGGGTCAAGCTTGGCGTGGAAATGGCCGCGGATGCGATAGGCGCGGATCAGCATGAGCGCGTGGATCGAATCGCGCGTCGCTTGCTGCACCTCGGCGGCGGAAAGTTCGACGCCGCGCGCCTGCGCGGCGGCCTTGACCTTGTCGCCGACCACCTTCGCCGCTTCGGCCCAATCGCCGGTCAGGGCGCAAACCAGTTCGCCGCCCTCGAGCGCCGGCCAATTGGGCCGCTTCCACGAGGGGCCGTGCGCGTTCCTGAGGATGTCGCGGCCGTCGTCCTTCAGGCTCTGAAAGAATTCTCGCCATTCAACATCCACCGACTGGGGGTCGGCCTGATAACGGGCGTGGAGATTTTCGATGTAGGAGGCATTGCCGCCGTAGAGGAACGAGGTGAGAGCAAAAGCGGCATTGGCATCTTGGCGCGACATGCAAAGGATCCCGAAAAGCAGGGCGGGTGCCTTGGGCACCGCCCCGGAAGCGACTTAAACGGAGCGAATCGGCCGCGGGGCTGTCCGCTCTTCTTACCTCATTTAATGCGTGGATTATGCCCGCGAAAGCGCAAAGACTGAATTAAGCCTCAACTCTTCCGGTGTGCAACGGCGAGCCGGGGTATTTAGCGGCAAATCGCGCTGCCGCCCTCCGCCCAGAACAGGTGGAGACGCTCGCCCCTTACAAGCGGCAAGGGCTCCGAGCGAACGGTAGAGCGCGATGGATCGGGCGACCGATAGGCTACGACCCAAGCACCCAGCGGCGGCGCCTGGACCGGGTAATGGCCACGCTGGTTCACGCCGAGAAAGGCCTGCAACGCCAGCCCGCGATTTTCGGTCTTGCAGACGACGACGGGGCCGCCCTGGGTGGCGGCGTTCGCCGCGCGCACGAAATCCACAAGCCGCTGGCCGGTGAGATCCTTGGCCTGGTCGCTGAGAAAGTGGAAATAGACGGCGAGCCCGACCGCGGCAAGCGGGAGCGCGGCAAGGCTTGCGCGCAACAGGGCTTGGCCGCGCATGGCATAGACCGCGGCCCAAGCGCACACCACCGTCAGCAGAGGATAGAACGGCGCGAAACGGTCGCCGCGGCGGCTTGCGACTAGGACAAAAGGAATGGCGAGCAGCGCGACATAGAGCAGGCTTGGGCCAAGCGGATGCCCGCGCCAGCGGCGCCAAGGAAAATATATCGCCGCGACGATCAGCAGGAGCGACCAGGGCATAAAACGCGATATTAAAAAAAATGGCACCTCCCACGCCGACAGGAGCCCTGCGTACCAGGCATCCTTGAACTGGCCGCCCAATTCTTCGCCAAGCAGCACCCGGCGGAAATGATCCGGATCGAGGACGTAGACGGCGACGGGCCAGGCCAGCGCCACGGCGAGTGACAGCGCAGCGCCGATTGCCGGGCGCAAACGGCCGGCGATGCGCCAATCGCCATGAAAGATTTTCGCGGCGAGAAATCCGTAGGCCACCGGAATGAGCGCAATGGGGCCTTTAGCGAGCGCCGCGAGACTGGCTGCCACCCAGAACAGAAAAGCCCAGCCGGCGCCCGCCGGCCGCGGCAGCGCCAGCGCACGGTTGGCCGCGTAGAAACTCAAGGTGAGCAAGAAGACGAGCACCATGTCCGGCCGCGCCACGAAGGCAAGCCGCAGCGCCATGGGCGAGAGGCCGTAAAAACCGACGGCAAGCAGCGTCGCCCATTCGGCCGTCGTCAGGCCGCCGATGGAAGGCTGCGGCGGCAATTGCACGAAGGCGTCGCGCGCCACGAGATAGATCAGCCACAACGTGCCCAAAAAGGCGAGGAGAGAAGGGAACATGAAGCTCCACACACCCGGCCCGAGAAGTTCAACCAGCGGCGCAGAGAGATAATTAATAAGCGGCGGCTTGGTAGCTGGAAAGCCGTCGGCGTCGGCGGCCAGGATGAAGTTGCCGTTGGCAACGATATCGATGGTGTAGGACACGGTGCGCGATTGATCGCGCGAGACGATATCGGAAGGCGAAAGAATCCGGATCGCCAGCGAGACGGCGATCAACAGGACAATCGCCGCTGCAACCGCGAAAAAGCGGCCGCGCGGATGACGCCAGAGCGTTTCCATTGCTCAGCCGCGCCGTTTTGCAAGAACCTCGACCAAGGTCTTGCCCAAGCGCGCCGGCGACGGCGACACCGTGATGCCGGCGGCTTCCAGCGCCGCAATTTTCGATTCCGCGTCGCCCTTGCCGCCGGCGATGATCGCGCCGGCATGGCCCATGCGCCGCCCCGGCGGCGCGGTGCGGCCGGCGATGAAACCCACCATCGGCTTCTTGCGGCCGCGCTTGGCCTCGTCGCGAATGAAGGCGGCGGCGTCTTCTTCGCCCGAGCCGCCGATCTCGCCGATCATGACGATGGCTTCGGTCGCCTTGTCGGCGAGCAACAGGTCGAGGATTTCGATGAAGTCCGTGCCCTTCACCGGATCGCCGCCGATGCCGACGGCGGTGGTCTGGCCGAGCCCCTCGCGCGTGGTCTGGAATACCGCTTCGTAGGTCAGCGTGCCGGAGCGCGAGACGATGCCGACCTTGCCGGGCTTGAAGATGTTACCCGGCATGATGCCGATCTTGCATTCGCCCGCGGTCATGACGCCGGGGCAATTGGGGCCGATGAGGCGCGATTTCGAGCCGCAGAGCGCGCGCTTGACCTTCACCATGTCGGCCACCGGGATGCCCTCGGTGATGCAGATGATCAGCGGCACCTCCGCTTCGATGGCTTCGGTGATGGCGTCGGCCGCGCCGGCTGGCGGGACGTAGATGACGCTGGCGTCGCAGCCGGTCTCCGTGCGCGCCTCGGCCACGGTGTCGAACACCGGCAGGCCGAGATGCATGTTTCCGCCTTTGCCCGGCGAGACGCCGCCGACCATCTGCGTGCCATAGGCAATGGCCTGCTCGGAATGAAAGGTGCCGTTCTTGCCGGTAAAACCCTGGCAGATGACCTTGGTGTTTTTGTCGATGAGGACGGCCATTACGCGGCCTCCTTCACGGCCTTGACGATCTTCTGCGCGGCGTCGTCGAGGTCGTCGGCGGAGATCACGTTGAGCCCTGACTGGGCGATGATCTGCTTGCCAAGGTCCACGTTCGTGCCTTCCAGGCGCACCACCAGCGGCACCTTCAGCCCGACTTCCTTCACCGCGGCGACCACACCTTCGGCGATGATGTCGCATTTCATGATGCCGCCGAAGATGTTGACCAGAATACCCTTCACGCTCGGGTCGGAGGTAATGATCTTGAAGGCGGCCGCCACCTTGTCCTTGGTCGCGCTGCCGCCGACGTCGAGGAAGTTCGCGGGCGAGGCGCCGTAGAGCTTGATGATATCCATGGTCGCCATCGCAAGACCTGCGCCGTTGACCATGCAGCCGATGGTGCCGTCGAGGGCGATGTAGTTGAGGTCGTATTTCGACGCCTCGATTTCCTTATCGTCCTCCTCGGTGAGATCGCGCAGCTTGGCAAGCTCGGGATGGCGGAACAGCGCGTTGTCGTCGAAGCTCACCTTGGCGTCGAGGCAGACGAGATCGCCGTTCTTGGTGACGATGAGCGGATTGACTTCCAGCAGGCTCATGTCCAAGTCGACGAAGGCCGCATGGAGCTTGGTCAACAGCACGCTCATCTGCTTTTGCTGTTTGTCATCGAGCTTCAGCGCCTTGGACAACAGCCGCACATGGAAGGGACAGACGTTGGTGGCCGGATCGATGGAGAAGCTCATGATCTTCTCCGGCGTGTCGTGCGCCACCTTCTCAATGTCCATGCCGCCTTCGGTGGAGGCGACGACGGCGACGCGCGAAGTCTCGCGGTCCACCAGCAGCGAAAAATAGATTTCGCGGGCGATGGCGGCGCCTTCCTCGATCAGAAGGCGGTGCACTTCCTTGCCTTGCGGGCCGGTCTGATGCGTGACCAGCTTGGAGCCGAGCAGACGGCCGGCCTCCTTCTTCACGTCCTCGATGGATTTGACCACTTTGACGCCGCCCGCCTTGCCGCGGCCGCCGGCGTGGATTTGCGCCTTGACCACCCAGACCGGTCCGCCGAGCGCCTGCGCGGCTTCCACCGCCTCGTCCGCGGTAAACGAGGGGATGCCGCGCGGCACCGGCACGCCGAATTCGCGCAGCAGCGCCTTGGCCTGATATTCGTGGATGTTCATGCGGGCTCGCCAAACAATAACGCGCAGTGAGCAGAAGATGAGCCGATGGTAGAGAACGCAGGGAAAACCAATATTGCCGTCGGGTCAATTAGACGCTTGATCATCGGCGGCTGTCGGAGGAAACGAGTTTACTTGCCGAGGTCCGGCGCGATCTTCTTGCAGGCATCGACCAGAGTTTGCACCGCGGCGGCCGATTTCTCGAACGCGTCGCGCTCCGCGCTCGTCAGATCGATTTCGACGATGCGTTCGGCGCCCTTGGCCCCGATCACCACCGGCACGCCGACATAGAGATCCTTGATGCCGTATTCTCCATTGAGCCAGGCGGCACAGGGCAGCACGCGCTTCTTGTCGCGCAGATAGCTTTCCGCCATGGCGATGGCGGAAGCCGCCGGCGCATAGAAGGCCGATCCGGTCTTCAGCAAGTTGACGATTTCCGCGCCGCCGTTGCGGGTACGATCGACGATTTCGTCGATATGTGCCTGGGTGGTCCAGCCCATCTTCACCAGGTCGGGTAGCGGGATGCCGGCGACCGTCGAATAGCGCGGCAGCGGAACCATCGAATCGCCGTGACCGCCCAGAACGAATGCAGTGACGTCCTCCACCGAGACGTTGAATTCGTCGGCCAGGAAATAACGAAAACGCGCAGAGTCGAGCACGCCCGCCATGCCGACCACCATCTGTTTCGGCAGGCCGCAGGTCTTTTGCAAAGCCCAGACCATGGCGTCGAGCGGATTGGTGATGCAGATGACAAAGGCGTTGGGAGCGTATTTCTTGATGCCGGCGCCGACCTGCTCCATGACCTTGAGATTGATGCTCAAGAGATCGTCGCGGCTCATGCCCGGCTTGCGCGGCACGCCGGCGGTGACAACGCACACGTCCGCCCCCTCGATGGCCTCGTAGGAATTGACGCCGGTGAACCGCGCGTCGAAGCCGTCGACCGGCGAGGATTGGGCAAGATCGAGCGCTTTGCCTTGGGGTATGCCCTCGGCGATATCGAAAAGCACCATATCGCCAAGCTGCTTGAGGCCGACAAGGTGAGCCAGCGTTCCGCCGATCTGGCCTGAACCGATCAATGCAATCTTGTTTCGTGTCATATGGAGGAAATTCCCTGAGAGGCGGCGGCCAAGAAACGCGGCACCACGGTCATTATCGGTCCGCTCGGTGACTGGTCAAGTCTCAACGATTCCTTCCGGCGTTTGAGCGGGAGAATCCCGGCCCCCGTGCGCAAGCGCGAGGTAGGACTGCGACCGCATTTCGATCAGGCGCGAAGCCGTGCGCTTGAATTCCAGTACCTCGAACCCGTCGCCGGCCCGGTAGAGCGCATCGGGCTCGGCTTCGGCGGAGGCCACCAGCTTCACCGCCTGATCGTAGAGCGTGTCGATGAGAATGATGAAGCGCCTGGCCTCGTTGCGCCGGTCAAAATCCATCACCGGGATACGGTCGATAAGAAGGGTGTGAAACTCGTGCGCAATCTTGAGGTAGTCCGCCGCGCCCAGCGGTTCCCCGCACAGTTCGGCGAAGGAAAAACGCGCGGCGCCTCTGGCGGCGTACGGCACGCGAATAGTCCGCCCTTTGACTACAAGCTCATGTGCAGCACCGTGGTGGCCGCCGGTCAACCGCCGCCATGCGTCGTCAAGGGCGGCATCGGCTTTGGCATCCGCAGGGGCGTGCCACATCGGCACGCCGGCAAGCTTTTCCAGACGAAAATCCGTTCGTGCATCCAGCCGCGCCACTTCCATCCGGCCTTGCAGCAACGCGATGAAAGGCAGGAATAACGCGCGGTTCAGCCCGTCGCGATAAAGGTCGTCCGGCGCGACATTGGACGTCGCGATCACGACGACGCCTTGTTCGAACAGCCGCGCGAACAGGCGGCCGAGGATCATGGCATCGGCGATGTCGGTGACGTGAAACTCGTCGAAGCAAAGGAGCCACGCTTCCTCCGCGATGGCGGCGGCAACCGGCGCGATCGGGTCGTCGCCCTTCACCTCTCCTTTTTTCAATTTTTGCCGGTGGACGTGCACGCGCTCGTGCACATCGGCCATGAACTCGTGGAAATGCGCGCGGCGCTTGCGCTGGACGGGGCTTGCGTCGAAGAAAAGGTCCATGAGCATGGTCTTGCCGCGGCCGACCTCTCCGGACAGATAGAGACCCTTGATCGGCTCTTTCGCTTCTTGCCGCCCGAACAGCCAGCCGAGCGACGAGGATTTTCGCGCCAGCCGGTGCCTGGCCAGTTGCGACTCGAGTCGCGCGAATTTGCCGAGGACCGCCTGTTGCGCCGGATCGCGCTCGATCTCACCGGCGGCGACAAGAGCCGCGTAGTGGTCGCTGACGGAGCCGGGCATGCAGGGATCGTGCGAAGGTTGGCGAATCGGACGCGCGAGGCATAGCGGTCCGGGCCCGGGGGCTGCAAGTTGCCGTTGCGCCGCCCGCTCGCCGTACTGGTAAGCGGTATTTTTCTGTTGAATTAATAGGCACTTAGATTATCGCAGGCCGACGCGCATGGCCCGCAGCCCGGCATCGGTCAGGGGATAATCCGCCTCCACCACATAGGGACCGCCACCGACGGAGTCGCGCGAGGAATACAGCACGAAACGCCGGACCTCGAAGGGCGGCGCGCGAAAATGCCCGCGCGTCGAAAGATAATCGGCGACCTCGCGGCTGGAGGAATCGCGCAGGCGGGCGACCGTGACATGCGGCGTGTATTTGCGGCCCTCCGGTTCTAGCCCGATCCGCCGCATCAGCCGCTCGTGCTCGCTTTGCAGCTCCAGCAGCGAGCCGTTCGACGCCGCCAGCGCCACGACGGCGCGCGGCTTGCGCCCGCCGAAGAAGGAAAGGCCGTCGAGCCGCACCTCGAAAGAATTGCGCCGGACCTGGCCGAGGATAAAGGCCGCCTCGCGCGCGATCAAATCGTCCACGTCGCCGATGAAGCGCAAGGTCAGATGATAGAATTCCGGGTCGATCCACCGCGCGCCGGGCAATCCTCCGCGCGTCATGGAGATCGCGTTGGCGATATCGGCGGGAATTTCGAGGGCGGTGAAAAGACGCGGCATCGCCAACTCACGAATCGCTTAAGCCACAGCATGCACGGATTACCGGCCGATACCAATGCATCAGGAACGGTCTTTCGCACGCACGCGGGCGATTAGTTCCTCCACCTTGGGCAGGATCCGCCCGACAATGACATCGACCCCGGCGGCATTGGGATGAATTCCGTCGCGCTGGTTAAGACCGGGATCGGTCGCGATGCCGTCGAGAAAGAAGGGATAAAAAAGCACGCCGTGCGCGGCGGCGAGTTGCGGAAAAATCGAATCGAAAGCGCGCACGTAATCCGGCCCCATATTGCGCGGCGCCTGCATCCCGACCAGCAGCACGGCGATGCCGCGGCCTTTAAGGCCGCGCAGGATCGAGTCGAGCGCGGCGCGGGTGATTTTCGCATCGATTCCACGCAGCGCATCGTTGGCGCCGAGCTCGACAATTACCGCGTCGGTTCCCACCGGCACCGACCAGTCGAGCCGCGCGAGTCCGGAGGAAGCCGTGTCCCCGGACACGCCGGCATCCGCAATGTCCACGGCCTGGCCTTTCGCCTTCAGGGCGCGGGCGAGCTTGGCGGGAAAGGCGTCTTGGGCCGAGAGTCCCAGTCCGGCGGTCAAAGAGTCGCCCAGCAGCACGATTTTGACCGGACGGTCCAAAGCCGCAGCAGTACCGCCAGTTGCGGCCAATAGCCCCAGATGGGTGGCCGCCACGGCCATGACCGCGAGGAATACCTGGACCATGCGGCGCGCCTTCCCATATGAGGCAGAACCGGATTTTATGGCGGCGGGGCGGGTACGGAACTGATTCATGGACGATATCTCGCGGCAGAAGCCGCCTTCAGCCCCGGACATCGCGCTGACCGGGGTCAATCTCTCGCTCGGCCGGGGCGCGGCCCGGGTTCACATTCTCAAAGATATAAGTCTGCAAATTGGCCGCGGCGAGGCGGTCGGGCTGGTCGGGCCTTCGGGCTCGGGCAAGTCCACGCTGCTCATGGTCATGGCCGGGCTCGAACGGCCGGATACCGGTTCGGTGATGGTTGCCGGTACCGATCTAGGCACACTCGATGAGGACAGCCTCGCCCGCTTCCGCGGACGCCATGTCGGCATCGTTTTCCAGTCGTTCCATCTGATCCCCACCATGTCGGCGCTGGAGAATGTCGCCGTGCCGCTCGAATTGGCCGGCATGGCCGACGCCTTCGAGCGGGCGGAGACGGAATTGGCGGCGGTGGGGCTCTCCGACCGCCTCGCTCATTATCCGGCGGAACTGTCGGGCGGCGAGCAGCAGCGCGTGGCGCTCGCGCGCGCGCTGGCGCCGCATCCCGACATCCTTGTCGCCGACGAACCCACCGGGAATCTCGACGAGGCAACCGGCCAGCAGATCATCGAACTTTTATTCGCGGGCCACGCCGCGCGCGGCACCACGCTGATCCTGGTGACGCATGACACGGCGCTGGCGGCGCGCTGCGGCCGGGTGATGCGGCTGCGCTCAGGACGGATCGAAGAGAGTTCTCCCTCCCCCGCCCGCGGGGGAGGGTTGGGGAGGGGGAATTGAACACATCCATCCCTCTTCCGGACCGCTCCGCGGTCCGACCTCCCCCGCACGCGGGAGAGGTGAGCGGATTTCTTCCGCTACGCTATGCCTTGCGCGAACTGCGCGGCGGCTTACGCGGCTTTTATATTTTTATCGCCTGTATCGCGCTGGGCGTCATGGCCATCGCCGGCGTCGGCTCCGTCGCCGGCAGCCTGCAAAGCGGGCTCGCCCGCGAAGGCCGGGTCATTCTCGGCGGCGACCTCGCCTTCAATCTGATCCAGCGCGAGGCGACCGCGGCCGAGCGGCAGTTCATCGATCGCCAGGGACGCGTGTCGGTGGCCGCCACCATGCGCGCCATGGCGCAGGCTCCCGATGGCGGTGCGGCGCTGGTCGAAATCAAGGCGGTGGACGGCGCCTATCCGCTCTACGGCACGGTAGCGCTCAAGCCGGCGCTCGATCTGCCGGATTTGTTCGCCGCGCGCGACGGCGTATTTGGCGCCGCGGCGGCGCCGACTTTGCTGGCGCGTCTCGATTTGAAAGTCGGCGATCGCCTGACGGTCGGAGCGGCCAACCTCGAAATCCGCGCGGCGCTGGAAAGCGAGCCGGATAAGCTCGCCGGCGGTCTCGATTTCGGCCCCCGTCTGCTGATCGGCGAAGCGGCGTTGCGCGCCAGCGGCCTATTGCAGCCCGGCAGCCTGGTGCGCTGGCGCTACCGGGTGGAACTGCCGCAGGCCGGCGCGGCCGACGGCCTTACCGCCGCGATCGTCGAACAAGCGCGGGTGCAATTGCCGCAGGCAGGATGGTCCATTCGCACGCGCTCCAACGCTTCTCCGCGCATGGAACGCAACATGGAGAGGTTTACACAATTTCTCACCCTGGTTGGCCTTACCGCTCTTTTGGTCGGCGGCGTCGGCGTCGCCAATGCGGTAAAAAGCCATCTCGACCGCAGGCGCGAGGTGATCGCCACGATGAAGGCGCTCGGCGCCACCGGCGGCCGCGTCTTCGCCGTCTATCTTTCTCAGGTGCTCATGCTGGCTGCGCTTGGCGCCGCCATCGGGCTTTCGGCCGGCGCCGCCCTGCCGTATCTGATCGATTGGATCTTCGGTGCGGTCATTCCCTTGCCGATGCAGCCCGCCGTCCAGCCCGGCGAGCTTGTGCTGGCGCTGGCCTATGGATTGCTCACGGCCGTAGCCTTCGCCCTATGGCCGCTCGGGCGCGCGCATGACATTCCGGTTTCCGCGCTGTTCCGCGACGAAGTGGCGGTCCAGCGCACCTGGCCGCGCAAACGCTATATGGCGGCGGCGGCGCTGGTCACGCTGGCGCTGGCGGGCACGGCTATCTTTCTCGCCTATGACCGCCGCATCGCCCTTTATTTCGTCGGTGCCGCGGCGGCGGTGTTCGTCGCATTGCGGCTTGTGGCCGCTGCGCTGATGTGGGCCGCGCGCCATTCTCCGCACAAAGGCTCGGCGCTGGTGCGGCTGGCGATCGCCAACATCCATCGGCCGGGCGCGCTGACGCCCACGGTCGTGCTGTCGCTTGGCCTGGGATTGGCGTTGCTGGTGACCTTGATGCAGATCGACGGCAATCTGCGCCGTCAATTCACCGCCGCGCTACCCGAGCGCGCGCCGGCTTTCTATTTCACCGACATTCCCGCCGCCGAAGCCGAGCGTTTCGACGCCTTCATCGCGACAACCGCGCCGGGCACGACGCTTGAGCGCGTTCCGATGCTGCGCGGGCGCATCGTGTCCGCCAACGGCATCGAGGCCGAAGACCTGAAAGCCACTCCCGACGCCGCCTGGGTGCTGCAAAGCGACCGCGGGCTGACCTATACCGGCGACATCCCCGAAGGGTCCCGCGTGGTGGAAGGGCAATGGTGGGGACCGAATTACGACGGCCCGCCGCTGGTCTCCTTCGAGAAAAAACTCGCCGACGGCTTGGGCCTCAGGCTGGGCGAGGCGGTGACCGTCAATGTGCTCGGGCGCAACGTCACCGCGCGCATCGCCAACATGCGGGCGGTGGACTGGGAAAGCCTGGGAATCAACTTCGTGCTGGTCTTTTCGCCGGGCGCATTCCGCGGCGCGCCGCACACGCATATCGCCACCCTGACCTATCCGAACGGAAGCACGGTGGAGGAGGAAACCAGGGTGCTCAAGGCGGCGGCGGGCGCCTTCCCCGCCGTGACGATCGTCCGGGTGAAGGAAGCGATCGAAGCCATCGCCAAGCTCGTCTCCGATCTGGCGCTCGCCATTCGCGGCGCGAGTCTCGTGACTCTGCTCGCCGCAATACTGGTGCTGGGCGGGGCGCTGGCGGCGGGCCACCGCAGCCGCGTCTATGACGCCGTGGTGCTCAAGACGCTCGGCGCCACGCGCGCCCGGCTGCTCGGAGCCTACGCGCTGGAATATCTCGTGCTCGGTCTGGCGACCGCGATATTCGGCGTGGCCGCCGGTTCGGTCGCCGCTTGGCTGGTGGTCACCGAAGTGATGAACCTGAGCTTCATTTGGCTGCCCGGGCCGGCTGCCGCGGTGGCCGCCGGAGCGCTGCTGGTCACGGTCGGACTGGGTTTGCTCGGCACCTTCTCCGCTCTCAGCCAGAAACCCGCGCCGGTGCTGCGCAACCTTTGATGGTTGCCGCGTATTTTCGTCGCATCCTCGTCATGGGTTGTGCATAAGGTATCAAGATTGTGCGGCGTTTTGCCGAATGCAGCTTGCTTTCATTAAGGATCGGTAACCCGGCATCTAGCGCACGTGACCCGCCCATATTAGATTCCCTGCATCGGCGCGGCCGGTCACCCGGCCCTGTGCCATTGCTATACCGGCGCCGTGCCGGGCAATTGAGAGAGGAAAAGTCAATGTCGGATTTCGACCGGAACGTAGCGTCTGCCCGCGACTACGGCGCTGACCGGGCGGTCGCGATCGATGCGGGCCTGCGGGCCTACATGATCCGCGTCTACATCTACATGGCCATGGGCGTCGGCCTCACCGGCCTTATCTCCTGGTTCACCTATCAGGCCGCTGTGGTCACGAACGAGGCGGGCGCGGTCGTCGCGCTGACGGCTTTTGGACAGACGATTTTCAGCGGCCCGGCCGTCCTCGTGCTGTTCGTGGCGACGCTCGGGCTCGTCTTCTTCCTGAGCTTCCGCGTACAGCGCCTGGAGCCGGCAACGGCGCTGGGACTATTCCTGCTCTATTCGGGCCTGCTCGGACTGATGCTGTCGTCGGTCTTTCTGGTCTATACGCATACGTCCATCGCCCGCGTGTTCTTCATCTCGGCGGCGTCGTTTGGCGGCCTAAGCCTCTACGGCTACGCGACCAAGCGCGATCTCTCGCCCATGGGCGCCTTCCTGATGATGGGCCTGATCGGCCTCATTCTGGCGATGATCGTGAACATCTTCCTGGCCAGCTCGGCCCTGGACTTCACCATCTCGGTGGTGGGCGTGCTGGTGTTCGCGGGGCTGACCGCCTGGGATACCCAGCAGATCAAGGAAATGTATGACGTCAACGATGACGGCAGCGTCGCCGGCCGCAAGGCGGTGATGGGCGCGCTGCGGCTCTATCTGGACTTCATCAACCTGTTCCTGATGCTGCTGCGCCTGCTCGGCGACCGCCGCTAAGCATCGCGAGCATCCAAACAGAAACGCCCCGGTCAAGCCGGGGCGTTTTTTTCATGGCGGCGGTTCAGGCAACGACGACGCTGAGCGACTTGTCGATGGCGCGCAGCACGCGATCAAGCTCGGGACCGCGGCGGACGATCAAGCCGGTGGCCGAGATCACGCTATAGGCGCCCTGGCGGCGCGCCAGGCGCGGATTTTTTTCAATGCGGTAGATCGGCACTTCCGAGGCGCGGCGGAACACCGAGAACACCGCGCGGTCCTTGAGAAAATCGATGGCGTAGTCGCGCCATTCGCCGGCGGCGACCTTGCGGCCGTAAAGGTTGAGGATGCGGTTGAGCTCGCGCCGGCTGAAGGTGACTTGATTGAGCACTTGATGGGCGGGGGCAACCGGCGCAAATCCGGCCGGAAAGTCGCCCCCGCAGGGCATGCTGGGTTCAGTTTCGCCGAAGGCCATGCGGCGCCTCCCTTCTCTGCGCGTCATGATCGCGCCAGATAGGCCCGGCGGCAAGGGCCCCTTTTCCGCAGAGCTGATGCGCAATTTTTCAAGCGTTGAGACAAAGCCGGCAAGCGGCGGATTTAGCTGGAAAAAGCCGCCCAAGCCATCATGGTTTTGTCAAACGAAAACATAATACTGCCCAAATTCGGCCAAGCGTCCGCCCTTGTGGCTTGCGAGATAGAAGACTGTAGCCTCAGGGCCCGGTCCGGAGAACTCCGGATTCCTCAGCCCCCCAGCCCCCCGGATTTCGTAAGGGCCGGGCCCAGTTCCGTGTACGGTTCAATCCCTAGTGCTTAGGGCCGGTCAGTCGCCGGCCCTATTTTTTTCTTTTGAAGTTGCGGGTGGCATCCGAACTTAGCGAAGCGACGCTACGGCAGCCCCAAGCATTTTTCCCGGATTGTCGGCCGTACCGCCCTGCACAAGCACGGCCGCCCCGTCGACGCCCTCGGCGCTGAATTCTTTCAACGGCACTTTCCAATGCGCCGGCTTGCCGTTCCAATCGCCGAGCTTGATCCAGCGGCGCGCGACGTTGTGATAGGTGATCGTGCTGCCGCGGTTTTCTCCGCGCTGCACAGCGACCGGGACCGCTTTGGCGATGCCGTAGAGCCAGACCTCCGCGGCGGCGCCGTCTTCCCTGCCGCCGACATCGACCAGAAGCGCAGATCCCTGAACCAATACGTTCACCGGCACCGACAAAACCGCCGCATTGCGCCGGGTTTGTGTAATGGCCTGCTCGATCTCCGCCTTGTCGCTTCCGATCGTATGCGCGGCGCCGTTGACCACGACCTGGGGCGTATAGACCTGGCGGTCGCCGCGCGAACGCGCATAGGCGCGTTGCCGCGCGGAATTGCGCGGATCACCGAGCGTATCCTTCCAACCCAGATAGTCCCAATAATCAACCGGCATGCTGATGGTGACGAGCGAAGAATCGTCGGAAAGCGCGCCTAAAAGCTTGTCCGCGGGCGGGCAGGAGGAGCAGCCCTGGCTGGTGAAGAGCTCGATGACCCCGCGCGGGCCGGCGTCCGCCAGACCGGAGGTCATCATGGCGAGAGAGGCGCTAAGAGCGGCCAAATAGGCGATTTTGCGTCGTGACATGATCCTTCACCTCGCATTGGCTATTTCCGCGCAAGCGGGATCGCCGGGCGGAAGCCGCCCGGCTGTCTTGTCATTTCGAAGCCAAAGGGGTGCGGGTTACGCCGCGAGCCGGCGCAGCACGTAATGCAGGATGCCGCCGTTCTTGAAATAATCCAGTTCGTCCAGCGTATCGATGCGGCAGATCAGCGGCACGCGCTTGAGCCCGCCGTCGGCTGCGACGATTTCCGCCATCAGACGCTGGCGCGGCTTGACGTCGTGGACGCCGCGAATGGTGATCTGCTCGTCGCCGCGGATGCCGAGCGACTGCCAGGAGGCGCCTTCCTCGAAGACGAGCGGCAGCACGCCCATGCCGACCAAGTTTGAGCGGTGGATGCGCTCAAAGCTCTGCGCGATGACCGCGCGCACGCCGAGCAGGTTGGTACCCTTGGCCGCCCAGTCGCGCGACGACCCCGTGCCGTATTCCTTGCCGGCCATGACCACGAGCGGCATGCCCTCCTGCTTGTAGCGCATGGCCGCTTCGTAAATCGGCATCCGCTGCCGCGAGGGATAGTGAATGGTCATGCCGCCTTCGACGCCGGGCACCATCTGGTTCTTGATGCGAATATTGGCGAAGGTGCCGCGCATCATCACCTCATGGTTGCCGCGCCGCGTGCCGTATTGATTGAAATCGACGGGCTTGACCTTGTGTTCGATCAGATACTTGCCGGCGGGCGAATCCACCTTGATGGAACCGGCCGGCGAGATGTGATCCGTGGTGATCGAATCGAGGAACAGCCCGAGAATTCGCGCGTCCACGATATCGGCCGGCGGCGTGGGCGAGCGGCCCATGCCGGTGAAATAGGGCGGGTTCTGCACGTAAGTGGACTTGCGGCTCCAAACATAGGTCATGCCGCCCTTCACTTTGATCTTGCGCCAATGCACATCGCCCTTGAACACGTTGGCGTATTTGCGCGCGAACATCTGCTTGGTGATATTCTTGCGGATGAATTCGTTGATTTCCTTGGTGCTCGGCCAGATGTCTTTGAGGAAAACCGGCTTGTCTTTCTGGTCGATGCCGAGCGGCTGCCTGTTCATGTCGATTTGCATGGTGCCGGCGAGGGCATAAGCGACGACCAGCGGCGGCGAGGCGAGATAATTCGCGCGCACGTCGGCATTAATGCGGCCCTCGAAGTTGCGATTGCCGGAAAGCACGGCGGCGGCGACCAGATCGCTCTTGTTGATCGCGTCGGAAATCTCCGCCGGCAGCGGCCCGGAATTGCCGATGCAGGTGGTGCAGCCGAAGCCAACGAGATTGAAGCCAAGCTTGTCGAGATCCTTTTGCAGGCCCGACCGGTCGAGATATTCGGCGACAACCTGAGAGCCGGGGGCCAGCGATGTCTTCACCCAGGGCTTGACCTTCAATCCTTTGGCGGCGGCTTTGCGCGCCAAAAGTCCCGCCCCGATCATGACGCTCGGGTTCGACGTATTGGTGCAGGAGGTAATCGCCGCGATCGCCACGTCGCCGTGGCCGAGATCGTGCTTGCGGCCCTTGACCGGCACGCGCTTGGCAAGTTCCGCGGCCTTGCCGAACTCCTTATCCATCGCGGCGGCGAAGCCGGCCTTGACGTCTTTTAGAGCCACGCGGTCCTGCGGGCGCTTGGGTCCGGCCAGCGACGGCTCGACGCTGGCGAGTTCCAGCTTGAGCACGTCGGTGAAGACCGGGTCAGGCGTGTTCTTGGTGCGGAACAGTCCCTGCGCCTTGGCGTAGGCTTGAACGAGCGCGATGCGCTCCGCGGTGCGGCCGGTGTCCTGCAAATAACGCAGCGTATCGTCATCGACCGGAAAGAAGCCGCAGGTCGCGCCATATTCCGGCGCCATGTTGCCGACGGTGGCGCGGTCGGCGATCGATAGGCCGGCGAGACCGGGGCCGAAGAACTCGACGAATTTCCCGACCACGCCGTGCTGGCGCAGTATCTGCGTCACCGTGAGCACCAGGTCCGTCGCAGTCACGCCTTCCTTGAGCTTGCCGTTGAGCCGGAAACCGATCACCTCAGGCAGCAGCATGGAGAGCGGCTGGCCGAGCATGACGGCTTCCGCCTCGATGCCGCCGACGCCCCAGCCAAGGACGGAGAGGCCGTTGACCATGGTGGTGTGCGAATCCGTGCCGACCAGCGTGTCCGGATAGGCGAGATCGACCATTGCCGCCTTGTCGCCGAGCTTGAGTTTCTCTTTGCGGCTCCAGACCGTCTGCGACAGATATTCGAGATTGACCTGATGGCAGATGCCGGTGCCGGGCGGCACGACGCGGAAATTGTCGAACGCTTTCTGCGCCCATTTCAGGAATTCGTAGCGTTCCTGGTTTTGCTTGTATTCTTCTTCGACGTTCTTCTTAAACGCGTTCGGGCTGCCGAAAAAATTGACGATCACCGAATGGTCGATGACCAGATCGACCGGCACCAGCGGATTGATCTTCTTCGGATCGCCGCCGAGCATCTTCATGGCGTCGCGCATGGCCGCGAGATCCACCACCGCCGGCACGCCGGTGAAATCCTGCATCAGCACGCGCGCGGGGCGGAACGCGATCTCCCGGTCGGAGCAGCGGTCTTTCAGCCATTGGGCGACGGCCTGGATGTCTTCCTTGGTGACGGTGCGGCCGTCTTCGTTGCGCAGCAGATTCTCGAGCAGCACCTTCATGGTGAAAGGCAGGCGGGAGACGCCCTTGAGCCCGTTTTTCTCGGCGGCGGCCAGGCTGTAATAGGCGTAGGTCTTGGAGCCGGCCTTGAGCGGCCTCAAGCACTTGAAGCTGTCGAGCGATGTCATGACGGCTGTTTCCTTGACCGGCGGGGCGAACTCTCGGGACGAAATCACGGTAACCTGATACCTGTGCCCCCGTCCTTCATCCGCGGCATTTCCCGCGATATTTTGTTGGGCTTATAAGAACTTTTCCCGCGCTCTGCCATACAAAGGCGACTCATCAACAAGATGCACGGCTTTTTGCTAACGCCCGGATGCCCCGCGCCTGCTTGCCTGCCCTTGCCCCATCGGAAATGGCCGGGACGATGAGGCTTTCGGCCCAGGATCTGGTCTGCCGGCGGGGGGGCCGCGAGGTCTTCACCGGGGTGGACTTTTCGTTGGCGGACGGCGAGGCGCTGATCGTCACCGGGCGCAATGGCAGCGGGAAATCGTCGCTGTTGCGGCTGATTGCGGGTCTGCTGCGCCCAGCCGCGGGGCGGATCGTGCTGGAAGGCGGCGATCCTGAGCTAACGCTTTCCGAACAAGCCCACTATCTCGGCCACCAGGACCCGCTGAAGGCCGCCCTGACGGTGCGGGAAAATCTCCAATTCTGGAGCGACTATCTCGGCCCGGCCGGTGCGGGCCGCGAGGCGGCGCTGGCGGCGGCCGGATTGGCCAACCTTGCCGATGTTCCAGCGGCCTATCTCTCCACGGGCCAGAGGCGGCGGCTGTCCTTGGCTCGCCTCGTCAGTATCGGACGTCCGATCTGGCTGTTGGACGAGCCCACCGCGGCGCTCGACAGCGCGGGACAGGCGCGGCTGGCTGAACTGATGCGCGGGCACTTGGCGCAGGGCGGGCTGATCATCGCCGCCGCGCATGGAGCGATTGGTCTTTCCGATGCGAAACAACTGAGTCTTGGGGAAGCCGCATGAACGCCCTCTCGGCCCTTCTCCTGCGCGATCTGCGGCTGGCCGTGCGCGTCGGCGGCGGCGCGGGAATGGGCGTACTTTTCTTTCTCCTCGTGGTGACGCTTATGCCCTTCGCCATCGGGCCTGAACTTGCGCTGCTGCGACGCATCGCTCCGGCGATTCTCTGGCTCGGCGCGCTGCTGGCGAGTCTCTTGACGCTCGACCGTCTCTTTGCCGCCGACCAGGAAGACGGCTCGCTCGATCTGATCCTGATGGGGCGCGCGCCGCTCGAAGTGGCGATCGCGACCAAGGCGTTCGCCCATTGGTTGACCAGCAGTCTTCCTCTTGTCATCGCCGCTCCATTGCTTGGCATTTTGCTCGACGCCGAGTCGCGCGCGATGGCCGCGGTTGCGCTGACGCTCCTTGCCGGCACCCCGGGGCTGACATTTCTCGGCCTCATTGGCGCCGCCTTGGCGGTGACACTGCGCCGCGGCGGACTGCTGGTGCCGGTGCTTATCCTGCCGCTGACGATTCCGGTGCTGATCTTCGGGGTGACGGCATCGAACGCCGCGCTTTCCGGGCCGGTGCCGTTCGGCACGCCTTTTACGATTCTCTGCGCGCTGTCGCTGGCGAGCTTGGTGATCGGTCCGGTGGCGGCAGCCGCCGCCTTCAGACATGCAGAATAAGATTGGATACACGCAATGATAGAAGGGCCCGGATTGCGTCACGCCATAGCTGGCACTAAGAAGCTGCCAATGGCCCTCAGCGAGCTAGCGAATCCTTCGCGGTTTCTTGCCGTCGTCGAACCCGTTTTGCCTTGGCTTGCCGCTGTCACAGCGCTGGCGCTCGCACTTGGCCTCAACCAGGCCTTCCTCGTTGCGCCCGACGACTACCAGCAAGGCGCCACCGTGAAGATCATGTTTCTGCACGTGCCTTCGGCCTGGCTCGGCATGTTCTGCTGGGTGCTGATGAGCGTAGCCGCGCTCGGCACGCTGGTGTGGCGCCATCCGCTCGCCGACGTGGCGGCCAAGGCCGCCGCCCCCATCGGCGCCGCCTTTACTTTCGTCTGCCTCGTAACCGGCTCCCTGTGGGGACGGCCCATGTGGGGAACCTACTGGGTCTGGGACGCGCGGCTCACCTCGGTGCTGATCCTGTTCCTGATGTATCTCGGCGTGATCGCGCTGTGGCGCACGGTAGAGGACCCTTCGCGCGCGGCACGGGCCGCCGCCATTCTCACCCTGGTCGGCGCCATCAACCTGCCGGTCATTAAATTCTCCGTGGATTGGTGGAACACGCTGCATCAGCCGGCGTCGGTTTTCCGCGTCGGCGGGCCGACGATTCATCCTTCGTTCCTCACGCCGCTGCTCATCATGGCTGTCGCTCTCGCATTGTTGTTCGTCACGCTGCATCTTGCCGCCATGCGCAACGAAATTTTGCGGCGGCGCGTGCGCACGTTGCGGCTGATGCAGGCCGACACAGCGGGAAGCTGACATGAATCTTGGAGCTTATGCCGACTTCATCCTCGCCGCCTATGCGGTGGCGGCTGTCGTGCTTGGCTGCTTGATCGTCTGGATCTGGCTGGATTATCGTACGCAAACCCGCATCCTGGCCGAGCTTGAAGCGCGTGGGATCACGCGCCGGTCCGAGCGCGCAAAACCGCATCCATCATGACGATGATCCCGCAGGAGGATGGGCAGCGGCGGAAACCGATCGTCTTTCTGCCGCTGATCTTCTTCCTCGCGCTGGCGGCGTTGTTCTTCTATCGGCTGGGAGGGGACGATCCCGGAGTCGTGCCTTCGGCGCTGATCGGAAAAGCTGTCCCCGCGACAACCCTGCCGCCGCTGCCGGGGCTCGATCGCGACGGCAAGCCGGTGCCGGGCATCGCGCCCGAGCTTTTTCCCGGCAAGGTCACGCTGGTGAATGTTTGGGCCTCCTGGTGCGGGCCCTGCCGCGAGGAAGCGCCGTTGCTGGATCAATTGGCGCGGGATAAGCGCATCCAAATCGTGGGCATTAACTACAAGGACCAGCCGGACAATGCGCGCCGCTTTCTCGGCCGCCACGGAAATCCTTTCGCGGCCGTGGGCGCGGATACCGCCGGCCGGACCTCGATCGATTGGGGCGTCTATGGCGTTCCCGAGACGTTTATTGTCGGGCGCGACGGCCGCATCGCCTTCAAGCTCATCGGGCCGATCACGCCGGAAAATCTGCAAATGCAGGTGAAGCCGCAGATCGAGAAGGCGCTGGCGGCTTCCTGACTAATCTTTTGCCTCGGGCGCGGCGTATTTCTGCAGCAGCGGATATTGCAGGGCGGCGAAGACGAAGGTCAGCGGCACAAAACCGAAAACCTTGAAACTCACCCAGACGTCGGTCGTTTGCGTGCGCCAGACGATCTCGTTGAGCACGGCGAGCACAACGAAGAAACAGGCCCAGCGCAACGTGAGCCTGTGCCAGCCTTCCTCCGTCAGATGGAACATCTGATCGAAGACGATTTCCAACAGCGGCTTGTGCAGCAGCAAACCGCCGAACAGCGTGCCGGAAAACAAGAGATAGATGATGGTCGGCTTGAGCTTGATGAAGGTCTCATCTTCCAGCGCGAGCGTAAGCCCGCCGAACACCATGACGATGACGGCGGAGACGATGGCCATTATCGGCAAGCGGCGGACCAGCGCATAGGAGACGACGAGGGCGACCAACACTGCAACCATGAAGGTGGCGGTGGCGGCAAAGATGCCGAGCCGCGCATTGACCAGGAAGAACAGCACCAGCGGGCCGAGATCGAGCGCGAGCTTGAGCAGGGGATTGAGTGGGGGTTTTTCAGGCATGGGGCTGTGTAGCCTGGGCGGCGCCATTTGTCATTCCACACCCGCAATTGCCCGCGCGAAGTCCCGCGCGGCAAAGGGCGCGAGATCGTCCACACCCTCGCCGACCCCGATGAAATGCACCGGAAGTCCGAACTTCGCGGCAAGCGCCACCAGAATGCCGCCGCGCGCGGTGCCGTCGAGCTTAGTCATCACCAGGCCGGTGACGCCCGCGATCTTTTGGAATATCTCGACTTGCGAGAGCGCGTTTTGCCCGACGGTAGCATCGAGCACGAGCAGGACGGCATGCGGCGCGGAAGCATCCACCTTCTTCGTCACCCGCACGATTTTCTCCAGCTCGTCCATCAGCGCGGCCTTGTTCTGCAACCGGCCTGCGGTATCAACCAGCAGAATGTCGGCGCCCTGTTCCTTGGCTTGCGTCAGAGCATCGAAGACAAGGCTTGCGGCATCCGAGCCAGGTTCGCGCGCCACCACTGGCGCGCCGGTGCGCTCACCCCAGATTTTGAGCTGATCGATGGCCGCCGCCCGGAATGTATCTCCGGCGGCCAGCATCACCTTGCGGCCCTCGGCGCGGAAGCGCGCGGCGAGCTTGCCGATGGTCGTGGTCTTACCGGACCCGTTGACGCCGGCGACCAGGACGACAAAAGGTTTTGCGCCTTCGACGGCAAGCGGCTTCGCCACCGGCGCGAGAACTTTTTCGACTTCCGCCGCGAGGATGCTTTTCACCTCGTCGGGCGTGACCGTCTTGTCGTAGCGCCCTTCGCCAATGGCGGCGGCGATTTTGGCGGCAACGTCCACGCCGAGGTCGGCGCGGATCAGCATCTCCTCCAGCTCGTCGATCATCGCGGCATCGAGCTTGCGCTTGGCGACAAGATCGGAGATCGCGCCGCCGATCGACGTCGACGTACGCTTAAGCCCGCCGCTCAGGCGCCGCCACCAGCTTTGTTTATGCGCGTTGTCGCTCATTGCGGGCCCGTGATAGCGGTTTACGCATGACACCGGAAGAGATGGTGGCGCGGCTGCTCTACCGCGACGGGCTGATGCTGGTGATCGACAAGCCGGCCGGCATGGCGGTGCATCGCGGGCCCAAGGGCGGTGAGAGCCTGGAGGATCATTTCGGCGCGCTGCGTTTCGGCCTGCCGCGGGCGCCGGCGCTGGCGCACCGGCTCGACCGCGACACCTCCGGCTGCCTGGTGCTCGGCCGCCACCGCAAGGCGCTGGCAACCCTGGGCCGCCTGTTCAAACAGGGCAAGGTGGGCAAGACCTATTGGGCAGTCGTGGAAGGCGGCCCGGAGGCGGAGGAGGGCCGCATTGAACTGCCGCTCGGCCGGCGCGACGCCACGCGCGGCTGGTGGATGAAGCCAGACCCGAAAGGCCAGCCGGCGGCGACCGCATGGAAGGTGCTGGGGCGGGCGACAGGTCTCACCTGGCTCGCGCTGGAGCCGGTCACCGGCCGTACCCATCAATTGCGCGTGCATTGCGCCGAGATGGGCTGGCCCATCGTCGGCGACAATATTTATGGGACCGCGCCGCGCAGCGGTATTCCCATTCTACATCTACATTCGCGTGGGATCGTGGTGCCGCTTTACAAGAACAAGCCGCCCATCGCGGTCATCGCGCCGGTGCCCGAACACATGCGCGAGCGGCTTCTTGCCTGCGGTTGGAAGGATGAAGCGGCTACGCCGCGATAAGCTGGCGGCCGTCGTGGCCGGCGACGATGAGGTCGAGCATTTGGCCACGCTCAGTTTGCCCGGAGAGTTTTACCGGAGTGAACTGCTCGGTCCGCCCGATGCCGCCGGCTTCGGTCAGCACGCGCCGGTGTTTGCCGACTTCACCGTCGAGATGGCGGCGCAACGCCGACTCGCCTTTCTCGCGCAAGCGCCGCGCGCGATCCTTGACGACGTCACCGGCAATCTGCGGCATGCGCGCCGCGGGCGTGCCGGGCCGCGCGGAGAACGGGAACACATGAAGATGGGTGAGCCCGCATTCGTCCACGAGATCGAGCGAACGGGAAAACATCTCCTCGGTCTCGGTGGGAAAGCCGGCGATGATGTCGGCGCCGAACGCCACTTCCGGGCGCAGCCGCCGCACCCGCTCGCAGAAGGCGATGGCGTCGGCGCGGCTGTGGCGGCGCTTCATGCGCTTGAGCACGAGATCGTCGCCCGCCTGCAACGATAGATGCAGATGCGGCATCAGCCGCGGCTCGGTCGCCAAGGCGTCAAACAGATCGGCATCGGCCTCCACTGAGTCGATGGAGGACAATCGCAGCCTATCCAGCACCGGCACTTGCTTGAGAATTTTCTTCACCAGTTGGCCGAGCTTCGGCGCGCCGGGCAGGTTCGCGCCGTAGCTGGTGATATCGACGCCCGTGAGCACCACTTCGCGGTAGCCGTTGACGGCCAGGCCGCGGACCTGCGCCACGACATCGTCCATCGGCACCGAGCGGGAATTCCCGCGCCCATAAGGAATGATGCAGAAAGTGCAGCGATGGTCGCAGCCGTTCTGCACCTGCACGAAAGCACGGGTATGTCCTTCGATGTTTTTGATCGAGGCAAGCGCGATTTCCTTCGCCGCCATGATGTCGCCCACAGCCGCGCGCTCGGCGCGCTTCCAGGTTTCCGGCTTGAGCTTTTCCTCATTACCGACGACGCGATCGACCTCGGGCATCGCGGCAAATTTCTCCGGCTCAATCTGCGCGGCGCAGCCGGTGACGACAATGCGGGCGTGCGGCTTTTCACGCCTTGCTTTGCGGATCGCCTGCCGCGCCTGGCGCACCGCCTCGCCGGTCACCGCGCAGGTGTTGACCACCACCGTGTCGGAAAGCCCCGCCGCGGCAACACCGCGCCGGATCACTTCCGACTCATGGATGTTGAGCCGGCAGCCGAAGGTGACGACGTCGATTTTGTCTTCTACCTCCCCCGCCTGCGGGGGAGGTAAAGAAAGAAGGTGAGCGCTCATTCCACGCCCGCCTTGGCGAACAGCGCCGGATCGAAACGGCCTTGCGATTCGAATTCCACCGGCCCGGTCATCAGCACGTGATCGTCGCTCGCGCGCCATTCCACGGTGAGATCGCCGCCCGGCAGCGTCACGCGCACCTTGCGCTCCGTGCGCTTGAGTCGCGCCGCCGCCACGGCCGCGGCGCAGGCCGCCGAGCCGCAGGCCTTGGTGAGCCCCGCGCCGCGCTCCCAGGTGCGGATCACGATGTGCTCGCGCGACTTGATCGACGCGAGCGTGATGTTCGCGCGCTCGGGAAAAATCGGATGGTTTTCCAAGAGCGGGCCGAAGCGCGCGAGATCGTAAGCATTCACGTCATCCACCCAGAAGACGGCGTGCGGATTGCCCATGTTCACCACCGACGGCGTATGCAGGACCGGCTTGTCGATGGGGCCGATCTGCAATTCGATGCCGCGGGTGTCGCTAAACTCCTCCGCCAGCGGAATCTCGTCCCAGCGGAAACGCGGCACGCCCATGTCCACGGTGATCAGCCCCGGCGTTTCCGCCTTCCAGCAGTTCAGAATGCCGGCCTTGGTCTCGAAGGTGACCGCGTTTTTCCCGCTTTCGGAAAAGAGCAACGAGGCGATGCAGCGCATGCCGTTGCCGCAGGCGCCGACCTCGGAGCCGTCGCTGTTGTAGATGCGCACATAGGCGTCGGTGCCCGGCGCGCGCGGGGAGTGCAGCGCCATCAGCTGATCATAGGGCGCCCCCGGCGGCTGCGCCGCGGCACGCGCTTCGTCCGGCGTGATGGTGGCCTGCGAGGCGCGCAAATCCACCACCACGATCTCGTTGCCGAGACCGTTCATCCGGGTAAATGCCTGGTTCGCGAGCGCGTTCATGAAGCAAAAATTCGGGCGGCCAATATCCGCCTGACTTATATGGCCAAAGACGGCCGCTTAGCCAGTGGGCGCGCCCCGGCCGGTTTCGTCGCCCCCGGTTTCGTCGCCCCGGTTTCGTCGCCCCCGGTTTCGTCGCCCCCGGTTTCGTCGCCCTATGAGCGCCGCCGTGCTAATATTGATATTGAGTCTGCCCTATTTAAGGGCGGCTCGGATCAAGGGGGCCCTGATGACGTGCGTTCGACGAGCGGTCGGCGCCGCCTTTCTCACCGCTGTATTTGCCTTGATTCAGCCGCCCATCGGAGCTCAGGCGCAAGCGGCTCGCGCGCCCACCGAGAAGGCGCCGGAAGTCTCGGCCACGCCGGCGCAGGCCGCGCCGGCGAATCCCGCCGACCCATTCGGCGAGGAAGTGACGCTGGAAGAAAAGACCATCATCACCATGAAGGGAACCGCGACCTGGGAAACGGCGTTCGAGACCTTGGCCGATGCCTTCAAGACGATCGGCGGCTACCTCGACAAGCAGAAGATTCAACCGTCCGGCAAGGCGCTGGTGGTCTATACGCAGACCGACGATACCGGATTCAATTACCAGGTCGGCATACCGGTCGCCGAGGCGCCGAAGCCGCCGCCACGCGGAGACCTCAGCGTCGGCAAGTCGCCGGCCGGCAAATTGCTCAAATTCGTCCACCGCGGCTCCTACGACGCGATGGACACGACCTACGAGGCCATCACCAACCATCTCGACGAAAAGCGGCTGGAGACCGAAGACATGTTCATCGAGGAATATGTGACCGATCCGGTGAAGACGCCGCAGGCAAAACTCATCGTGAATATCTACATCCCTTTGAAAATCCAATCCCCGTGAATCGAGAGTCATGTCTCTGCTACGCACCTTCGTCTTTCTCGCTCTCACAGGCGGCGCAGCCGCAGCCTTCACCCCGGCTATCGCACAGGCGCAGGAAAAACCGCCGAGCGTCCTCACCGTCGCGGGCGAAGGTGAGGTCGCGGTCGTGCCCGATCTTGCCGTTCTGACCGGCGGCGTCATTACCGCGGCGCGGACCGCGCGCGAAGCCAGCGAAGCCAATGCCAAGGCGATGACGGCCGTCATGGCGGCGCTCAAGGAAGCCGGCGTTGCGGATGGCGACGTGCAGACGGCGCGGCTGTCGTTGCAGCCCATGCGCGATCAGAACCGCATCGGCCCCGCGCGCATCACCGGTTTTCAGGCGTCGAACCAGGTCACCATTAAAATCCGCGAGCTCGCAAAGGTCGCGGACATCATCGACCGTCTGGTCGCCGCCGGAGCCAACGACATTTCCGGGATTCAATTCGTCGTTTCCTCGCCGTCGAAACTTCTGGATCAGGCGCGCGAGGCGGCGGTCGCCGACGCCCGGCGCAAGGCGGAGATTTATGCCCGCGCCGCCAATGTGCGGCTC